>NZ_CP029002.1:2491943-2803436 GCF_003073375.1 Lysinibacillus sp. 2017
CAACCCTTCAAATAGATGCACCAATACATTCGTTACACCTGCATCTACAAGCTGCTCAGCCGCTTTTAATACATCTTTTGCATTGTTACCACCAACTGGATCATCTGTCCCACTGACAAATAATACAGCTAAATCTGAACGAATTTGCTCATTTTTAGATTGATCATCTAACTGGATCATACCTTCTGTTAAATCAGCAAAGAGCTGTGTTGTCGATATGAACCCACAAAGTGGATCATCGATATATTTTTGCACTTCCTCTTCATCCGTGCAAAGCCAATCAAAGGGTGTTTTCGCATTCTTCACATTGTTGTTGAAATTACCAAAGCTCAATAGGTTCATCAGTTGACTCGATGTCGTTGGCCCTTGAAGCTTCACTAATTGTTTTGCAATAACATGTCCAGCTGAATGGAGTAGTGACGGAGAACCAGATCCACTTAAAATGAGCTTTTCGATCATTTCACTATAAAGCTGCGCGAAACGTCTCGCGATAAATGAGCCCATGCTGTGACCAAAAAGAATGGGGCGTCCTGTATTTGCGATGATTTCAACTTGTTTTAAGACTTCATAAACGTCCTGTACAACACGATCAAAACCTTTTTCATAACCGAAGAAGCCCAGCTGACCATTTTTATCAGCTGTATAACCGTGACCACGGTGATCATGTGTCGAAACAAAATAACCTTGGGCCACCAAAACTTGGGCGAATTCCTCGTAACGTTCCGAATGCTCTGCCATCCCATGTAGCAAATGAATATGTCCGATTATCCCTTCGTCAGGTTTAAATGTTCTTACAAACACTTCATGTCCATCCGTCATTGTCATATAAAACGTGTTTTTCTCCATTCCATCCACCCTTTCATTGTCAAACTACATAACGCGTTTAAACATTTTTTCTACTTCATACGACGTAAAGTGAATTAAAACAGGGCGCCCATGTGGACAAGTAAATGGATTGTCTGCGTTTCGCAAATCTTCAATGAGACGCTCCATTTGCTGCTGGTCTAAATAGTGATTCGCTTTAATCGACTTTTTACAACTCATCATGATGGCAGCTGCTTCTCTCAATTTTTTGATATCTGCTATACGCGTGTTTAACACTTGCTCGATCAATTGCTCGATGATTTCCTGCTCTTCCCCTTTTGGAAACCATGTCGGATATTCTCGTACGATAAATGATGATTGACCAAACTCTTCTAAAAATACCCCAACATCATCTAAGGCTGCTTTTGATTCATTTAAACGGATGGCCTCATCTGCAGAATAATGAAATGTTAATGGCATGAGGAGTGATTGGCGTTCATTGGCGTTGACTTCCCCAACTTTATCACGGAAATATTCGTATTTAATACGTTCTTGTGCCGCGTGTTGATCGATTAGATAAAAGCCGTCTTCCATTTGTGCCACGATATACGTTCCATGAATTTGACCAACGATTTCTACTTGTGGGAAATGGCGTTTTGGATTAGTTCGTTCAATTTCATCAACATTTTCTACCTCTTGCATTGGTTCAAACGGTATACTTTCTAGTTCATTCATTTCTTGCACTACTTCTACGGTTGGTTGCGATATTGTTACTTGTTGATCAAAATGTTCTTCTTGCTGAGTTTGCATCGGTGAAGGTACATAGGGTTCTCTCACGATTGTCTGCTCGTTCGTTAATCGTTCAACAAGTGATGTCATTTTTTGTGTATCAAAACCTGGTGTAGTCGCAGTGCTCGGATTCCAAATATTCATTTGTTCGCTTGGAACTCGGACTGGCTTTTCTTTCTTTTCAGCGAGTGGGATTCGATTAACCGCACGAATTGCTTGACGAATTGTATCCTCGATTAATTTTAGTAGCTCTGGCTCTTTACTAAGTCGTACTTGATGCTTCGCAGGATGGACATTGACATCTGTTAATTGCGGATCCCCTTCTACATAAAGTAATACAATTGGGAATCGTTCTATTGGTAAATACGTATGATACGCATCAATTATGGCCTTTTGAATAACAAAATGTTTCACCCAGCGTCCGTTTACAAACAGTGACATATAGTTTTTCGATGCCCGTGTCACTTCAGGTAGTGATGCATAGCCGTGAATTTTATAGTCATTATTACTGCCTTCAAAAGCTAGCATCTTTTTCGCATTATGCGCTCCGTAAATCGCAGCTAATACTTGCTGCACTTGACCACGTCCATTTGTTTGTAGCAATGTTTGACCATTATGCACAAGCTTAATCGCAACTTCCGGGTAACCTAATGCGATACGGTTAATAAAATCAATCGTATGCCCTAACTCAGTCTGAATCGTTTTCAAATATTTTAAGCGCGCGGGGGTATTGTAAAATAGCTGTGCTACTGTAATGTCTGTACCACGACGTAGGGCAGTTGGTTTATGCTCTTTTAAATGGCCACCTTCTAAATACAGGTGTACCCCTCCATCTCCGTCCGATGTGCGTAATGTTAATTTAGAAACAGAGGCAATTGACGCCAAAGCCTCTCCACGGAAACCTAACGTACGAATTCGGAATAAGTCTTGTTCTTTTTCAATTTTAGAAGTCGCATGACGAGAAAACGACATTAATGCGTCGGCTTCGTCCATTCCACTCCCGTTGTCCACTACTTGAATGGAAGTAAGACCGGCTTCTTCAAGAAAAATCTCGATCGATGTACTACCCGCATCAATGGCATTTTCAACTAGCTCTTTGACAACGGATGATGGTCGCTCTACTACTTCACCAGCTGCGATTTTATTCGACAGCCATTCATCCATAATTTGAATTTTTCCCATCCGGCATTCCTCCTTATTTACTTGCTAATAGTTTATGTTGTAACTCATAAAGCATGGTCATTGCCTGCATTGGTGTTGTGCCCATAACATTTAATTTTGAAATAGCTGCCAAAACTTCTTGTTCCTCTTTTGAAATAGCAGGGCCTTCTTGAATTTGGAACAACGATAATTGTAATTCTTCTTCAGCAACAGTCGGCTGAATAACCACTTTTTCTGGTTCTGGTTCTGGTTTTAGCACTTCAACTGGTACTGTTGGCATTTTCTCTTGTTTCATATCGCTTGCTTCAAATTGCTCTAACAACACACGTGCACGATTTAATATCGCTTGAGGCATGTCTGCAAGTTCTGCCACATGCACGCCGTAACTTTTATCGGCCGCGCCTTTTTTTACTTTATGCAAGAATACGACTCGCCCATCTTGCTCCGTTGCACTAACATGAACATTTTGCAAGCGGTCTAGTTCGTTTTCTAAATCCGTTAACTCATGATAATGCGTTGAAAATAATGTATTGGCGCCAATTTCTTCATGAATATATTCCATCATTGCTTGCGCTAAGCTCATTCCATCATATGTTGATGTCCCACGACCAATTTCATCGAAAAGCATTAAACTATTTTTTGTCGCATGGGTAATCGCATGTTGTGATTCTAACATTTCAACCATAAATGTTGATTGTCCTGCTGCTAAATCATCTGCTGCTCCGATTCGTGTGAAAATTTGATCAGTAATCGGTAATAAGGCTTCTTGTGCTGGAACATAACAACCCATTTGTGCGAGTACTACGATTAATGCCACTTGACGCATATACGTACTTTTACCCGACATATTCGGACCTGTAATCAGCATCATGTTTTTATCATCCATTAATACGCAGTCATTCGGTACATAGCTTTGCTTATTCAGCATTTTTTCTACAACCGGGTGGCGGCCTTCAATGATTTTTAACGCGCGGCCTTCATGGAATACTGGTTTTGTAAAACGATATTTATCCGTTACAGCAGCAAAGCTCATCAATACATCCAGTTCACTAATTTGAGCTGCTAATGCTTGTACACGCGGAATATAAGTTTTTAATTCATCACGTAATGCGACAAATAAATTATATTCTAGCGCTAAACTTTGCTCTTCCGCATTTAAAATAAGCGCTTCTTTTTCTTTTAACTCTTCTGTGATATAACGCTCGGCATTGGCTAATGTTTGCTTCCGTTCGAAACGCGCTAAATCCGTATTGCCTAAGTGAGATTTCGTAATTTCAATATAGTAGCCAAATACACGGTTATAGCCGATTTTCAAGTTTTTAATGCCTGTTAATTCGCGCTCTTTTTGCTCAAGTTGGGCAATCCAATCCTTGCCGTGACGGGATGCATCACGATATTGATCAAGCTGGTCGTTGTAGCCATCGCGAATCACATCGCCTTCCTTAATGGAAATTGGTGGATGATCGGTAATGGCATTGGCTAATAGTTGTTCGACATCTGCACATAAATCTAAGTCTCGCCCCAGTGCAACACATTTTTCACGGCCACTTTCGATTAGTTTCTCTTTAATGGACGGTACTTGGCGTAATGATTCACGTAGTTGTGCTAAATCACGACCACCTACTGAACCAAAGGCAACACGTCCTGCTAAACGTTCTAAATCATAGACACTTTTTAAAAGCTGTGTTAATTCGTCACGTAAGAAAAATTCCTCGATTAACTCTGTAACAACGCTTTGACGTGCTTCAATTGCCTGTTTGTTTGCTAATGGTTGATGCATCCATTGCTTTAGCTTACGTCCACCCATCGCAGTAACCGTTTCATCTAGTAACCAAAGTAATGTACCTTTCGCATCCCCACCACGAATCGATTGAATTAGCTCTAAATTACGTTTGGAGTTTGTATCAATGCGTAAGTAACTGTTTGCTTCTGAATACGTAAATGCTTGAATATGGGATAGTGAACGCATTTGTGTGCGCTCAACATATTGTAATAAACGTTTGGCAACACCTTGCAGGACACTTGGAATGTCTGTTACATATTTCGCTGCACGTTGTTCATTCATTTCTTCTTTTTCTAATGACAGCACGATTCCACTATTTTCTGCAAAGTCGGCCATTAAAAGTTGTAACTGCTCTGTTAAGATGACTTCTTTAATCGCATAGGCATTTAATTGTTGAACCAATTCCTTGGCGCTTCCTTCTAAAATGGATGTGTGTGCTTCACCAGTTGATACATCTAAATAGGCAAACGCAATCTCATTATTTGAAAGACTTTCTGCCGCTGCGATGAAATGATTGGTTTTTCCGTCGAGTGCTTTTCCTTCTGTAATCGTACCTGGCGTAATGACTTGTACGACTTCGCGCTTCACAACGCCTTTTGCATTCTTCGGATCTTCTGTTTGTTCACAAACGGCTACTTTATAGCCTTTTGCAACGAGTGTTTCAATATAGCCCTGCGCCGCATGATGTGGCACACCACACATGGGAATCGGATTGTCCGTACTCCCTCCACGCGCTGTTAACGTAATTTCTAAAAGCTGTGATGCTTTAATGGCATCATCAAAAAAGAGCTCATAAAAATCTCCTAAACGGTAAAATAAAAACGCATCTTGATAATCTTGTTTAACGAGCATGTACTGCTGCATCATTGGTGTATATGTAGTCATTCGAACTTCCCTCATTTGCTAAAACTTGTACTTGCTATTATACCACTAGCCACAAGAAATTCCTCACTTGCAAAACCAATCTCAAAACGATTTTTTGAAAATAAAAAGGCTCAAGCTTTTTATCGCTTGAGCATAAGATCGATTATTCAAAAGATGAAGAATCAAACTGCTGTGCCGCTGAACTTGACGATGACGAACTAGAAGATGAACTAGAGCTAGAGGAACTAGAAGAACTTGATGCATTAATAGAACTTTCATCATCATATGTCCAATCTTCTTCATAATCTGATGGATGCACATTTATAACAACTGTCGTTTCTCCAATAATTTCAGCTAAGAATTCCCTTTCAATTGTCACCTGGAATTTATCGCCTTGCTTCGTAATGATGGCTTCAATACAATTTGGTTGTTGCAACACACGAATCTTAACATCATCTGAATCACCCGTATCACCATCTCGGAATGATAGCTTTATACGATCTTTATACGAAATCGTTTCCGTAAATACCGCCGTTTTCGAATGATTATTGTACGCATACCAAACATTTACATCAAATTTCCCAGATACATCAACATATTTACCAACTCGTTTTGCTTGATGATGATGATTAATAACCCAACAGCCGAGAATACTTGTCGGCGCATTCGGTGGACTTAGCGTTTCTTTACATTCGGTACGTTTTTTTCCTTTCGCAATCACTGCTTTTGTTACAATTTGGCGCAAACGCTTCACCGAACATCTCCCCTTTCTTCAACTACTCGAACTAGTGTATGCGGCAGTTGCCTAAAGGGTGATGTGAAATTTGAAAAAGCAACTACTCAAAAAGAATAGCTGCTTCATGTGTTATATATTTAACTTTTGATCCTCTAATAACTGATCAATGTCTTCTAACTTCATTGGTTTGTAATAGTAATAACCCTGACCTATGTCACAACCAAGGCGCTTCAATTCAAGATGTTGTTCTTCTGTTTCAATTCCTTCTGCAACCGACTCCATATTTAAGTCGTTTGAAAGCTGAATTATCGTTTTAATGACTGCATTCATGCGCGGGTCTGCTAAATTGTCGACAAAGCTTTTATCAATCTTAATTTCTTCAAATGGTAGCTGTTGTAAATAGCTTAGCGAAGAATAACCGACTCCGAAATCATCAATAGATGTTGCAATGCCGTATTCATTTAGTTCGTTAATAATTCGCTTTGCTCGCATGACATTTTCTAGTTCAATACTCTCTGTAATTTCGAATTTAATATATTGCGGATCAATCCCGTACTGTTCGATCAACTTGATTGAACCTTCGACAAATGAGGGATTATAAAAATGACTTGGTGAAATATTTACTGATACTTGATACATTTTAAATCCAGTTTCTAAACGTTGCTTTTGCCACTGCAGTACTTTTCGGAAAATATCACGGTCGATTTTATAAATATTCCCGGTATTTTCGGCAACAGGGATAAATTGTGCTGGTGAAACGAATCCTAAATCAGCTGAAATCCAACGAGCCAATGCTTCAAAACTCTTAATTTTTCCGGTTTCAATATTGACTTTCGGCTGTAGCATTGGGAAAAATTCAGCATTTTTTAGCCCGTGGGGAATATGCGCCAATACATTCATTTCGCGCTCAACAGATTCAATTAGTCCTTCTTCAAATCGTTTCACAACCGTACCTGTGGCTTTTATAGCACTTGATAATGCCGTATCAGCTTGTCGAATTGCTTCGTTTAAGGTTATTGTTTCACAAAAACCTGAGGTCCCAACCTTTAACGTAACGTATACTTCTTTATTATCAATGAAATATGGCTCAAACAATATTCCTTCCCGTTCTTGTTGTGAAATTTTTATTTCCTTCATTCCCAAACGTGAAGCGACAATTATCGATGAGTTCGTATAACGTGCAAGTATCGAATCTTCAAATGTACGGACATTCTGAAGTCGACTGGCTAATTGGCGTAAAATTTCATCGCCGCCTTGACGGCCGTATATATCAACAATCTTTTGGTATTCACCTGGCTCAATAATATATAAATAGCCTTCACAACCGTGTTCAATTAAAGCATTCATCGTATTTTTAAATTGTTCTAAATTATTTAATCCTGTTGATACATCTTGATATGCTAATAATCGAATGGCGTTTTTTTGTTCAAAATACTTCAATGCTAAGGTAACAATCGGTGCAATGCGATTTAAAAACTTGAAGTCAACTTCTTGCGGTTCTGCTTCTTGTTCAAAATACATTGTAAATAAACCAATCACTTCGCCTTCCGTATTTAAAATTGGCTGGCTCCATAAAGATTGCAAATTAAATTTATCAATTAACTGTTTATATTTTTTACTTAAATTCGAACTTTGAATATCTCGTACAATCACTGGTTTTTTTACAAGATGCTGTCTTTCTTCACGGACATCTAATATATGTAAATTTTTATCTATCGTAATTAATTCATCAGCAAATTCTCCGTAGTATTTTACGGAATGATTACTTTTATTGTGTATTACAATCGAACAATGGCATTTTTTCCCGAATGTCGTTTCTACATTTGAACAAATATTTCCTAAAACTTCGTCAATAGATTCTCCATTTTCTAAGCTAAAATACACATCACGCTCTAATTCAATTAAGGATTCTACGTTGATCGACTCGGTAACATCTTTCATTATAAGCACGCTATATTGGAGTTCACCATTTAGGTTGCGCACTGGTAAATTACTTACCTCATTCCAAAAAGCCGAACCGTCTTTTCGGTAATGGAAAGAAGATGTTTTAAATGTTAAGCCATTTTCAATACTTTCTTGTATTGCCTGTTCATTTAATAAATCTGTTAACGGTCCGTATAATGTTGATAATGTATTACCCATTAAATCTAACTCGCTGTATTCAGTCAAACGAGTAAAGATGTGATTTGCGAAATTAATTGTATATCCTTTTTTCGGATCAATGATTAATATAGCCGTGTCAACTTGTCGTGCCATTTGACATAACCAAAAATACATTTCATCATCGCTATGTCGTTGATTACCAAATTCGTTCATACACCTTATCCTTCCTAATTTCTTACACTAATTAAAAAGTATAACAAAAAATTACACTTATTGCGACTAAAAACCTACAAAAAATGTAATATGATGTAAAAAAAAGCCCTCTACCTAGAAGTAGAGAGCTGTTTTAAAAAAATATTATGAGCAAGAACCTGGAACGCTATTACGTATTTTTGATCCTGTTTCACCCTTTAATAAATCGCCTTCAGTTGATACGATTACTTCATTTGTTACGTTATTGGCGATGGCATTTGATACTAATTGTAATAATGTATTTACTTCAAATTGTGATTGTTTGAATTGCTGTACGACTGGAAGAGAATCAATTTCCTCTTCAATCCCTGTAATTTTGCCTTCAATCATTTTTAATGCTTTTTCTTTCCCTAAGTGCTGAAAGTTTACCGCTTGCTTTTGAAGTGTTTTTAATGATGCAATTTTTTCACGGACAAATTGATTTTCGTTAATTTGTTCTTCTGCTTTTTTGAAAAACTCTACTTCTTCCGTGTTAGCAATCATATGTGCAATTTCTTTTGCCTTTTCGACGATTTCGTCTTTAGAATATAATTTTGTCATGTTACGAATTCCACCTATTCTTTAATTTCTTCAACAAACTCTCCCATAAGCGAGTATGATTTTGCTTCTAAAATCTTTACTTGAACAAGCTTTCCAATGTATTTTGGATCCGCTTTAAAGTTTACAAGACGGTTTTTACGCGTATAGCCAGCTAAAACATCATCTCGTCTTTTACTGCTGCCTTCAACTAAAACTTCTACTATTTGACCTTCTAAATCTTTTAAAGCTTTTGCAGAAAATTCCCCTACCACTGTATTTAAACGTTGTAAGCGGTCTTTCTTTTCTTCTTCAGTTACGTTGTCGATCATTTTCGCAGCCGGTGTACCTTCACGTGGCGAATAGATGTAGGTAAACGCCATATCAAAGCCTACTTGGCGATAAAGATCAAGCGTTTCCTGGAATTGTGCTTCCGTTTCATTCGGATAACCAACGATAATATCAGTTGTTAACGTTACTCCTGGAATAGCTACTTTGATCTTATCAACTAATTGTAAAAAGTGCTCACGCGTATATTTACGCGCCATAATTTTTAAAATTTCATTTGAGCCAGATTGTACTGGTAAATGAATATGATCTACTAAGTTGCCACCTTTTGCTAACACTTCGATTAAATAATCATCGAAGTCTCGTGGATGACTTGTTGTGAAACGAATTCGTGGAATATCAATTTTACGTAATTCATCCATTAAGTCACCTAAACGGTACTCAATATCTTCGAAGTCTTTGCCATATGCATTAACATTTTGACCAAGTAGCATAATTTCCTTATACCCTTGTGCGGCTAAATCGCGTACTTCTTGGATGATTTCTTCTGGACGGCGAGAACGCTCTTTACCACGTGTATAAGGAACGATACAGTAGGTACAGAATTTATCACAGCCATACATAATGTTCACCCATGCTTTAATCGAGCCAATCCGCTTTTTCGGAAGGTTTTCGATGACATCGCCTTCTTTTGACCAAACTTCTACGACCATTTCTTTCGACATATAGGCGTCATGTAAAATGTTTGGTAAACGGTGAATATTATGTGTACCGAACACCATATCAACATGCTGGTACTGTTTTAAAATTTTGTTAACTACGGATTCTTCTTGCGACATACATCCACAAACGCCGATTAACATCTCTGGATTTTTTCGTTTATATTTTAACAAGAAGCCTAACTCACCGAATACTTTGTTCTCTGCGTTTTCACGAATTGCACATGTGTTTAATAGCACTACATCTGCTTCTTCGATCATTTCTGTCGGTGTATAGCCAAGCTGCATGAAAATACCAGCCATTACTTCTGTGTCGTGTTCGTTCATTTGGCAGCCATATGTACGAATGTAAAACTTACGATCTGTACCCATTCTTAAATACTTTTCATCTATATCAAAATCTTTATGATATTTAACTTCTTCTTTACCACGTTTTTTCGCGTCTTTTAACGAAGGAGCCGTAAATACTTTTTCGAAATATTTACTATAGTCTTTTTCTTCTTTTGGTTGTTTAATCTGCTGACTAGCTAGTCGTTGTTCTTCATTCATCGACTGTTGCCCCTCTCAATCCTTTTACTCATTTCATCATTATAGCGAATAGTCATACGTTCCGACAAGCTAGTCGATGAAATGTTTATAGCTTTCTTTGTCATTTATGCGCAAAATTGTAAGAAATGTGACACTTAATTGAATGACTTGTGTCCAATTCATTTCATATTTTGCTTCAAAATGGTGTTTTGGTAGCTTGATTACATCTTGAAATAAAGTTTTTGCATCGAGCTGACCTTGCTCTAAATATGCTAAAAATGCCAAAAATAATTTATGGTCTTCTAGCTTCACTGCTTTATTTTCTAATAATGCATCAACAAGGTCCGTTGGAGAATTAGCCCGTTCTAATAGTTTTTCAAGCTGACGTTCTAATTTTTCATTTTTAAATTGTAAAAAGTTTAAAATGTCCGACATAAAATCACGCCTCATTTTAAATTAGATTTCATTTCCTTCTTACTTTAGCAAATTGTTACCTATTTCTCACCTAAAAAGTAAAAGGCAGAAAGATTGCTCTTTCTGCCTTAAAAAATTTACTTCGGATCGTCCATTTTCAGTACCGCCATGAAGGCTTCTTGAGGTACTTCTACTGAACCAACTTGTTTCATACGTTTTTTACCGGCCTTTTGCTTTTCAAGTAATTTACGTTTACGTGAAATGTCACCACCGTAACATTTTGCAAGAACGTTTTTACCCATTGATTTAATCGTAGAACGGGCAATAATTTTTTGACCAACTGCTGCTTGAATTGGTACTTCGAATTGTTGACGAGGAATTAATTCTTTTAATTTCTCTACAATTATTTTTCCGCGCTCATAAGCAAAGTCTCTGTGCACGATGAAACTTAATGCATCGACTTGCTCGCCGTTTAATAAAATATCCATTTTATTTAATTTAGATGGTTGGTAGCCAATTAACTCATAGTCAAATGACGCGTAACCTTTTGTATTTGATTTTAAGAAGTCAAAGAAATCATACACAATTTCTGCTAACGGCATTTCATAAACGATTTTTACACGCGTAGAATCGATATAATCCATACCAGAGAAGTTACCACGTTTCTTTTGGCAAAGCTCCATAACTGCACCTACGTAATCGTTTGGTACCATGATTGTTGCTTTTACATATGGTTCTTCAATTTTATCAACTTTTTGTGGGTCTGGCATCATTGATGGGTTGTCCACTTTTAAAATAGTGCCATCTGTTTTCGTTACTTCATAAATTACAGAAGGAGCTGTTGTAATTAAATCAATATTAAACTCACGCTCGATACGCTCTTGGATGATCTCCATGTGTAAAAGTCCTAAGAATCCACAACGGAAACCGAAGCCTAATGCTTGAGATGTTTCGGCCTCGTATTGTAGTGCTGAGTCGTTTAATTCTAACTTTTCTAATGCTTCACGTAAGTCATTGTAGCGCGCTGTATCGATTGGATAAAGACCGCAGTATACCATTGGGTTTAACTTACGGTACCCTTCTAACGCCTCTGTGGCACCATTAGGACCAGCATATGTTACCGTATCCCCTACACGTGTATCGCCCACATTTTTAATTGATGCGGTTAAGTAACCTACGTCACCAACTGTTAATTCTTTTTGAGGAATTGCTTTTGGTGTATGGATACCTACTTCGATTACTTCAAATTCGGCACCTGTGGCCATCATTTTAATCGTGTCGCCAGCTTTTACAGTACCGTTAACGATACGAATCGAGATGATTACCCCTTTATAGGCATCGTAGACAGAGTCGAAAATTAACGCTTGTAACGGCGCATCTGGATCGCCTTGTGGAGCTGGTACTTTTTCTACAATTTGCTCTAAAATCTCTTCAATTCCAATACCAGCTTTAGCCGAAGCAAGTACCGCTTCAGAAGCATCAAGACCGATAACATCTTCTATTTCTCCGCGTACACGCTCAGGATCTGCTGCGGGTAAATCGATTTTATTGATAACTGGTAAGATTTCTAAATCATTATCTATTGCTAAATAAACATTGGCTAATGTTTGTGCTTCAATACCTTGTGCTGCATCGACTACTAAAATTGCACCTTCACATGCAGCTAATGAACGAGATACTTCATACGTGAAATCGACGTGTCCTGGTGTGTCGATTAAGTGGAATGTGTAAACTTCCCCGTCTTTAGCATTGTATTTTAATTGAACAGCATTTAATTTAATCGTGATTCCGCGCTCACGTTCTAAATCCATTGAGTCTAATAATTGAGCCTTCATTTCACGTTGTGTCACGGATTTCGTTGTTTCTAATAAGCGGTCTGCTAATGTTGATTTCCCGTGGTCGATATGTGCGATAATCGAGAAATTTCGGATGTTTTCTTGGCGTTTTAAGCGTTCTTCTCGGTTCATGTATTTGTCCTCTCCTAATTAGAAAAAACACCGTATCTCCATTTACGTGCGAGATGGTGTCACTACGTATGTAGATCTTTATCCACTTACTTTTCTACTAAAATATAGCCTCTGTGCGCAATTACCAATGAAGTAAAGGTTCACAAGAGGCATTCTGTAATTTAAATTATACTATGAACTTACGCGAAACTACAACAGCCAACGCCAAACGAGCTAAATCAAATTTTCTTTCGCACCATTTAAAAGTGCTATATTAGACAAAAAATTGCTTAAACGGTGATCTCCATAAACGCTTTTCGAATCGCTTGCGCTAAAATTGCCATCGTACGCTCTATTTCTTCTTTTGTATTATCAATACCGCCCAGTTCAATCAACACCATCTTTGGCGATAAATCCTGATTGTACACTCCATTTACGCCTTCCCCTTCTTTTTTAATAACGCCACGTGAAATACCAGGCATCATACGATTTAATTGTTCACTAAGCGCAGTTGCATAAGTTAAATTCGCTTCATATCCTGCATGCTTTGCACCTACAACAAAGGCAATTTTCGCAAAACGCTCGCCGTTACTTTCCAGTGTTGTCACTTTACTCGTTGCTGAATCCCGATGAAAGTCAATAACTAAATCATAGTTTTCACCGCTTAATTTTGTCGCTAATACTGGACGCATAACACCATAGGCCTGATACATTTTTGCACCAGTGCTCTTTAATTCAGTCATCACATCAAAATCAACGACACTTGATGTAATTTGATTGAGCTGAAAATAGTGTTGCATCATTTGCTGCATCGAATAAATATTTGTCTGATCATCGTATACCTCTTGTAAACCTTTTGATTGCGCAACGACAGGCTTATACGATTCATGGGAATGCGTATAGAGCATTAATACATGAAAAGGCACATTCGTTTGAATCAAAGGTTGCTGCGTAGATAAAACTTGTGATGCGGCATACACAACATGAGCCGGTTCTTTTGGTTTTTCAGAAAACTCATTGTTCGGAAAAGGTAGTTGCCCAATTGCGATTGGCAATGTAAATAAAAATAAGAACAGTAAGCTAAAGCGTTTCAATTTTTGCATGCATAACACCCTTTCTCCACTACGATATGGAGAGAGGAATAAAATTAGAACGTGCTTCTAGCATTTTTTATCCAATCGAATAAACTTTCACTTAATAGATAGGCAAATTGACTTAACCAAAAATCCACTTCTTTTGGCGTAACAATTAGTCGCTCTGGGTGCGTATTAAATACTTCCTCGAACAATTGGCGTCGATCTTCGGTTGTCCATGTTACCCACTCCCCAAAGATGGGTTCAATTGTCGTTAAATCCACTTCTTCTCTCGTAGGTGTCCAGTTTGATACTGAAAGTTTACTCGATGGTTTCCCTTTTTCTCCGATTTTTGCAGCAATTGATCGAAACACAACATCGATAGCATCCGCAATTAATATTGGTGCTTCAACAACAGTCGGGATTCCGATTGCAGTAACAGGAACATTTAATGCTTCTTTAGAAATTTCCTTTCGCTGATTTCCAACTCCTGCTCCAGGATGAATGCCTGTATCCGTTAATTGAATCGTTCGACATAATCGTGCACTGCCACTCGTTGCCAGCGCATCTATGACGATGACAAGGGACGGCTTGATTCTTTCGGTTAACGCCTGTACATATTCACTTGTTTCAAAGCCTGTTTGTCCTGTAACACCAGGTGCATACAAAATAAACTCGGGTCCTTCAAGTTCTGATTGCATTTTATGCATCGCATCAATGGTGTAAGGACCGATTGCATCTGGTGTAATCGTTTTGTTTCCCAGTCCGATGACTAAAACTTTTGATTGTGTCGTCAAAGAAATATTTTTATGCAGTTCATGTAAATATTTTAGCAACGTTTCTTTCATTTGGGAAAAGCCTTGTTTATCTTCAATCGTTAAGGTAGGTAGCGATAATGTAATATACGTACCTTGTTTTTTTCCTATCTTCTCCTCTCCTACAGCATTTACTACTACTTTCGTAACTTTCACTCGGTTTTGTTGCATTTCTTCCATCTGAACGCCACGTTCACTATGAAGCTTTTCCTTTTGCTCCTTTGTTTGATGGAGAACAACTTCTTTTGTTTCATCGATTAAATCCGTATAATTCCACTCAATTTTCTTCACGAAAACACCTCCACATGAAGTTTGTTCAATCTGTCAAGTAAATATTCTTTGCATTTAAGTATTGCAATTCTTTCAATCCTTTGATAGAATGATTTTTGTTGTATTGACACATGAAATAAGTGAGAAGATACTCATCTCGTACCTAAAATCTAGGAGGTGAAAATATATGCCAAACATTAAATCTGCTATCAAACGTGTAAAAGTTAACGAAAAAGCTAACGCTTTAAACGTACAAGCTAAATCAGCTATGCGTACTACAGTTAAAAAAGCTGAACAAGCTATCGTTGCAGGTGCTGATAACGCACAAGAATTAGTAGTTGCTGCTTCTAAAGCTTTAGATAAAGCTGCTTCTAAAGGTCTTATTCACAAAAACGCGGCTTCTCGTAAAAAGTCTCGTTTAGCGAAAAAAGCTTAATTCTAACTTCTAAAGCCAACTGTTCTTAATTGAACAGTTGGCTTTTTTCGTTGTCTAACCTGAATCGTGTACAAAAGAAAAACAGCCACTGTCTATCGTATTTTAGTTAGACAGTGGCTGTTTTATTATAATTTTTTCATTAAAAACAGTTCCAAGTGGCGCTCTCGGTTACCACCTGTTGTTTTTAGTTGTAGATCGACGTCTGCTAAGCTGTAGAGTGCTTGAAGTAAACGTTGGTCAGCTGGACGGTTTTTTTGACTTAGCATAATTTGCACACGATAAGGATGTATTTTTAATTGCTTGGCGATTTGTTGTTGGTGATAGCCTTTCTTTTGCAAATAAAAAACATTCGTCATTGTGCGGATATTGTTTGCGAGTAAACCGACTAATTTAATTGGCTCTTCTTTTTGTCGAAGCAAATCATGATAAATTTTTAATGCTTCTTGTTGATTGTGATTTAAATACGCATTTAACATTTTAAACGCATCATGCTCCAATGTTTTTGCAACTAAGTCTTCGACAAGTTCCATCGTGATTTCATGGTCTTCCCCTAAATAAAGAGACATCTTCTCGATTTCCATTTGCAACTGCAGCATATTCGGGCCGACCATTTCAACAAGCTTATTCATAGCTTCTGTTGTAATCGCCTTACCGAATTTAGCCGTCTCACTTTGAATCCAAACATCTAAATCCTGATTTTGAGGTGTTTCTGCTAATAAAACGACCGATTTTTCCTTCATCAGCTTCGTTACTTTCTTTCGCTCATCTAGCTTCTCAAAAGGTGCAATAAATACCGTCACTGCCGTATCAGTTGGATTGGCCAACCAACTTTCGAGGCGCTTCACATCATGATCAATTTTTTCTTTTCCTTTTTCTGTTGCTTTTAAAAAAGAAGCATTTTTGGCTATAATTAATTTACGTTCAGTAAAAAATGGGATTGTATCGGCTTCATCGATCACATAATCAATTGGCTGTTCATTTAAATCAAATGTCATCACTTCCGCCTCTTCTTCCTTACTGAGTGCGGCCTTTAATTGTTGGATCGTTTCATCTACAAAATAGGATTCTTCCCCTACAAGTAAATAAACCGGAGCGAAATTCCCTTTTTTAAAATCTTGCCATACTTTAGTAAACATACGGGAACCTCCTTTAATATCGTAAATTCTAGTATACACATTTTTTCTTCTATTGAGAATGTGAATATTTTAAGGCAGGGAAAACCCTTACTAGATAAGGAATAATTAGGATTATATATAGCATTTTTTAGATGATTGCCTTATAATGGTTGGAGATTAGGAGGGATAATTATGGCAGGACATCAAGATCCAAATTATGTTTCTGAAAACCCATTTGAAGGCCAAGGTCGCGCACTAAAAGGCAATGACTTTGGTATCGTAGGTAACGGGTTCATCGTCGGTGGAGGCTTCTTCATCGTAATGTTCATCATTGCAATCGTAGTAGAGGTTGCAACCCGTTCTATGTAAAAACGGAACGACTCTAAATTAATTGGAGTCGCTCCGTTTTTTATTTTTGAAAGTAGGTATTTGATTTTTCTATTTGCATTTGGCCCTGTCGAATTTTCACTTCTACCGTCCCTTCATAGCCAGTCGTCACATAAGGAATATTCCGTTGTTCAAAACGGTTGACCACATCAATATGTGGATGATTATAACGATTATTCTCACCGGCCATAAAAACAACAAGGCGTGGGCTTGTTAATGCGACGAATTCCTCGATACTTGACGTTTTACTTCCATGGTGCCCCGCCTTTAACAAATGAACATTTTGCAGTAAATCTGGATACAACTTCACCAGCTCTGCCTCTCCTTCTTTTTCTAAATCACCAGTGAAAAGCGCTTTAAACCCTTCTTGCTGCACGAGTAACACGAGCGAATCATTATTGCCTCCATATTCCGTTTCATGCGGCCATAAATAACGAAATTCCACATCGCCCACTTGCCACTCATGACCAACCATTCGTTCTTTGACAATTGTTTTCGTATGCTTCAATTCATCTAAAAAGTCATTCATCACAGCTTTTTCAAGTGAGTTTGGCGTGACATGGACTTCCTTTACCCTTACTTCTCGCAACACTTCTTCCGCGCCTTCTACATGATCCGCATCGGCATGCGTTAATATAAAAAGGTCCATTTTTTGAATCCCTCTGCCCTTTAAGTAAGGTACAACGACCTGTCTCCCCACTTCATAAGGGGTCCTACGTTCCTTCCACTTATCCTGGTCAAAACGCAGTAACCCTCCTGCATCAATAACGATTACTTGTCGGCGATATGGAAGTTCTATAACGACACAATCCCCTTGTCCCACATTGACAAAAGCAATTTGCAAATCTTTGTGTGTATACGTATGAAAATGAAAGACGATCGCAGGAACAAGCAATATTACGATAACTTTTTTTATATTCGCAGCTTGATCCAGTAAATAAAATGTCACAAACACACTACCATAAAGAACAAGAAGCCAAAATATCGACGGCCTTCCAGGATTCCACATTTGCACGATCGGTTGTTGAAGAATAATAATAGCCTTTGTCAAACCTGTACGAAGGGGTTCATAAATTGCAAAAAGGAGGGTATCAATAGGAAATGGGATATAAGTTAGAGCCAATAGCAGTAAATTGATTGGTAAAATAACAAAGGAGAATAGAGGGACAAAGAAGATATTGGCTAAAAAGGAGGACAAACTAATCTCATAAAAGTGGAATAATAACAGAGGATACACAAGAATTTGACAAACGAAGGTTATAAAAAAAGATTGCAACCACCAATTTGAGTAACGCGATAAAATACGACCAGAATACACTAAGCTATACGTGGCTAAATACGACAATTGAAAGCCCACTTGAAAAATCGCACCTGGTTCTAATAGGACAAAGAAAATAAAACTTAGTGATAAGGCATCGTCCATAGGTATCTTAAGACGAAAATATTGTGCCAGCATGATAAACTCCACCACACTAACTGCACGCCAAATAGAGGGTGCACCGCCCGCTAAAACGGCATACATAGGTAAAACGACGAGAAGTAATAGGTTTGCAAGTTCTCGACGTACCCCTATTCTTAATAAAAGTTGAAAAAATAACACAGATACGAGTGCAACATGTAAACCTGAAATCGCAAATAAATGCGTAATGCCTAGCTTTTGATAGGCACGATTTAACTCATCATCCACATTTTCTTGTAAGCCAATTAATAAGGCTTGCGCTTCTGCAACAAGAGAAGGTGGAAAAGTTCGTTCAATATGTTCTTTCATTTTAAAACGCTGGTCATAAAGTGGCTGCAATATTGTTTTTTGCTTAACTAAAAATTGAAGGGAGGAAATTTCAATAATACCACGCGCGTTTTTACTTTCTAAATAACGAGCCATAGAAAAGCCGTAGCGATGTGCAGGAGGAGACGGGGGTACTTGTTCACCGAAGACCTCAAAACGCATACCAGCGAGTTGCTGTGCCTCATAATAACGCTTTTCATGTTCACTATTGAATTGATAGGTCACATAAAGCTTCTCATTTTTTTCATCCTTCATAAATCCACGTAGCGTGACACCGTTAATTTTATATTCATCCGTCCAAATTAGCTCTGTCGGGAACGTAACAGGCTCATCTAACTTTTTCACTTCGTAACTAAAATAACTAAACGACATAACGCTAATAACAGTTAAAAGAATCAAATGACCTTTCCACATTTTTTTATAGAAGCCAAAAAGGATAAGTAACCCAAGTAATAATAATAAAAGCCTTACCGATTCAAAGGCAGCAAGCGCGCTAATTAAAATCGATAAGGCATAATAAATCCAATTATGCTTGAATAAGTTGACCAAATAAAGCATGCATCTTCTCCTCAAGTGGGAGCAATTCTTCCCTACTTGCGCCAAGTTCGCGTAGCTTTTGCAGCATTTCAAATGTTAATGCGTACTTTTCATCCTTTAAAAAATCAATTTTCGCTTCATCAAATGGAATATGTACGACATTAACATTCGCCTTTTTAAACAACTCCATCGCGTACAGATTGTTTTTATAATCTTTTGCGTAATACACATTTTTAATCCCAGCTTGGATAATTGTTTTCGTACAAGGTAAACAAGGAAAATGTGTGACATAAAGATCTGCGCCGTTCGCTGGAGTTCCGTATTTTGCGCATTGCAGTAAGGCATTTGTTTCAGCATGAACGGTTCTAACACAATGATTGTCGATCACATAGCACCCTTGTTCGTTACAGTGCTCGTCACCTGAAATAGACCCGTTATAACCGCCTGCAATAATACGTTTTTCACGAACAATTGTTGATCCTACAGCTAATCGTGAACATGTGCTTCGTAGGGCAAGTAAATGACTTTGTGCCATGAAAAATTGATCCCAAGTAATACGCTCCATATGATAACCCCCAAAATTTGATTCACTTTTAGTTTAAACGTAGTTGTTATGAATCGCAATGTAAGATATTTCAGAAATCTCTCGTTATTTCACATCAATTAAATCTTTTAACTGCTCAAATGTTTTTTCACCTATACCAGTTACTTTTTTTAAATCTTCAATTACTTGAAACTGCCCTTGTTCTGTGCGGTATTGAATAATAGCCTTTGCTTTCGACGGACCAACTCCTGGCAGCTGTGTTAAACCATTTTCATCTGCTTGGTTTAAGTTGATTTTGCCAGATTTAGAAGAGCCGCTAGAGGAAGTCGTGGTTTGCGGTACCTGTACCAACTGTTCGATTGTTTCACTTATCTCCTCACCTATTTTCGGAATATAAATGACCATCTCATCTTGCAACTTTTGTGCATGATTAATTATAGAAGGATTTGCTTGATCGATGTAACCACCAGCAAGTTCAATAGCATCAACAATTCGTTGCCCATCTTCAAGCGTGTAAACGCCTGGATAGCGAACAGCACCCTTCACATCAACTACTATAGATTGCGGTGAGCTATCCACCAAAGGTTGTTCAATTTCAGGTACAGGGTCCGTAGCTGCGAATGTAGAAATGGTATCAATCGTTTCTATTGAGGATTGTTCAGGGGAATCTTGTATAAAGAAGAAATAAACGAGGAAGGCTATTCCAATACTACCAGGGATGAGTAGTTGTTTTCCGTACTTTTCTAGAAATGAAAGAATAAAAAAACACCCTTTCGATCAAGATGGTTTTATATATGGAGCTTACCTCCACTATACAAAGTTCCTATCTTAATGAAAAGATGTTTCGTTCAAAATCGCCGAAAGTTTCTTTTTCAGCTATTTACTTTACAGCGCGAATAAAGATACGTTCGTTTTCTTCAGACGGTGCTTCCGTCGTCCAGTCCGCTGTTATCTCAACTTGTGAGAAGCCAATTTCTTTTAGCCACTTTTCAAATTGTGTATACACAAATGTACGTTGGAAATGTTCTTCGTCAAAACGTTCAAATAAGCCATTTGCTGTTTGAACGAAAAACGTCATTTGATGATAAACCGAATGCTCGAATTCGCCTTGTTCTGTATGCCACACATACGTAATTTCTCCGTCATCATACGTAAATGGACCATCTAAAAAGATTTCGTCCATTTTGAAAAGTGAGTGAACATCAAAAAATAGTTGTCCCCCATTACGAAGGCTGCCATAAATACGTTTTAATGTTTCTACAACATTTGCTTCTTCTTTTACGTAATTGATTGAATCAATCGGAATTATGGCAACATCTAAATTATCAAAACCGTCTAGCTCATCCATTGACATCGCATAGAGCGGAATCGATACACCAGCTGCACCCAGACGACTGCTTGCGATGGCTAGCATCTCTTCGGATAGATCAATACCCGAAACATCATAGCCTGCTTGATGCAACATAAACGCTAACGTCCCTGTCCCACAGCCAATGTCTAGAAGCTTTGGAAACCCAGTTGCAGGCGCATGCGATTGAACCCACTGAACATATTCATCATATGGAATATCAGTCATTAGCTCATCGTATACTTCCGCAAAACGGTGATAACTATTCGTCATCTTCTTCTAATTGTGGTGCGTCTAATTGCGGTGCATCTCCCCATAAACGCTCTAAGTTATAGTAAGCACGCTCGTCTTTGTGGAAAATGTGTGCAACAACATCGCCCATATCAACTAAAATCCAACGCGCTGTATCTAGACCTTCTAATTTACGAACTTCAAAGCCAGCTTCTTCAGCTTGAGCTTTAATTTCACGCGCAATCGCTTGCACTTGGCGCTCTGAGCTACCTTCTGCAATAACGAAATAATCTGCTAAAAGTGAAATACCTTGCATATTTAATACAATGATATCTTCGCCTCGCTTGTCATCGATTGCTTTGTACGTAAGATTTAATAAAGTTTCATTCATGTATGTTAATCCTCTCTCATTAGGCTATTGTAGCAGTCGATTGATACTGGGTAGATGGCTTGTTCAGAAGCGATTAAAAAGCTTAAAGTGTGCAATACGCAAGCGCGAAATGCCTCATCTAAATCTTTTTTCACTAAAGTTCTTAGCACCTCTACTCCTTCAAACTTTCTGTTCGGTTCAATCATGTCTGCTACATAGATTATTTTTTCAAATTTTGTCATGTTCGCGCGTCCCGTTGTATGATGACGAATCGCATTTAACATGTTTTCGTCCTCAACGCCAAATTCAGTTTGTGCAATCCATGCGCCAACTGGTCCGTGTAATATTTCTGCATCCCAATCAAGCAAACGCTTATCAAGCTTTTGTTCGATTACAATCCGTTTCATCCAATCTACATCTGCAAATTTCGCAACATCATGTAAAATCGCTGCGACTTCAGCCTTTTTAGGATCTTCTCCGTATGCTTTTGCTAATGTAATTGCTGTTTCCATCACGCCAATAGTATGAATATAGCGTTTCTCAGGCATACGACCTTTAATGGCCGCGAGTAATTTTTGTCGCTCCATAAAGACCTTCCTTTCGGATATAGCTTTCTACAGTAAGTGGCAATAAAAACTGCAATGGTCCTGTTTGCTGTAATCGTTTTCGAATAAAGGTTGAAGAAAGATTGATTTCTGGCGCCTCTACCATCTGCACATTGTATGAAGTTTTCGCTTTTGAACCAGGACGCTTCACACCAACAAAGTGAACGAGCTCCATTAGTTCATCAATACGATACCACGTATGAAGGGAATCAATCATGTCGCCACCGATGATAAAATAAAATTCCACATCTGGCTCATGTTCACGCATTGCCTTCATCGTGTCATAAGTATATGATACACCACCACGTTCCATTTCAAAGCGTTCCACTTTAAAATAAGAGATGCCTTCGATGGCAAGCTCTACCATCTGAAGACGCTGTTCATTCGTAGCTGATGCTGAAGTTTCCTTATGTGGAGCCGTTGCATTTGGCATAAAACGAACTTCCGCAAGATCGAGTGCTGCATAAACTTCATTTGCCATAATTAAATGTCCAATGTGCACGGGGTTAAATGTTCCGCCAAAAAGACCAACCTTCTTCATCACAATTCACCTTACTTCGTAGCAACTTTTGGTAATACGATTTTTTTGTTATTGCGAGATTCTTTATATAAAACAACTGTTAAGCCGATTAATTGTACAAGCTCAGCGCGAGTGCCTTCCGCTAGGCTTTGTGCTACTTCACGTTTGTCATCTTCACAGTTATCTAAAATACGAACTTTAATTAGTTCGCGAGCTTCTAATACATTGCGTAATTGAGCAATCATTGCATCATTTACGCCACCTTTACCAACTTGGAAGATTGGATCTAAGTGATGTGCTTCAGCACGTAAAAAACGTTTTTGTTTACCTGTTAACATAAAATTTAATTTCCTCCTAATTGCTTCGTTAAGCGAGCAATCATTACATTTGTATTTGGGTAGTCACCTAACCAATATTGGTAGGCAATGGCCCCTTGATGAACGAACATACCTAAGCCATTCACAATGGTAGCGCCTTTTTGCTCAGCCGCCTGCAAAAATGGCGTCATTAATGGATTATACACAATATCTGCTGCAATTGCGCCTGTTGGGAACTTTTCAAGCGAAAATGGCAATGCAAAGTTCCCTGTTGACATACCTGCAGGCGTTGTCTGAATAAAAATTTTGTAGCTCATTAAATTTTGCTCAGCCTGCTGCATTGAAATCCCGTTTCCAGTACCTAATTCAGCGATAATTTGCTGAGCCTTTTCAACAGTACGGTTGGCAATTGTTATATTGCGATAGCCTGCTAGTTGAAGAGCAAAGGCAATCCCACGTGCAGCACCACCCGCACCAATGATTAAAACATGCTCATCACGACAAGTTGTCCCAATGACGTTTTCCAAAGATTTTACAAAGCCTGGGCCGTCTGTATTATAGCCTTTAAGTTTGCCTTCTGCTGTGCGGACAACGGTATTCACCGCACCCATTTTAGCAGCAAGTTCATCTAATTCGTCCAAAAACGGAATAATCGTTTGTTTATGTGGAATTGTCACGTTCCAACCACTAGCACCTAGCAGCTTGAACGATTCAACTGCCTGTTGTAATTGCTCAGGCTTTACATGAATTGGGATATATGTTGCATCCACGTTGTCTTCTTCATACCATGCATTGTGCATTTCTGGAGATTTTGATTGTGCAATTGGATCTCCTATAACCGCAAACCACTTTTTCATCGAAATAGTTCCTTCTTTCATGTTATAGCCATTGATTATGCAACCTAATATCTAGTTAAAATTAAATCAATGATGGGCGGATGAATACTTCTACGCCTTTTGGTGCATAAGCCGCTACGACTACATTAGCGTTTTGTACAGTAATCCAACCTAGACCTGAGAAAACGACATCCATTTTATCTTCTTTAATTGAGAACTCGCGACGAACTAGTTCTGGCATTTTATCAATATGTGCAGCAGTTGGAGGTGCTAATAGCTCCCCTTTGTGCTCTGCATATAACGAATCCGCGCGCTCTAGTTTTGTACGGTGAATTGGTAAATCATTCGCCACATGTACCGTAAACGCTGCTCGCTCACCTTGAATGAAATCAAAACGTGCTAATGCACCGATAAATAATGTTTGACCAGCATTTTGCTGGTATACTCTCGGCTTCAATTCTTTTTTCGGCATAATATATTTTAATTCGCTTGAATCAATATGGTGTGCCATTTGGTGATGATTAATAATCCCTGGTGTGTCAAAAAGTGATGAACCATCGTCTAGTGGAATACCAATCATGTCTAATGTTGTACCTGGGAAATGAGATGTTGTAATCACTTCGCCTTCGCCTGTTGCTTGTTTAATAATGCGGTTAATGAACGTAGATTTCCCTACATTCGTACAACCTACAACATAAACATCTTGTCCTTTTCGATATTCTTCAATCGCCTCTACAACTTCAGCCATGCCCATTCCTTTATGTGCAGAAACAAGCTTCACGTCAATTGGTTTTAAGCCTAACGATTTTGCTTCACGTTTTAACCAGTTGATTACTTTCTTTTCCTTCACCGATTTCGGTAAAAGATCTGCTTTATTCGCAACTAAAAGTACTGGGTTATTCCCTACAAATCGGTGTAAACCAGGTAACCAGCTGCCGTTAAAGTCAAAGATGTCGACGATTTTAACGATAAGACCTTGCTGCTCTCCAAGACCATTTAAAATACGTAAAAAATCATCATCCGTTAAGCTAACTGGTTGAATTTCATTGTAATTTTTTAAGCGGAAACAACGTTGGCAAATAATCGTTTCCTTTTCTAGAGAAGATGCAGGTGCATAACCTAGCCCCTGTTTGTCTTCTGTTTGGATCAGTGCTCCACAGCCAATACATTGTGGCATTTCATTCATAAAAAAAATTCCTCCTAACTATTTCGCACACTATTGTGCAACACTTGGTACTATTGTTCCCAAGGATATTGACCTTTTCGTTTCAAATCGTTGTAAACACGACGTTCAACAAAACGATTAAATTTTGTGACTAAGCCATCTGAATCGGCAACGGGACGCACTAAAAACGTATATAACTTTTGACGTTTTGCACCCATGATATCCGTTAATAGCTGATCTCCTAGCATGGCAACTTCATTGCGACGTAAACGTAACTGTACAAGCGCCGCATAATATGCCCCGCCTAATGGTTTTTTTGCACGAAAAATAAACGGAATTCCGTGTGGTTCTGCAAATTTACGCACACGTTCCTCATTATTATTTGAAGCAATAATAATCTTAATGCCCGCTTCACGCATCATATCAAACCATGCCACTAAATCTTCCGTTGCATCTGAACGATCCCATTCCACTAACGTATTATCTAAATCGGTAATAATACCTTTAATGCCTAATTCATTTAGTTTTTCAGGTGTAATTTCAAACACACTGTTCACAAATTCATTTGGTAATAAAAAGTTATACAAATTCGTAGCCCCTTACTCAAAATTTATTTCTTTATTATAACATAGTAGCAAAGGCTTCTCCCATTTTTATCATCGTGCCACGAATGACTCGCTCATTGAATTTTATGGCATCATCTTCAAATAACATAACAACAGTCGAACCAAAAGCGAAGTACCCGACTTCTTCTCCTTTAAGCCATTTTTTCGTTGTATTCGTTAACTTGATTGAATTGACAAATGTCGCACCCACTTTAATAAACGCTGTCATGTGCGTGTCATCATATTCAATTTCACTAACCATACGATAGTTATGACTTATCGGTTTTTTGCCATATTGCAATCCTAATTGGTTCACTGGATACGATTTTTGTCCTAATACATACTGATGTCGAAGAAAACCATCAATTGGACTATGAATACGATGATAATCTGCTGGGCTTAAATAAAATACAATATATTGGCCATTTTCATAACGTTTAGCTTGCGAATCACTTCCCAATAAGTCAACAATTGAATACGGTTTATTTTTTACGACAAACGTCATGCCATCCTCAATTTTTCCGAATGCTTCTATTTTCCCATCAACAGGACTCGTAAATATATTCACTCGCATATCCACTTTTCGTACGTCCTCTTTTAATTGGCGAACAAAGAAATCATGCAAACTTAAAAATTGCTCGGGAGATTTTGAAACTTCCTTTAAGTTGATTCCGTATATATTACTATAACTACGAATAAATTTTTTACTTACAGCAGATTGTGCCGTGCGTTGTAAAATTTTCGAAGAGATTTTTCCATTTGAAAGTTCGATTAAGCTTTGATATAATTTTTCTTTCATCCATGGACCTCCAATAGTCTAAATAAGCTTTTATAAGCCTTATTAATATTGCCACTTTTTTCTTATTTCACCCTTTATCGAAGGTGGGATAAAGATAAATTATATAATGGATAATCGTTCATGGAAAGGTCTTATTAGATTTTAACTACTACCTTTTTTAAAATTTAGAAGTATAATAGAATATAGCGGATTAAGCAAAGGAGTGTTCTAATGTTTTTACTTCAAAAAGTTGATTCAACAGTAAAAAAAATAAAATCTAACGCAGCAAATATTATTACAATTTCGAATATGTCATTTGGTGGCGCAGCTATTATGGCCACACTTAATGAATCATATAGCTACGGTGTCTTATTAATTTTCATCGCTGCATTTTTAGATCGCTACGACGGAAAAGTAGCTCGCAAATTCAATCAAGAATCGGAGCTTGGTAAACAACTCGATTCAATGGCAGACATTATTTCATTTGGTGTTGCGCCCGCGTTACTAATGTATGAAGTTGCACTTATCGACGGTGGCGTAACTGCCATGATGATGCCAGTACTATTTATTGCAGCAGGGGCTTTACGTTTAGCACGATTTAACGTCATGGATTCTAACGGTTATTTTGTTGGGCTGCCAATTACCGCAGCAGGTACATTACTTACGTTCTCATATTTCTTTACCAACATGTTATCCGTAACTTTTTACATGATCTTATTCCCAGTATTAGCTTTTCTAATGATTAGTACATTCACACTAAAGAAAGTGTAAGAGCGATTCGTCTCTTACACTTTTTTTCATTTCCACTAAATTGTTGTCATATACTGTCGAAAAAGAAAGGATGTTTCGCTTGAGCGGTATGTTCACTTCTATGTTGCAGATTTGGCTTGAACTCCCCGCTTTAATAGGCTATTTAAAAGGCCAAACTTTTTATAATCCACTTTCTCGAGAAGATGAAGCAAAAGTGATTGCACGCTATATGGAAGGTGATGAACAAGCGCGCATTGAATTAATCGAACATAATATGCGATTAGTTGCGCATGTCGTAAAAAAATTCCATCCCCCTCATGAATTATTAGATGATTATATTTCCATTGGCACCATCGGCTTAATGAAAGCTGTAAGTAGCTTTACGCCAGAGAAAAAAACACGTCTTGCTACGTATGCTGCACGCTGTATTGAAAATGAAATCCTCATGCATTTGCGCGTTCAAAAAAAGGTCCAAAAAGATGTTTCACTTTTTGAGCCCATTGGCACTGATAAAGACGGTCAATCCTTACAAATTCGAGATTTGTTGCAACTGGAAGAACCTTCCGCAATGGAACATATCGAACAAAAGGAGCATTTCGATGAGCTGTATCGCTATTTGAATACATTAGACCCAAGAGAGCTCGAAATTATTTCCTACCGTTACGGACTTCAGAATGCTGATCCACTCACGCAAAAAGAAATTGCGCAGCTGTTAAATATTTCACGTAGTTACGTGTCACGCATCGAAAAACGTGCACTCATAAAGCTGTATCAACAATTTAAGCATAACGAACATGCGCAACAATAAAAGAGGTGCCTTGTAAGTAGATTTACTCACAAAACACCCTGCTTATTTGTTCAATATGGAAAAACATGGTTTTATTCTATGCCTTCACTAGTTTCAGCAAACATAACTAATCCTAAAATCGTTGTAATACCCATTGCGATTGCCATTAAAAATACCATTTGCTAAGCCTCCTTAAAAAACGAAAGTAGTCATTCTACTAGTACCCTAACATTTAATAAAAAAACTGACTGTGACTTTTTTAACACATAGAAAGACATTTTTTGAACGAATGATGAATTATAGTTTTGTAATTGCTTTTAACACAATTTGTGTTGAATGCTTGGCAGCTACTGGTAAAAATTCATCAAAGCTAATGTTCGATTCTTGACCTGCAATATCCGATAACGCACGAATAACTACGAATGGTGTATTAAATTGATAGCATACTTGTGCAACGGCAGCTGCTTCCATTTCAACTGCTTTCATTGTTGGGAAGTCTTTACGAACCGCTTCTACACGTACAGGATTGCTCATAAATACATCCCCTGAACAAATTAGACCAAGTGCAGATGCATGTTCACCCACTTCAGCTACAGCTTGTTTTGCAACTTCGATCAATTTTTCATCTGAATGATATGCTGCTGGCATGCCCGCCATTTGACCAATTTCGTAACCGAAAGCAGTTACATCTACATCATGGTGACGTACTTCATCAGAAATGACGATATCGCCCACTTTAAGTGATGTGTCAAAACCACCTGCTGAGCCTGTGTTAATGACAACATCTGGTTGATATTTTTCTAATAAAATAGTAGTCGACATTCCAGCATTTACTTTCCCGATACCACTTTTTAAAAGTACAACGTCCTTACCTTCGTATGTACCTGTTGTGTATTCACTGTTTGCGATTGTTTCTGTTGTTGTATTTTCTAATGCAGCACGTAGTAATTCTACTTCTTGCTCCATTGCACCAATAACGGCGATTTTCATAAAATTCATTCCTCCAATATTTAGACACTGTTCTAAAAATAATCAATTTACTAGTCATTCGTCAAGGAAATTTCGATTAATTCACACCGTCCAATGAATTTAATACTTCTAGTTGAACAGGTTTCCATCCTTCACCGTCAATCCATTCAATACTAACGCGGTATTTTTTCTCTTTATCCATTGATGTGACAACTGCGATTGCAGACTTTGTATTACCATTATTACGGACACTCAAAACAATACTATTTTCTTGTTGCAAATCAATTACGCTAAAAATTGCTTTTAGCTTTTCTTCATAATCGATATTCCCTTTTTCAAAAGCGGATACATGCTCTCCTGTTTGTTCAGTCGGATATGCTTGCCAATCGGGATTCGTTTGTACTTCCGATACAGTTGGATCTGATGAAGAATTTACAATCGTTTCGGAAGCCTGATTCGTTGTTTCATCTGTTGTTTCATCATCAGAGGTCGCTGTTTCGCTTTCCCCCTCTTCTGAAGGGCTATCTTCATTTTCCTCATTAGAAGACGTATTCGTGTCCTTATCGACCGTTTCAGCTTGTTCTGGTGCTTCTGCCACGTCTGTATCGGGTTTCGAATCTTTTGAAAGAATAAACCAAAGCGTAAAAATAATTAATACCGCAACAATTGCGATTAAATAATTTAAATAGTGATTGACCTTATCAAATTTTGATTCATTTGCTTTTTGTTCCGCATACTGTTGTCGTGTTTGAAACCGTCTTTTACGTTCCATTTCATCTCCCCCTATGCATGCATCCATTTTAGCATTTCAAAAACATATTTTGCACTTCAATCGCGCAAAATGATATTTTTTCCTATACAAATTTCTTCAAAGACCTATTTTTCTCCAAGAACAAAAGCGCTAAAGCGTCCGTTTAGCCCCGAACAGCTTTGGAGGACCCGACAAGAAAGTAAACGTTCCATCACTTTCGTAGGAGGGGTCGAAAAGCTCGAGGGGCTGGCGCTTTAGCCTAGACGTGAGATATGCTTTATTTAAAAGTTATCCACAATACGATGGATTTATAATTTCCTTAACAAAAATAAAAGCAGTTAGCATCATTCGCTAACTGCTTGTTATTTTTTAAAATTATTTAATTTTTAAAATAACAACTTCCATATCTCCGCCTGGTGTTGTTAATTTAACTACATCATCTACATGTTTACCCATTAATGCTTTTGCGATTGGTGAGTCGTTTGAAATCTTACCTTCCACTGGATCTGCTTCTGCAGAACCTACGATTGTGTAAGACTCTTCAAAGTCCGCACGTTTACCTTTAATTAACTCATCAAAAGTAACTGTTTTCCCTAAAGATACAGCATTTGTTGTTACATCATCTGTAATAATTAATGCGTTACGTAACATTTGCTCGATTAAAGAAATACGCCCTTCAACGAAACCTTGCTCTTCTTTTGCTGAATCGTATTCAGAGTTCTCAGATAAGTCACCAAAGCTACGTGCCACTTTAATACGGTCTACCACCTCAGGACGTTTTACTGTTTTTAATTCGTTTAATTCATTTTCTAATTTTTGTTTACCTTCTAGTGTCATTGGATATTGTTTTTCAATTGACATCATTACCACTCCTTATAATAACTTGAAAACGGTTACTTTTTCGTTTTCTTTTTCTAATTATACGATTTATCCATTATGAATATTGCAAGCGTATTTTGTTCAATAAATAATAGAAAACCCGACTACTAGTTAACGATATGTGTAGGTTGCTTCGTTTAGAAGCTCACTTACACCGCGTTTACTAGCAGCCGAATTTCGTGAATGCTTATTTATGTTCTCATCGATTGTTGAAATGTAAATATTGTAAATACTTACCCATCATATTACACAATCGGATCAGATTCAAGAATTGTTTTTATTTTCGTTACCATTAAGTCGATTGCAACATTATTGCCGCCGCCTTCTGGAATGATCACATCTGCATATCGTTTTGTTGGTTCGATAAACATATTGTGCATTGGACGAACAGCCGAAAGATACTGATCAATTACTGAATCTGCAGTACGACCGCGCTCTTTAATGTCACGTTGAATACGACGAATAATACGTAAATCAGAATCTGTATCGACGAATAATTTAATATCCATTAAATCACGTAAACGATCATCTTCTAATACTAAAATTCCCTCGATAATAATTACCTCTTTTGGCTCAACGTGAATTACTTCTTCTGAACGTGTGTGCTGAACGTAATCATAAACAGGTTTTTCAACTGCTTTATAGTCAAGTAGGCTATGAATATGTTCGATCAATAAATTATTATCAAACGCTAATGGATGGTCATAGTTTGTTAATAAACGTTCATCAAATGTCATATGACTTTGGTCTTTGTAATAATAATCTTGTTCGATGACAACTACGGAATGATCGCGGAAAACATCATAAATAGCTTGGGTTACACTCGTTTTACCTGAGCATGAACCACCTGCAATCCCGATAACAACTGGACGCTTTTTCATTTAGTTATTCTCCTTTCGCATCATATCAAAGTGCGATATTGGGCGATCTACTTTAAATTTTACGATTTGTAATGGATGACGTGCTACATCTAGCTCATTACCTTCTTCATCCCAAAGTTGTTCAACAGTTGTTTGGAATGTTTCTAAATTAGGACCAAAGAACTCAACTGTATCTCCTGGTTTGAAGTAGTTACGTTGTTCTAATGTGACCATTTGTGTTTCTTGATCATAATCCATAACAAAACCGGCGAAGTCCCATTTCATTTTATGTGAGTGGAAGCCGAACATTTGTTGTTTGTAGCTTGGTTCACCTTCAAAGAATGATGAAGCTGTTGCACGGTTTGCACAACGCGCTAATTCAGTTAACCATTCTTTTTGGAATGTGAAATTTTCTGGATCTGCGCAGTAAGCGTCAATTACTTTACGGTAAACAGAGATTACTGTTGCTACGTAGTGAATTGATTTCATACGACCTTCTACTTTTAATGAGTCAATGCCAAGCTCAATCATATGAGGAATTGATTCGATTAATTTTAAATCTTTCGGGCTCATAGCGAATGGCGCTTCGCCTTCGTTGAATAACGCTACTTCTTCGCCTTCTTTTTCTTCGTATAGGTCATAGTCCCAACGACAAGATTGACAGCAGCCACCACGGTTTGAATCACGTGCAGTCATATGGTTTGAAAGTGTACAACGACCTGAATAAGCGATACACATAGCACCGTGCACGAATGCTTCGATTTCAATGTCTACTTCTTCTTTCATTTTACGCATTTCTTCGCCGCCAACTTCACGCGCAAGCACGACACGTTCTAAGCCTTCACTTTTCCAATACTTCACAGCTTTCCAGTTTGATAATGATTGCTGTGTAGAAAGGTGGATTTCTAAAGAAGGCGCGCACTTTTTACAAGTTTCGATAATTAATGGGTCCGCCACGATAATCCCTTTAACGCCAGCACCCTCAATTGCTTGTAAATACTCTTCTAAGCCGTCCATATTTTCGTTATGTGCGAAGATATTCGTTGTAACGTAAATAACGGCACCATATTTCTTGGCGAACTCAACACCTTCACGCATTTCGTCAATTGTAAAGTTACCTGCGTTTGAACGTAGACCAAACTCTTGACCACCGATAAATACGGCATCTGCACCGTAGTGTACGGCTACTTTTAATTTTTCTAAGCTTCCTGCTGGTGCTAAAAGCTCAGGTTTTTTCGTAATTACTTTTTTTCCGTTAACTGTTTCACGGATTTTTTCATTTTGAATTAACTGTAGCATGCTGTGACGTTCTCCCCTCTAGTAAACTGTTTCTTTGAAGATGAAGCCAGTATCCAGTGGACGTAACGCTGGCTGAATTGCTTCTACTTGCTCAAATAATTCGGATTTGATTTCGTCATACGCATCTTCACCTTGATCGAAATATGTATCGATTGCTTGGCGATATAGCTTAGTTACCGTAACAACATAATCAAATGATTGTAGCACGCCATCAATTTTCATTGAATCAATTCCTGCTTCAAATAACTCATTCAATTCCTCGATAATGCACATATCGTTTGGTGAGAAGATGTGTGTACCATTTAAATCTTCATAAATTGGGTATTTATTTTTACGCTCATTGTCATGTAAGAACATGTTTTTATTGTCTTTACGATTTTCAATTTCCATCGCTTCTTCACGGTATAAGAAATAGTTACCTAATAGTGAACGTTTTGATTGGAACATACATGTCATCCCGTGTACTTGCACTTCGATTTCATGTTTTGTGTTTTCTTTAATTTCAATCACTTCATCAACTGAAAGCTCACGCGCTAATACAGCACGTTTACTGCCGCGCTCGCCCCAATAATTTACTTGGAACCAGTTTGTTGCAATTGTTTCTGGACTCCAGTGAAGAGGAATTGTAATGCCTAATTCACGTACCGCTACAATTACTGCTGGATCACCGAAAATTAGTGCATCCACACCAATACGTACCATTTCTTTTAAATAGTCATCTAATGCATCTAAACGATCATTGTGGAAAATAGCATTCACTGCTACATATACTTTCTTACCTGCAGTATGAATTAGTTTCGTTGCTTCTTCAACTTGAGCTACTGTAAAGTCTCCAGCTAAACGTAGTCCAAATTTTTGTTCACCAATTACGAAAGCGTCTGCACCTGCATCTAATAATGCAACGACATGCTCAACTGATTGGGGTGTAAGTAATAGTTCTGGTTTTTTCACCTTTCGTCACCTCTTCAAACAAATTAACAATCCATCTCCAACTGGGAAGAAAGCACTCGTATAATCTGGATGTGCCATAATCCAATCAGAAAATGTTTTTAAGTTTCGAATCATTGTTCTTTTTCTTCTCGGTACTTCTTTTATATCTAAATCTGAAAGTCCGTGCATATACATATTATCGATGTATAATACTCCGCCTGATGGTACGAGCGGCGCATATTTTTCGAAAAATTTCATGTATTGCCCTTTTGCCGCATCAATGAAAACCGCATCAAAAGACTTTTGAATACTTTCTAAATCCACATCTAATGCATCGCCTTCAATTACTTGAATACGGTCTGCTACCTCTGATCTTGCAATGAATTGGTTCGCATACTGGACACGTGATTCGTCACGTTCAATCGTCACAATCGTGCATTCTGGTATCGCCTGTGCCATTCGAATTGCAGAATAACCTATGGCCGTACCAATTTCTAAAATCGATTTTGGGTTTTGAATACGTAAAAGTTGATTCAACGATTCAATCCCCGCAAGCTGCATAATCGGAACGTGGTTTTCTAATGCAAACTGTTCCATTTCAACGAGTAATTCATCACGTTCAGGAATGAAGGAAGCAATATAAGCGTCTGATAATTCCATTCGTCAATCTCCCTTTACTTGATTGTTTGCGCAAGTCTTTATCGACATAATAAAAAGACGAAACGAGATGTTTGCGCCTACAATGTTTATATATAAGGACAAAAAATCACAACTTATAATAGCATGAAAACAAAAGGAATGCGAACAATCTTAACTATTTCCGCCTTTTGACGGAGTTTCAAGACATTCGATTCCTTTTCAATTACTTATTTTAAATATTTTTCAATATTTGCTAAATGCTCGTCATAAGATTTTGCGAAGTGGTTCGTACCTTCTTTATCAGCTAAGAAATATAAATAATCCGTTTGCGATGGATTTAATGCTGCTTCAATTGATACTTTTCCTGCCCCTGCAATTGGTCCTGGTGGTAAGCCAACATTTTGATAGGTGTTATACGGATTTTGTACCTCTAAATCCTCGTACAATACACGCTCTTTATGTGATCCCAATGCATATAAAACGGTTGGGTCTGTTTGTAGTGGCATGTCAATGGCGATACGGTTGAAGAATACGCTTGCAATTGTCTCACGGTCGGTTTGTGCAGTTGCTTCTTCTTCTAGTAAAGAGGCGAATGTTAACAGCTCATGAACAGACATTTGTTTTTCTTCAAGTACTACTTTAAAATCTGAAACAATTGAATTTGTCGCGTCTAACATCGTTTTAACAATCTCTTCAATCGTCGGATTTTCTTCAAAGAAAGGATAAGTTGCAGGATATAAATATCCCTCTAATGCATAACGAACATTTTCCTGTAAAATAGCCTCTGTTAATAATTCCGGATATTCTGCCATCATTTGTTCAATAAATGCCTTATTGGTAGTCTTTTCCATAAATTTTTCTGCAGAAATAGATGTATTTTTTTCTACGATTTTCGCAATTTGGTCGAGTGTTAATCCCTCGGGTACCGTCATTGTAAATACCGGCTCACGGTATACACGACCTGTTTTTAAACTTTCGATAATTTCATCTAGCGTCATTGATTTTGTTAATGAATAATTGCCTGCTTGAAATTCTGATTCGTTTTTAAACTTCGTATAATATTTAAAAATCTTCGCATCTTTAATAATTCCCTTTTTCTCTAAAACAGATGAAATCACGGTAATCCCTGAGCCCATTGGAATTTCAACTGCAATTTGATCATTCGATTCTGGATCCACTGGTTCCAAAGCAGAAGATATGTATTTATAACCTAAAAATCCAATGATTACTAATGCTATGAGAGCAACAACTGCAATAATAGAAACGACTCTTCGCACAGTTCGAATCTCCCCTTTTCTATCTTTCATTTTTTTGAACATTTCTTGTTTCTTCTCTTCATCTAACACGGGCGTCCCCCCTTTTTCTTTCATAATGATACAAAATATTTCTAGTTGATACAATAAAACGAATAAAAGTAATACGAATTGTTCTATTTTAAACTCTTTTCAACTGACGAATGCCCTAAAAAATTGTTCGCTACAAAAAAATCTAACTAACCCGTTATGGCTAATTAGATTCTCAAATGGTTTATCCCGCATTAGCTAAGACCGATTGCTTTAACAAGTGGGAGATGAAGAAAACCGCGACTAATGAAGTTTCAAGTTATTATTGTGCTAACGAGGCTAAAACTTCTTCTATCATTTCCCACTCAGCATCTGTTTCGATTGGTAATAAATCGATAACTTCACCTTTTTCACCTGCGATGTAAGCTGATGCGAATACTTCATCTAAGTTTGGTGCATCGTCTTCAAAAATAGCATAGAATAAATAGTTTTTATTGCCTTGCTCGAATCGGTGTAAAATTTGACACATCACTTCTTCGTCTTGATCATTCGTGATTGTAAAGAAGTTCGCTTGGTCAGCACCAAATTCAGCGATGACTGTATTCATTACTTCTTCTACCATTGCCCATTCTTCATCCGTTTCGATATCTGAAAAACTCGACATTTCACCATTTTCATCTACTTCATAGCGTAATGCTGAAATACCAGTATCCGTGTCACCTACTAATGAAAATAGTACATATGAATGCTCGTCCGAATCAAACGAAAATACAACGCGGCATTGTTGCTCTTTCCCGTCTTCTGTTTGTAATACAAAAATTTGATCTTCCATGAAAGGCCCTCCTATAATAACAAAGCAGAGTCGGCTCTTGCCTACTCTGCTTTATTTTCATGTTAAATTACGAAAAGATTATTCTTCTTCGCCAATTTCGTCTTCAATTTGGTTTAATACTTCTTCGATTAAATCCCATTCAGCTTCATTTTCGATTGGCGTTAATTCGCCATCTTCACCGTTTTCAGCTGGTACGAAAGCTGAGGCAAAAATTTCCACTGCGCCGTCTTCGTCTTCTTCAGCGCCTACTAAAGAATATAATACGTATGATTTACCGAATTCTTCTGATTCGAAAGTGTGTAAAATTTCGCAAAGTTGTTCGTTTCCATTTTCATCTACTACTGTAATTTGATTTTGTTGTTGTTCTGACATTATAGTCACCTCTTCATAATATTTAGGCTTAACCTATTACTCCATTTATTATACAAAATTGGTTACATTTTAAGAACCAATACGTCTCATGTTGGAGCGACTTTAATTTTTGCCTTTGAAGCTTCGCTTTCAAGGCAAAAACTAAACGTTTTGCTTGAACAAAACGTTTAGTTTTTACTATCTAAGTATCCTTGTAAAATCATAACCGCTGCCATTTTATCAATGACTAGTTTGCGTTTTTTTCGGCTTACATCTGCTTCAATAAGCATACGTTCTGCAGCCATTGTCGTTAAACGCTCGTCCCATAATTTTACTGGGAAGCCGAATGTATCTTCTAGTAACTTTTTATAACTTTCAGATGCTTCCCCACGTGGTCCAACTGTATTGTTCATGTTTTTCGGAAACCCAACAACGAATTCCGTTACATTGTGTTCCTTTACAAGCTCTTTAATACGTTCAATACCAAATTCGCCTATCGCTTCATTAATTTTTACAGTTTCTATCCCTTGAGCCGTCCAGCCAAATGCATCGCTTATCGCGACACCGACCGTTTTTGAGCCGACGTCTAAACCCATAATTTTCATTTTTCCGCCTCAGTATTCTTCTTAATATAAAATTTTACGAGCTCCTCAAGAATTTCATCTCGCTCGAGCTTGCGGATTAAATTACGTGCATCCTGGTGGCGAGGGATGTATGCCGGGTCACCAGATAACAAATAACCGACAATTTGATTTGTTGGGTTATAGCCTTTTTCTTCTAATGACTTATACACTTTCAACATCACTTGCTTTACTTCTTGTTCCATTGACTCTTCAGGAAAACTAAATTTCATCGTTTGATCGAAAGAACTCAAGACCAGCACCTCGCTTTCAGCAATAAGGAGATGGAGTGATTAGACCCCATCTCCATTTTCTCTATTATAGCTTATTCGAGCATGCACTTCAAATATGCTTGAGTAAATTTCAGGAAGTTCGAATTATAAAGATTTTACATGCTCGTACACAGCTGCTAATGCTTCGTCTAATTTAGAAGCATCTTTCGCACCAGCCATCGCCATATCTGGACGGCCTCCACCTTTACCGCCAGTAGCTTCTGCCACCATTTTCACGATGTTACCTGCGTGATAGTTTCCGCCTACGATATCTTTTGTTACACCTGCGCAAAGCATGACTTTATCATCTGCTACTGCACCAAGTACGATTACTGCTGCATCCATTTTTTCTTTTAAATCATCCATCATTTGACGTAATTGATTGTTGTCTTTTGCATCAACACGTGTTGCAAGAACTGTTACGTCCCCAATTTTTTGTGCTGCATCAAGAATTGCGCCCGCTTGTGCATTCGCCATTTTATGTGATAATGAATCATTTTCACGTTGTAATTCTTTATAATCTGCTTGTAATGAAGCAACACGAGTAGCCACGTCTTTTGGATTTGCTTTTAAAAGATGAGCTGCTTCGTTAAGAACCGCTTCCTCTTCTTTAATTGCTTCGTATGCCGCTTTACCTGTTACCGCTTCAATACGACGAGTACCTGCTCCGATACCGCCTTCTGAAACGATTTTGAAAATGCCAATTTCAGATGAACGAGAAACGTGTAACCCACCGCAAAGCTCGATTGAGTAATCAGATACAGCTACTACGCGTACGATATCCCCGTATTTTTCACCGAACAGTGCCATTGCCCCCATTGCTTTTGCAGAGTCAATATCCATTTCTTTAATAACAACTTCAATATCGTCCCAAATTCTTTCATTCACAGCACGTTCTACTTGTGCTAATTCTTCTTTAGTTACCCCGCCGAAGTGAGAGAAGTCGAAACGTAAACGGTCAGGACCTACATAAGAACCTGCTTGTGCTACGTGATCGCCTAATACGTCTTTTAATGCACGGTGCATTAAGTGAGTAGCTGTATGGTTTTTAAGGATTAGTGTACGTTTTTCACGATTTACTTTTGCTGTAGCTTTATCTCCTACGTGCATTTCACCAGATTCAACAACTACTGTGTGTAACGGTTGGCCGTTAGGTGCTTTTTGTACATCTTTCACGATGGCAGTGAAACCATCTGCTTCGATGATACCTGTATCCGCGATTTGTCCACCCATTTCAGCGTAGAATGGTGTTTCAGATAAGATAATAAGTGCTTCATCGCCTTCTGAAGCTGTTTTTGTCGCTTGGCCGTTTACAACGATTGCTGCAACTGATGTCGAAGCTTCTAAAGCATTATAAATATATGTTGATTCTTGAGTTAAATTTGACAGTACTTCATTTTGAACTTGCATTGAGTCCACGTCCACACGGGCATTACGAGCACGTTCACGTTGTGCTTCCATCGATGAATTGAACCCTTCGTGATCCACTGTCATGCCAACTTCTTCTGCGTACTCTTCTGTTAATTCGATTGGGAAACCAAATGTATCATATAAACGGAATGCATCCGCGCCAGGAATCACTGTTTCACCTTTAGCTTTTTGACTTTCAACAACATCGTTAAAGATTGCTAAACCGCCGTCTAAAGTTTCGTGGAATCGAACTTCTTCGTTTTTAATAACACGTTGGATAAATGCTTCCTTCTCTTTTACTTGTGGGTAGAAGTCTTCCATAATTTCACCAACAGTTGGCACTAATTCAAACATGAATGGTTTTTCGATCCCAATTTGTTTAGCATAACGAACCGCACGACGTAGTAAACGACGTAATACATAGCCACGACCTTCGTTTGAAGGTAATGCACCGTCACCAATCGCAAAGGCTACTGTACGAATATGGTCAGCAATTACTTTGAATGGTGTGTTAATATCTTCCGTTGAACCGAAAATTTCTTTTAAGTCAACTTCTTGTGGACGTGTATATTTACGGTTTGCGAAGTCTTCCGTTTTTTCGATAATTGGCATGAATAGGTCTGTATCGAAGTTTGTTGGTACATTTTGTACAACTGAAACAATACGTTCTAATCCCATACCTGTATCAATGTTTTGTTTTGGTAGTGGCGTATATGTGCCATCTGGGTTGTGGTTGAATTGAGAGAACACAAGGTTCCAAATTTCTAAATAACGTTCATTTTCTCCACCTGTGTACATTTCTTCTTCAGGTGCACCAAAACCATATACTTCACCACGGTCATAGAAAATCTCAGAGTTTGGACCAGATGGACCTTCCCCGATGTCCCAGAAGTTCCCCTCTAAACGGATTAAACGTTCAGCAGGAATACCGATTTCGTCATGCCATACGTCATATGCTTCTTGGTCTTCTGGATGAATTGTGATTGATAACTTTTCTGGTTCAAAGCCCATCCATTTTGGATCTGTTAGGAATTCCCATGCATAGTGAATAGCTTCTTTTTTGAAGTAATCGCCGATTGAGAAGTTTCCTAACATTTCAAAGAATGTATGGTGACGTGCTGTTTTCCCTACGTTTTCAATATCGTTTGTACGAATTGATTTTTGTGCGTTTGTAATACGTGGGTTTTCTGGAATAATGCGACCATCAAAGTAAGGTTTTAATGTTGCTACCCCTGAGTTGATCCATAATAGAGATGCATCATTAATTGGTACAAGTGGTGCTGATGGCTCTACATGGTGTCCTTTTTCTTTAAAGAAGTCTAAGTATAGACGACGAATTTCTGAAGCTGTCATAGTTTTTGTCATGTTGTTTTCCTCCTAAAATAATTTAAATGTTTTGAATGATGATGATGTAATCCAGAAAAACAAAAAAGCCCTCATCCCGGTAAAGGGACGAAGACTGTAATTTCGTGGTACCACCCTAATTTATAATGCGTTAAAAACACATCATATCTCAAGCGCCTGTAACGTAGGCGAACGGCAGGTATTAGTTGCACTCTGGAGTAGCTTTCGGTATTTTTTACACGGAGATTTTTTCAGCCAAGAAATCTCTTTCTGCTCGCGTTGTCCATACGTACTTTTTCCATCATCGTTTTCATTATATTCTATTGTTCATTATAGAAAAATGAAATCCGACTGTCAATCGCCATTCCTTAATAATCAAATCGTTTTTTCGTGAAAAGAATTAAGAAAATTGCTGGTACAGTAAAAATAATCATACCTAAAAATGCTAATCCAGGTTCAATTTCATAAAGTGCACCGCCTAAAAGCGTTAATAATGCGGCACTCAAACTCATGGCAAGCGCTGAATAAATCCCCTGTGCGTTTGGAATTTGTTCTTTTGGTAATGCTTTCGAAATATAACGAATGAAGGCATAGTGTGCCATCGCAAATGATAAAGCATGTAGTGCCTGCGAAATAATGAACATCGGCATATTCGGAAAAAGATACACGATAAGCCATCGTACGGTAGCTCCAATTGCTGCTAGAAGCATTAAAGATGATGGCTTCCACTTCGTTAAAAATGTATCGGCCTTTAAAAAATATAAGATTTCAAAAAGTACTGCAACATTTAAAATCATCCCAATATAAAAAAGATTAACGTTTAAATCTTGTAAATAAATATAGCCATAATTGTAATACGAAGCATGTGCACCTTGTAGTAAGATCACAACAAGTAACACAACACCAAAGCTTTTTACTTTAAATAAACTTTTCATCGATAAAGCTTTTGTAATATCTTGTTTCGGCGCGAGACTTAACACTTGTGGAGCTGGCATTAATTGAATGGCCAAAAGTGCAGTTAACCCTAAAATCATCGTCCATAAAATCATTTGCTCTCCGTACATACCCGTGATCATACTAATAATTAAAACTGCAATAACATAACCAAATGACCCAAGTGAACGCGCTTTCCCGTAATGAATTTTTCCGTGCTGCATTAACGTGGATGCACTACTTTCAACTGCCGGTAGCAAGGCTGGATAAAACGCACTAAATAACATGGTTATAATAAATAGCCCTGCAAATGAATCAATCGGAATGTAAAATAAAGTCACAATCAATGAAGCAATTGTAAAGAAAAGCAATACATTTTTATTACTCATCACTTTAGAAACATAAGGGAAAACAAACATGGTCGCCACAGCACGTGCCACTAAACCAAATCCCATAATGATACTCGCTTCTGATACTGTTAGCCCTTTATCATTAATCAGCCAACCCGTCCAATAAGGTAAAAAGATACCCCATGTAATAAAAAACATAAAGAAGTTTTTTGCTAACCACCGTTGATTATTCATAAAAACCGTCCTTTTTCCATTCTATTACATTGAATAATAACATGGTGAATTATACAATAATGTGAGATATCTCATATTTTAAGATGAGGAGTTGCATTATAATTTGAAAAAGTTAGCCCAAAAAGAAGCTGTAGCATATATAAAGAAGTACCCAATTACACCATTTTTTTCTTTTGATATTACCCCTTACATTCATGTATTTGAATTTGAGAAGGGTGAACTGATTTTCCAAGAACAATCTTTTCCTGATTATTTATTTTACATGGTAGAAGGAAAAGCAAAACTATATATTACGCATAAAAACGGTAAAATTTCGTTAATTGATTTTTTAGCAGCCCCTACCTTCATGGGTGAAATCGAGTTATTAAATTCCGAACGTTATTCGAAAGGTATTCAAACGGTTACCAAATCCATTTGTTTGGCTATTCCCATTCGTGAAGTGAAGGAACAAGTGTTAGCAGATCCTGTATTTTTAAAAATCCTTTGCTTGTTTTTAAGTAAAAAGACCACGACTGTAACTGCAAAGTACACACAAAATCAGGCTTATCCGCTCGAAAATCGTTTAGCATCCTTTATATTGCTTTCATCGGATCAGCACTATTATAAAGAAAGGCATACCGAAGTATGTGAATACCTCGGTGTTTCCTATCGCCATTTGTTATATGTACTCGCACAATTTAATCAAGCTGGCTATATTGAAAAGCACAATCGAGGTTATACATTAACAAATAAAAACGCTTTAGAACAGTTAGCAGCTGAAATTCAATATTAGAAAATACAATTCACGCCAAAATAGCGCGAAATGTCTTTTCTTTTGCGAGTTCCCTTAAAAAGGTATACTTTCTTAACCATAAAAAAAAGACTGTGCTAAAAGTAACTTTTAGCACAGCCTTTAAATTGAATCGATTATAAGAACATCCCTGCAATAGCAGCTGATAATAATGATGCTAATGTACCTGCAGCTACTGATTTCAATGCAAGGCTCGCAATCATACTACGTTTATCTGGTGCCATACCACCTAAACCACCGATTAAAATACCCATCGAGCTTAAGTTAGCAAATCCGCAAAGTGCGAATGAAATGATGATTCCTGTTTTCTCAGAGAATTCTCCAATCATTGGACCAAAGTTAGAGTAGGCTACGAATTCATTTAAGATCAATTTTTGACCGATAAATGAACCTGCATCTACTGCTTCATGCCAAGGAACACCAATTGCAAATGCTATTGGTGAGAATACATAACCAAGAATACCTTCTAAAGTTACGTTATCAAGACCGAATAAGCCCAAAACGCCACCTAAAATACCATTTAAAAGAGCGATTAACGCGATGAAACATAATAACATTGCCCCAACGTTTACTGCTAATTTCATACCATCAGATGCACCTTGAGCGGCTGCATCAATGACGTTTGTAGATTCTGAGTTACGCTCTAATTTGAAGTCTGCTTCATCAACAACTTCCGTTTCTGGAATCATTAATTTCGCCATAATTAAACCAGCTGGTGCAGCCATGAAACTTGCTGCTAATAAGTATTCTAAAGGAACACCAAGTAACGAATAACCAATTAATACAGAACCTGATACAGATGCAAGTCCCCCAGTCATTACTGCGAACAATTGTGATTTCGTCATTTTATTTAGGAATGGACGAATGACAAGCGGTGCTTCTGTTTGACCTACGAAAATATTGGCAGCAGCATTAACTGATTCTGCTTTTGTTGTTCCTAATACTTTTGATAAGAAACCACCAATAATTTTAATAATTAATTGCATAATTCCTAAGTAATAAAGAACTGCAATTAAAGATGAGAAGAAGATAATAATCGTTAATACGCTCATTGCAAATACAAATCCTACGTTGTCAGCATCTGCTAAGCCACCGAATACGAAAGTAACCCCTTCATTCGCATAACTGATTAATTTTTGTACGCCATCTGAAAGCTTCATCAATAGTTCACGGCCTGCTGACCATTTCAATACGATAAAAGCAAAAATAAGTTGTACAACTAAACCTGATAAAATAATTCTCCACTGAATCGCTTTACGATTGCTTGAAAAAGCAATCGCAATACCGATTACGACAAGAATACCAACGATACCCCAAATGTAATCCACTGTATGTGCACCTCTTTTTTAATTTTGTAAACCTTTTCATTTTACAATTACTGACATCACGCTTCAGATATCGTATAAGTTTTTATTTATACTACCATACCCATTTACATATTATTAATTAATAGTTTCTTTTTAAATTTCTAACTTTTTAAGCAATTCACGCAGGAAATTATTATAAATATAATATATCCCATCGTTTTCTCTATTTATTCAAAATAAAAACCAGCTCGTTTTTTCTAGGTGCACATAGAAAAAACAAACTGGCATATTTTGTTATTCAATAAAATCATAAGGTGAAATATTGTCCATACCAATGAGTGGATGGATATAAGGAGCTGTCTCTGTTGTCAGGTGATTCGGTAAGGTTTCACCAATTTTATGAGAATCTGAGACATTTAGTAAACTTAATTGTTCTTCACTATTCGCTTTTTTTGCTTCCACTTTCTCCATTACTACGATCTCTTTTTCATCAGTTTCTTTTACAGATTTTGCCACATTTTCTGATAATGCTGGATTTAATCGAGCCATTAAGCTTGTGTAGCGCATTAAATCATCCGTCTTTGCTAAACCCTTCGCTAGAACATCAGGTTCTCCGCATAATATTAAAAAGTTTTTTGCGCGCGTAATACCTGTATAGAGCAAATTACGTCGTAACATTTTGGAATATCCGCGCACAACTGGCATAATAACCGTTTGGAATTCAGAGCCTTGTGATTTATGAATTGAGCAGCAATACGCTAAAGTAATTTGATTTAAATCATGACGTTGGTACGTTACCTCGATACCATCGTAACTCACAATAAGTAAATCTTGCTTTTCAACCGTTTCTTTCGCGCGAATAATGGCGATGACTTCACCCATATCCCCGTTAAATACATTGTTTTCAGGTTGATTTACAAGTTGCAACACCTTGTCACCAATGCGATATATCGTATCACCAAAAACAATTTCTTTACGTGATCCGTCATTTGGATTGACGAGCTGCTGTATTTCTTTATTTAAATTATCGATACCTGCAGGTCCACGATACATTGGTGCTAGTACTTGAATATCGCGAATCGCTTGTCCTTTTGCAAGTGCCCCTTTCACAATTTGCGTGACAACACTCGTTACTTGTGCAGCAGCAGCTTGAATAAAGGAACGATCCGAAGTTTTTGCAGTCAATGTATCTGGAACAATTCCTTTTTTAATTTGGTGCGCCATTTCGATAATTGTCGAACCTTCTGCTTGTCGATAAACATCTGTTAACTCCACTGTAGGTATTTGCTTCGATGCAAGTAAATCCTTTAACACTTGCCCTGGACCTACTGGTGGGAGCTGATCTTGGTCACCTACAAATACTACTTGTACATCTTCATGCAATGCTTTTAATAACTGATGTGCCAGCCACGTATCTACCATCGACATTTCATCGATAATGATTAAACGACCTGTAACTTCACGTTCTGTTTCTTCTGCCTTTTCATGGCCATTGAAGCCAAGTAAACGGTGAATCGTCATAGCAGGTAAGCCAGTAGATTCGGCTAAACGTTTTGCTGCACGTCCTGTTGGTGCTACTAATACAATTGGAAAAGGCTCTTCTTTTTCAACATACGTTTTTGGATTGAGCGACAAGCCGTGTAATTCAGCATATACTTCGACTAATCCTCGTACAACGGTTGTTTTCCCGGTACCAGGTCCCCCTGTTAAAATCATGACGCTTGAATTTAACGCCGTTTCAATTGCTTGCGCTTGTGTTGGCGCATACGAAACATTATATTGCTCTTCTATATCGCCTATCGCTTTACGAATTTCATCGCGTGAGAAGTTTTCTGCTGTATTATTTTTTTCTTTCAACTCAATAATTTTACTGGCAATACCCACCTCACTAAAATACAGTGATGGCAAATACATGCGCGTTTCCTCACCACAAATTCTCGAGTCCTCCCGCATTTCGATACACGCTTTCGAAATCGCCTCATACGGAATTTCAATGCGCTGACTTTGCTCTAGCATATCCTTAACCATTGGTAGCACCTGTTCTGCATCCAAATAGACATGTCCTTCTGAAAGTGCCGCATTTGTTAATACATGAAATACAGCTGCTTTTATACGGTCTGGGTGATTCCCTGTAATGCCTAGTTTAGAACCCAATTCATCTGCACGTATAAAGCCGACCCCTTCGACCTCTTCAATCAATCGGTACGGATTTTCTGTCAGTAAATTAATCGTTTCTTCACGGTACGCTTGATAAATTTTCATGCCAAGCTGTGGACCGAAGCCCCATTCATTTAACCGAACCATGACCCGCTCTAGCCCTAAATTTTCTTCAATCGTCTGACGAATCGTAAGCTTTTTATCATCATTTAAACGAGGGACAGCATCGAGTGCAGATGGATCATTTAGGATTTTATTAATGGCATCGACGCCTAGTTTTTCAACAATTAATTCAGCAGTTTTCCTGCCAATACCTGTAAATAAATCACTCGATAAATAATGGACTACGCCCTGCTCTGTTGTTGGCACTTCTTTTTCAAACGTATCGATTTGAAATTGCATCCCGTATTTTGGGTGACTTTTCATATGGCCTGTAAAGCGATAGAGTTCATCCTCTGCTAATTGAGGAAAATAACCGACAACAATAATTTCTTTTTCATCATATTGAATATTCGTTTCTTTAATTTTGACACGAATAATGGAATACATATTCGTTGCATTATGAAAAATCGTCACAATAGGATGCCCTAGAATAAAGAGCTTATTGAGATCGAACAAATTCAGATTTTCCGCCATTTCCATGCCACACTTTCTTTACTTTAGTATGCTCATTTTAACATACGGAAAAACGACTGTCTTATTTAAATGCCATTTCTTATACGTCTGATTTTTCTATTAATTCCACGTGTCAAAATGGTATGATAAGACAAGATGTTTAGAAAAGGTAGTGAATGGAATGGAATTTAGACCGTGTATTGATTTACATGAAGGAAAAGTAAAACAAATTGTCGGGAGCACGCTCGGCTATGAAAATAAAAAAGTAGTTGAAAATTTTTCATCCGAACATGATTCGTCTTATTATGCACAATTATTTGCGCAAAACCATTTAACTGGTGGACATGTCATAATGCTTGGAGCTGGCAATGAAGAAGCAGCAATTCGTGCATTACAAGCCTATCCAAATGGTCTACAAATCGGTGGTGGCATTACAGCTGATAACGCGAACCACTACATCGAAGCTGGTGCATCACACGTAATCGTAACGTCTTACATATTCCATGATGGCATGCTTGATATGGAACGATTATTAAAATTAGTCGAAGCGGTTGGAAAGGATAAATTAGTGATCGATTTAAGCTGCCGGAAGCGTGACGGTAAATGGTATGTCGTTACGGATAAATGGACAAAGTTTAGCGATTTTGAAGTTAATTCCACATCGATAAAGGATATTGAAAAATTTTGTGATGAACTGTTAATTCACGCGGTGGATGTTGAAGGTAAACGCAGCGGCATGCAAGAAGAATTAGTGCGTGATTTAGCACAGTGGACTTCCATTCCTACAACTTATGCAGGTGGGGTTCGTTCAATTGAGGATTTAAAAAATTTCGAGTCAATTTCTAACGGCAAGCTACATGTTACAATCGGTAGTGCGTTGTCCATTTTTGGTGGAGATCTTGATTTTCATACAGTTGTCCATTATTGCGAGAAATAGTAAAAGACGGGATGAATCCCGTCTTTTTTAAATATTCGCCATGAGTCTTTTTGCAATCATTTGATATTCTTCAGGACCTATACCTGGCGCAAATTCTTCTGGTAGCTCCTGTAAATCCGGAATTTTCGCTCCCTTTGGCGTTCCTTCTCTTACGATTAATGGGGCATTCGTTATCGGATGTGGACCTTTCCAAATTTTATCGATATCCTTATAATCGCCCACATAATTCCATGTAAACAGTACATTTCCATATCCGAGGTCTTCATATTTACGTGCTTGATCAAAAACATGATTATCTAAGCTTGGAATTGGTAGCATTTTCGTGACATCAAGCCCTGTCGCCATTTCGAGAGCCTTTGCATAAGCCACGATATGCACACCACCGCGCACTAATAAATAGCCAATCATTTCCCGTGCTGTCGGATGATCCGTCATTTCAAATACGCGCATTTTATGAGTCCGTGCGCCACATTCCAAAAAGAAATTATGCAGTAAATCAAGTACTAAATTACCGCTTGAAAATACATTTTCCCCTGTCCAAGGCTTTAACATCGAATCCATAGGGAGTGCTGTTTGAGCCGCCGCAATGAAACTTTGTGTGTGTCTCATGTTTTTTGCATTTTGCATTGGGGCGACATTTGGATTTGCAGCAAATGTCGAATCTTTATGAAGTAAATTAATCGTGTTGGCGACAAGTTCAACATGACCAAACTCCTCTGCAGTAATACTAGCAACTAAATCGTAGAACGGTTTTAATTTCTTTTTCCCACGAAAATTAAAGGATTGATACATATAATTGTTTAATGTCGACATTTCGCCAAACTTTCCACCTAGCAGTTCTTGCACTGCACTCGCCGCATTAGCATCCCCGTACTCAACTTGCGGCAATTCAATTAATAACTTATTTACACGTTGAAACAAAAAAGCACCTCCTAAATCGTCCTATTCAACATATGACGAAGAGAAGGTACGTAGACCATTTTGTTAGCTGTTTTTCATAAACGGTGTCACCCAAACAATTTGTTCAATTCGAATAAAAAATGGCATTCGGCATACATCCAGGACGATATAATCTGGACAAATGGCAGCAAGAATACCTTGTTGTACATGATTACCCGTTTGTTGTACCGCTACCATTTGACCTAAGAACGGCTGAATAGCTTCTAACCAATAGGCATTCGAATAAGAAACCGGTTGAACCAAAAAATCACTCCTTTGCAAGCATACTTTAGAATATGCTGTAAAGAAGTGATTCGTGCGCTTTGTTATTTTGTTTTTGACTCGATAATGATGGTTACTGGCCCGTCATTGATTAAAGCCACATCCATCATAGCTCCGAAAATCCCCGTTTCCACATGTAAGCCGTGCGTTTTTAATTGTTCATTAAACGCTAACCATAAAGGCTCGGCTTGCTCTGGTCTTGCTGCTTCGATAAAGCTTGGGCGTTTCCCTTTACGCGTATCTGCGTACAATGTAAATTGTGAAACCGATAAAATTGCTCCCCCGACTTCTATAATCGAGCGGTTCATCTTCCCGTCTTCATCTTCCCAAATGCGTAAATCTGCAATTTTTTTCGCTACATATGCAATATCTTCTTCTGTATCGGCATGTGTAATCCCAACAAGTAACACATAGCCCTTTTCAATCGCACCCGTTACTTTACCATCTACTGTAACCGATGCATTTCTTGAACGTTGTAATACTACTCGCATAATTGTTTAACCTTCAATCTATTAATTAATAACGCGTTGTACCGAATAAATGTCCGGTAGTTGTTTAATTTTTTCTACGACTTTATGAAGTCCAGAAATGTTAGAAATGGCAATCGTTAAATGAATCGTTGCGATTTTTTCACGGTCAGCACGTCCTGTTACCGCTAAAATATTCGTTTTTGCTTCACTTACGGCATGCATGACATCATTTAAAATACCTGGACGATCGTATGCTGAAATTTCAATATCAACAGGATAATCCTTCTTCACATGCATGCCTGAGTTTTCCCACTCTACTTCAATAAGACGTTCTATATTTTCATCTACTTGAATGTTTGGACAATCAGCACGGTGAACGGAAACCCCACGCCCTTTTGTTATAAAACCGACAATGACATCACCTGGAACTGGTGTACAACAGCGAGATAAACGAATAAGTAAATTGTCGATACCTTTAACAACCACGCCAGACTCTGTATGTTTTTTCGGAACTTGATTGTTCATGTTCTTCACAATTTTTTCAAGCGCTTCTTCTTGTTCACGCTCTTTACGCATCTTTTCAGCGAGACGGTTGACGATTTGTTGTGCGGTAATGCCACCTACGCCAACTGCTGCATATAGATCATCTTCATGAGTGTAATTATATTTTTCGATCACGCGCTTAATGTTTTCAGGAGTCATGACAACTTTAGCATCAAACTCTTGTGCTTTAATTTCTTTTTCAACGAGTTCTTTGCCTTTATCGACACTTTCTTCACGCACATATTTTTTAAAGAATTGTTTGATTTTGTTTTTTGCTTGCGAGCTTTGTGCAATTTTAATCCAGTCACGACTTGGACCGAATGATTGTTTCGATGTTAAAACTTCTACAATATCGCCCGTTTTTAACGGCGTATCTAGTGGAACCATTTTACTGTTTACTTTCGCACCAATTGTTTTGTTACCGACTTCCGAGTGCACACGATATGCAAAGTCAATAGGTACAGAACCAGCGGGTAATTCGATGACATCCCCTTTTGGTGAGAATACATATACCATATCCGAGAATAAGTCGAATTTTAATGATTCCATAAATTCTGCTGCATTAGACGATTCGTTTTGGAACTCTAAAATTTCACGGAACCATGTTAATTTTTGATCAATGTTTTGGACATTTTCATCAACCGTTTTTCCTTCTTTGTACGCCCAGTGTGCTGCGATACCGAACTCAGCAATTTTGTGCATTTCCTTCGTACGAATTTGCACTTCTAGTGGATCACCATACGGCCCAATCACAGTTGTATGCAGAGATTGATATAAGTTTTGCTTTGGCATTGCAATATAATCTTTAAATCGACCAGGCATCGGCTTCCAAAGTGTATGAATAATCCCAATCACGGCGTAACAATCTTTAATGCTATCGACAAGAATACGAACAGCTAATAAATCATATATTTCATTGAACTGCTTTTTTTGCAACGCCATTTTACGATAAATACTATATAAATGCTTTGGACGACCATATACGTCTGCTTCGATTTCTACTTCTTTAAGCTGTGAATTAATTTCATCCATCACATTATCTAAATACGCCTCACGCTCGTCACGCTTTTTCTTCATCAAACTGACAATGCGATAGTATTGTTGCGGATTTAAATAACGTAACGCTGTATCTTCCAGCTCCCACTTCACTTTTGAAATTCCTAATCGGTGAGCAAGTGGCGCAAAGATTTCAAGCGTTTCCTGGGAAATACGGCGTTGCTTTTCTGCAGGTAAGTGCTTTAACGTACGCATATTGTGCAGACGGTCCGCTAACTTGATTAAGATGACACGAATATCTTGTGCCATCGCAACGAACATTTTTCGATGATTTTCTGCTTGTTGTTCTTCTTTTGACATGTATTTAATTTTACCAAGCTTCGTTACACCATCAACAAGCTTAGCTACTTCCTCACTAAAGGCATTCACTAAGTCTTCACGCGTTACTTCTGTATCTTCTACCACGTCGTGTAAAAAGCCCGCAGCAACCGTTTCAGGGTCCATTTGCAGCTCAGCTAAAATACCCGCTACTTGTACGGGATGAATAATATAAGGTTCTCCAGAGCTACGGAACTGCTCTTTATGTGCTTCTTTTGCTACCTCATATGCTTTGACAACAAAGGCAACATGTTCTTCATTCATATAGGATTTTACGAGCTCGAAAACATCTTCGGGCGCTAATATTTGTTCTTTCGCCATAATTTGTCCACCTTGTTCCATTAATTTTCACGTTAGATATAAATTCAATTGTATAAAAAAAGGCTAGTAAATGTAAAGGTAGTAAGCCATTTAGTTTTTTAGATTTGCGAAATATGTAAAATCAATGAACGGAATTTTGTTGACATTCAGGGGATTTAGGAGCTTTTAATAAAAAAACTACCCTACACAAATGTGCAAAGTAGTTCCATTCAATTAGTATTGAATTAAAGTTTTTATAGGTATACTGCCGATTTTTGCACGCCCGTTTAATTCTGTTAACTCGATAATGAAAGCAGCACCTACTACTTTACCACCAAGTTCCTCAATTAAGCGAACTGTTGCTTCTACAGTACCACCAGTTGCAAGTAAATCATCACAGATTAATACTTTTTGTCCTGGCTTGATTGCATCTTTGTGCATTGTTAATGTATCTTTACCGTATTCTAAACCGTAATCAGCAGAAATTACTTCACGGGGTAATTTACCAGGTTTACGTACTGGTGCAAAACCGATTTCAAGTGCATATGCTACTGGGCAACCGATGATGAAACCACGTGCTTCTGGACCTACGATAATTTCAGCACCAACTTCTTTTGCATACTTAACAATTTCATCGGTTGCATATTTATATGCAGGACCGTTATCCATAATTGTTGTAATATCTTTAAAGCTGATTCCTTCTTTTGGCCAGTTTTCTACTGTCGTTACATATTGCTTTAAATCCATTATTCCATGTCCTCCTCAAGAACTCAACCGTTCATCAAACCATTGTTTTAACTCACTAAAAGTTGCATATAAAAGCTTTTGTTCAAGCTCAATTTGTTGTGAACGCATTTTATAAGACGGCGCTTCTGATAATGCTTTTTTGGGTGCATTTTCATTTACGGTCGTCAAACCATTCTCTATTGTAACAAATCCTAGCTCAAAAAACACTTTTGTCATAAATTTAATTACATCAATATTTAGTCCAATATGTTGCGATAATTGTAAAATATGTTGGTTTAGGTTAAAGGTCGGACGTTTTTTAAGAAATCCGTAATACCAAGTAAAGTGATCACGCGACGGCATCCCTTCAAAATATTGTGAGTTATTCGTATAAAAATGGGCATAAATACGCTCGATTGAAGTGGTTTTTAACAGTTCTTCAAAAAGTGACACGTTCTCAGGTAAATCAAGCACGACGATACTTTGCTTTAAATGTTGTAAATTTGTCGTTTCTGTTACTAAAAGGATTTCTGTTGGCATTAATTTTGCAAAATATTCTTTTGTCTGCTCACTAAAAGCGATAAAGTCTGACTTATCAACAGGAATTTTTTGTAGCCAATTGGCCGTTTGACTCTTTCCTCGATAATCATAAAGTTGCCACTCGTTTACGCCAAGATCTTGAATCATAAATTGAGGCTTTTTATTGCCTTGCCATTCATTGATTTGTAAATCGCCAACAAGCGAAATTTTTACTCCATATGCAATTTCGTCAAACAAACGCCCTTTACCAAAGCCGATTGCATCCAGTGATCCGTGCGGGTCTTCTAATTCCATTTTCAAATGATTTTCTGCCGATCCAATTTTCCGCATTGACTTCACATGAACGTCTTGAATTGCAAAAATCGGTTTCGGAAATTCCGTTCCAAATGGAGCAAGCTGACGAATCTCTTCAATCGACTCTACAGTAATTTCGCTTAATTCAATTGGAACATCCACAAATAACTTTTGAATAAGTTGGTCTTCCGTTAAACAGCTAGACGCCTGTTCATGCAATCGTTTTCGTAAATCTTCCACATTTTCTAGCTCAAGCGTCATCCCTGCTGCCATCGGATGTCCTCCGAAATGTGGTAAAATGTCACTGTTTTTTGCAAGCTCATTATACAAATGGAAACCTTCAATACTACGTGCTGAACCTTTTGCAATTCCTTTTTCGCGATCAATCGATAGTACAATCGTTGGACGATAGTATTTTTCAACTAAGCGCGAGGCAACAATCCCTACAACCCCGGCATTCCAACCTTCTCCAGCAACAACTAATACTAAAGAATTGCGTAACTCCTCGTTTGACTCAATCATCTCTATTGCTTCGATTGCAATATCCTCAACAATTTTTTTCCGTTCAGTATTTTTTTCATTTAATTGCTTCGCTAGGCTATTGGCTTGTAATTGGTCATCACTCATTAAAAAGTGGACGCCCGGTGCAGCATTTCCTAATCGCCCGATTGCATTTAAACGAGGACCGAAGTAAAAGCCAACTGTCTCTTCCGTAATCTCTTTTTGCGTTGCACCAGCTGCTTCACACATTGCAGGAACCCATGGATTAAAAGTTTGTCTTAATGCTTTTAATCCGCACTGTACTAAATAACGGTTTTCCCCAACAAGTGGAACTAAATCGGCTATTGTGCCAATTGCAACGTATTCAAATAAATGCTCCGGCAATTCACCATATAATGCATGTGCTAATTTAAATGCAACACCTACACCAGCAAGCTCACCAAACGGATAATGCCCTACAGGAATACGGGGATGGATAATGATATTCGCATCAGGTAGCGCTTCTCCTGGCTCGTGGTGATCGGTAATAATCACATCCATACCTAATTCACGCGCAACTTTTACGGGCTCAATCCCACTAATACCGTTATCGACCGTAATAATTAATTGTACGCCTTTTTCATGTGCTTCTTTGAAAAGTTCAACATTTGGACCATAACCATGTGTAAATCGGTTTGGAATCATAAAGTCCACATCTGCACCTATATCGAGTAAGGCATTTAGTAGAACCGTTGTACTAGTAATACCATCCGCGTCATAATCCCCATAAACTAAAATCTTCTCTCCATTTTCAAGTGCTTCTTCAATTCGTGCAACAGCTTCTTCCATTCCCGCCAATAGAAATGGATCATGATATTGAGTTGCATCGATGGTTAATAAAGGGCGCGCTTGCTCAACTGTTTCACACCCTCTTGCTATTAAAATTTTCGAAGCTATCGTAGAAATATTTAATTCCGTACTTAATTGTTTCACGAGCTGTTCGTTCGGCTCCTGAATAGTCCAAAGCTTTTGCGATTTTATCATGTAAATTCACTTCCTCATGCAGTCCATTATACCGAATTTTAGTCCTGTTTCATAAAAAATGTTTCGAAAATTTATTGTTTGAAATAATATATTCCCAAATAAAAAGATGCTTTGTAAAATTACTCTTACAAAACATCTCATTGCCTTGTTATTTCGTCGATTTTTGATTCGATCCAAGATCATCCGCAATATCTTCTACGACAAATGCTGAAGCACCGCGCTGTTTCAATTCCTCTTTTAAACGTAAAATTTCACTGTCTTTTTCGTTTAATACTACACGGTTTTGCTCAAGCTCTTTTTTAACTGCCTTTGTTTGATGTTGCGCACTAAGCATACGAAACGCTGAGAAACAAAAGCTAATAATAAATCCTGCTAACACAGATCCGAGAATAACTAAAATCAGCGGCCATCTTGCTTCACCAAAAATATAATTGATTGGCACTCTGCCGACATTTACTGTCGCGAACACTGCGATGATAATGGCAAAAATAAGTCCAACTACAAGTGTCCATTGCATTTTCATGTCTATCACTCCTGCTACATTCAATTTGAACATCCATAAAATGCTTTTCCTTTTTTCTTAAATTATTAAACAAAAAAAGAAGGCATTTTGTAAGTTTGTAACCTACAATATGCCTTCTATACATCTTTTATTAAACTTGTGGTTCGTCTGAACCCCATTGTTTTTTCTCTTTTTTCACAACAGTTGTACCTTTTTTATCCATCTCACGTGCTTTTAATGTATACCATACTTGAGCAGCGATACAGATTGAAGAATACATACCTGTTACTAAACCGATTAAAAGTGCGATTGAGAAGTTTTGAATTGATGGTGCACCTAAGAAAATTAAAGCAATCGTAACGATAATTACCGTTAATACCGTATTAACAGAACGTCCCATCGTTTGACGAAGTGACTTGTTGACGATATTTGCCAATTCTTCTTTTGTCGTAATTTTTTCTTGACGATCAATATTTTCACGAATCCGGTCAAACGTTACAATTGTATCGTTAATTGAATAACCTACAATCGTTAATACTGCTGCGATAAATGTAATGTCTACCTCTAGACGTAGCATACTGAAAGCCACAACGATGAAGAAGACGTCATGCAGTAACGAAATGATTGCACCTAGGCCCATGCGCCATTCGAAACGAACCGCTACATAAATGATGATACCAAGTGCCGCTAACGCTAATGCATAAATTGCATTTTTCGCTAATTCTTTACCAACCGTTGCAGATACAGTACTTAAGCTTGGTTCATGACCATATTTCTCTGTAACAGCTGCTTTAAAGTCTAATACTTCTTGTTGTGAGAAGTCGTCTTTATAACGCATTACTGCAACTTTCGATTCATCACCAGAAATTACGACATCATCATTTTCAAAGCCAATTTCATCTAAGTAATCGATAACGCCTTGTTGTGTTAATTCTGTATCCGATCCAATTTCAACACGTGTACCACTTGAGAAGTCGATACCTAAGTTTAATTTAAAGACAGATAAGATGACGATACCAACAACTAAAATAACTGTTGAAAACGCATAGAATTTTTTACGGTTGTGTACGAAATCAAGTTTATCAAATTTCGTTGTTAAATCTAATGAAGAAATGCCTTCATCGATTGAATGTTGTTTTGATTTTTTAATACCAAACCAAGCTGGATTATTGAAGTACCCGCTGTTTATAAGTAGGCCTTGTAAAACACGTGAACCCCAAACTGCTGTAACGAATGATAATAAAATCGAGATAATTAATGTTGTTGCGAAACCTTTTACAGAACTTGTACCGAAGTAGAATAATACAACAGCAGCAAGTAATGTTGTTAATTGCGCGTCAACAATTGCTGATAATGATTGTTTAGACCCTAATTTAAAGGCCTCTTTTACCGTGTGGCCTACTCGTAATTCCTCACGAATACGCTCTGCCGTTAAAATGTTGGCATCCACAGCCATACCAATACCTAATACGATTGCGGCGATACCAGGTAAAGTTAATACCGCGTTAATACCATTGAATACGATAAGTACAAGGTATGTGAAAACAGTTAGTGTAATGATTGAAATAAACCCTGGTAAGCGGTAGTACAATAACATGAAGATGAAAATTAATAATACGCCGATTACACCAGCAAATACTGTATCATTTAACGCTTCATCACCGAATTGAGCACCAACCGAAGTTGAGTAAATTTCAGTTAATTTAACTGGTAAAGAACCAGCATTTAAGACAGACGCAAAGTTTTTCGTTTCTTCAACTGTGAAGTTACCTGAAATCATAACGTCTGTTGTATTTAAAACTTGTGAAACTGCTGCTGCAGATTCGTATTTTTGATCAGCTGGTGCCTTTTGGCTTTCTGCAGCGTAAGAGTCTACACCTTCTTCAAAGTCTAACCATACAACTAGAAGATTTTTACCAGCACCCATGCCCATAACCTTACGAGTTACTTCTGCAAATTTTGATGCATCTTTTAATGTTAACGTAACGATTGGTTGGTTTTGTTGGTCGAAAGAGGCTTTCGCGCCACCTTCTTTTAAATCCGTTCCATCAAGTAAGACATTGTCATTCACGTCACGGAATGTTAAATTCGCTGTACTTGATAATAACTCACGTGCAGAAGACTGATCTTCTAACCCTGCAAGCTGTACGCGGATTCGGTTTTCCCCTTCAACATCAATACTTGGTTCACTTACACCAAATGCATTGATACGACGGTCTAATGCCGATGTTGTATCCGTAAGTACTTTTTGATTAACTTCTTGTCCATCTACTAGAGATTCAACTTCATATAGAACCTCGAATCCACCTTGAAGATCTAAGCCAAGCTTAACATCATCTAAAACCTTTTCTACCGTTGTGCCCATTCCTGTAAATAGCAGCGCTACGACAAGAACAAACGTAATAATACGGTTTGCTAATTTCATTAAAAATCCTCCTCAAATTCGCACAACAAACTTGTGCGACGGAAAAGTAAAGAACCTTTCCAACAAACTATGTATCTGTTTACATTCCATTCATTACTTTCCCAGAATAATGTTCCCGCTACATAAAAAAGTTCAACAATCCCATTATGAAACAGCTTACGCCAACTGTCAAATTATTACTAGATAATTTGGATTACTTTCCATTATTTTTTGAAAAGTCTGTTGGTAATAGCTGAAACAATTCATTCAGCCCTTCTTTTGAAAGCTCCATCTCAAATGATGCTTGTTTTAAACCATGTACTTGAAAATATTGAATGATTTCTGATGCAGATACATTAAAAATACCTGAAGTTAATTCATGTAGCTTTAAGCTTTGGACATCTTGTTTACGCCATACCTTTTTGACGCAAAAGCCCCACAAATCCTGCTTTGTAATTGAATCATAACCAAAATAGTGGAATTCCTCTACTTTGTTTTCTAAAATAATTTGAACTTTTTCGTATAAACTTGCATAAGGAACCGTCATATTCATCACCGCCAAGCATTAGTTTTAACTCCAATAGTTCTTGCATATACGTATTGTATATGAATCAATTAAAAATGAGAAGGGATAAGATAGTTGGGATCATTTTTAAAAGGAACGCTATTTTTAATGTTTGTTATTTTCATTTCAAAGTTGTTCGGTTTTGTTTACCGCATGCAGTTTATGCGCATTGCTGGTGAAGAGATCGTTGGCTTATATATGACATCTTATCCAGCCTTTATCTTTTTTATTTCAGTCATTCAGTTCGGGATTCCTATTGCCGTTGCAAAACTTGTCGCTCATGTGCATGCAAAACAAAAGGACGAGCATATTTCCTCAATTATGCGAACAGCGACAAAACTTTCTTTTCTATTTATAATCATTTTTACACCCATCATTGCATTGACAATTCCTTATATTGCAAAATCGCTATTACATAACGAAAATTTAATCTATATCCTATATGTCGGACTATGCACAGTACCTATCATTATTTTTTCTGGACTTATGAAATCTTATTTGCAGGGTTTAACAAAAATTGGGCCAACTGCTTGGGCACAGCTCCTTGAACAAATTGTACGAATCACATTGACTGTTTTTTTATTGCCTTTTTTTATGGATCCAAATGAGCCTGCAAAAACTGCAGCATATGCAATGGGGATTACCGCATTAGGAGAAGTTTTTTCATTTTTATTTTTAGGTTATTATTACATCAAATCGAAACGAACGTTTAAGAAAAATGCAAAGACTCCATCCTATTTTAAGCCAATCGTTCGTGTCGCTGTACCTTCTGCAGGTAGTAAATTGTTCGGTACGTTCACTTGGTTTCTAGAGCCCATCATTTTTTTGAAAGCATTAACAGTTTCAGGCATTACTGCAGGCGCAGCTACTACCCTTTATGGCGTTATTTCTGGAGTTCATATTCCATTATTATTATTCCCTGCTTTTATTCCAAGTGCTTTAGCTATTGTGTTAATACCCGCCGTCAGCAGTGCTGTTGCTAGTAAAAATTGGTCATTGTTAAATCAACGTATTTCATTATCATTACGTCTTTCTTCTATTGTGGGCTGTATCGCAGCTAGTTTTTTCTTTTTACATGGTGATGATTTAACAATGAAGTTGTTTCATTTAGAGGAAAATCGAGGCTATATGAAAATTTTAGCTCCTATTTTTTACTTCTATTATATTCAAAGTCCACTCCATTCTATCTTACAAGCAGTGGATGAAGCGAAAGTCGCCATGATGAATTCCATTTACGGTGGTATTGGAAAATTATTTTTACTATATTTACTTGCCTCACAATCCTCCATTCAAGAACATGGTGCTATTGTGGCGATCGGCTTTGGCGTACTTATTACTTCGTTCCTTCACATTGCGACAATTCGACAGCACGAAAAAATGAAAGTCGGTATAAAATTCTTTGTAATACCTTATTTCCTATTTATTTTAACTTGTTTTATTCAGCCTTTACTCACGCCAAATATGCCGCTATTTATGTCATGTTTCATCACCATTTGTATAGTGATAACACTTCTTCTTGCGACAGGTCAAATTCGTTCTTCTGATTGGCAATATATTCGTTCAATCTTTTCGCGCACGTAATTGGACAAACCACTTTTCACGCTCATAACTGCAAAAAAAGATTTCCTTCAAATCTGGATAGCCAAGCACTAACAATTCTTGCTCTAACCACTTTCTGTCCCTATTTAATATTTTCAAATGCCGTTCGTCGACATAGCCATCAAGTATAAGGGGTAATATCAGTTGAGGATGAGCGTTATCTTCTCTTTTATAAATAGATAATTTCCCAGACTGCTCTAAGAAAGCATATGCCACTTCTTGAACAGAAGCGACTCCCTGCTCACGTAGTTGTTGCAACAAGTCATCTAAATTATATCGTTGCTTTCTCATTTCCTTTTCTAATATCCACCCGTCACGAATAATCATTGTCGGATCGCCCTCAATAAAATCACGGATGCGCTTATTTTTTAAAATTAACAAAGAATTTAAATACTGAATTAAAAATAAAATACCAATTGGTAGCACAGCTTTACCAAAATGAGCATGTGTATCATCTAATGCAAATGCCGCAACTTCAGCCATCAACACAAAAATAGCTAAATCAACAATACTTAATTCTCCAACTTCTCGCTTCCCCATTAAGCGGAACACGACAAGTAAAATAATGTATAAAAGGATTGTGCGTGCGATAATTAACGCATAGTCATTCAAGTTTCCACCCCATTTATGACCAGTTCTGCTGTATTGTCAGGATGTATTTAGAATCGACAAATTGTTTTTTATCTATACAAAAAGCTTGCGGAAAATTATTCTTCCGCAAGCTTTTAAACAACTTCAACTATTAAACTGATTCTATACGACCAATTGCTTGGCGTTCGAATTTTAAACGTGTCGTACCGTCAACTAAAATATATACAACTGCATCTTCAACTGCATCTACTTCACCGTGTAAACCACCCACAGTTACGACTTTGTCTCCACGTTTAATGCTGTTTTGCATTGACGATGTTGCTTTTTGACGTTTTTGTGCTGGACGAATTAAAATGAACCACATCGCAACGAACATTACGATAATTGGTAAAAACTGCATGATACCTTCCATTCTCATTTTGCCCCCTTTCTCTATCTCACTTACCTAGTATAGTATAGAATCGCTAGTTTTTGCGCTAAAAACTCTATCTTTTCGTAAAAAACTTCATTAATTTTCGGTTTTTGAATACTTAATTTAGAAGTTTTTTGCATTTGGCTTATTATAGCCGTATTTTTCGAAGAATTCTTCTTTGAAATCGCCTAAACGATCTTCACGAATTGCTTGACGTACTTGCTCCATTGTTTTAATTAAGAAGCGTAAGTTGTGATATGAAGTTAGACGTAAACCAAATGTTTCTTCTGTACGAATTAAATGACGTACATAAGCACGTGTGTAGTTTTTACAAGTGTAGCAATCACATGTTTCATCGATTGGACGGAAATCACGTGCATACTTGGCATTTTTAATCACCATACGACCTTCAGAAGTCATTAATGTCCCATTACGTGCAATACGTGTTGGTAATACGCAGTCAAACATATCGATGCCTCGGATAGCACCGTCAATAAGAGAGTCCGGTGAACCAACGCCCATTAAATAACGTGGTTTATCTGCTGGCATCATTGGTGCTGTGAACTCTAACACTTTGTTCATAATATCTTTCGGTTCACCAACTGAAAGACCACCAATTGCATAGCCTGGTAAATCAAGTTCAACTAACGCTTCTGCCGATTTACGACGTAGCTCTTCGTATTCGCCACCCTGAATAATACCGAATAATCCTTGTTCGTCTGGACGTGCGTGTGCTTCCTTACAACGTTTTGCCCAACGTGTTGTACGGTCTACAGATGCTTCCATATACTCGTATGTTGCTGGGAATGGTGGACATTCATCGAAAGCCATCATAATATCGGAACCTAAATCATTTTGAATTTCCATCGCTTTTTCTGGAGATAAAAATAGTTTGTCCCCGTTTAAGTGATTGCGGAAATGGACGCCTTCTTCTTCGATTTTACGGAATTTCGATAAAGAGAATACTTGGAAGCCGCCTGAATCTGTTAAAATTGGACGATCCCAGTTCATGAATTTGTGTAGGCCACCCGCTTCTTTTACGATATCATTTCCTGGACGTAGCCATAAATGATACGTATTTGAAAGGATGATTCCTGCATTCATTTCTTTTAATTCCTCAGGGCTCATCGCTTTTACAGTTGCTTGCGTGCCTACTGGCATAAATGTTGGTGTTTCAAAAGAACCATGTGGTGTGTGGACAATTCCAAGACGAGCTCCTGTTTGCGCACATGTTTTAATTAATTCATAACGAATTGGTGGTTGTGTCATAATGTAAATTTCCCTCTCATTTCTAAAGTATAAACAGTACTTCGAATAATAATGTTACATTTGCAACATTATGGCTCGATTCGGCAAGGTTTCCCTATTCGAATGAAAACACCTACTAGGAGTAGTAGGTGTTGCATAAAATGAGCCTTCAATCAGCGCGGGACTTTATCCCTCACTGACTGTTAGCCTTCACCAATCGGGCTATTACGGGCAATCAATCTCCCACGTATGCTTCTTGGTTTCCTCTAGCTTTTAGTTCAGCGTCTTACAGCCCGTGATTGCGGGGCAAAGTATTATTGTATAGAGATTTTAAACGAAATGCAAATTACTTCTTAGGACGAATGAACATCGCATCGCCAAAGCTGAAGAAACGATATTTCTCTTCAACTGCTTTTTCGTAGGCATTCATAATCGACTCTTTTGAAGCAAGTGCACTTACTAACATTACTAACGTTGATTTTGGTAAATGGAAGTTTGTAATCAGTCCATCAATTGCTTTATATTCAAAGCCTGGGAAAATGAAAATATTTGTCCAGCCTTGTGATGCAACGATTTTACCATTATTATCACGAGCTACAGTTTCTAACGTACGTGTTGACGTTGTACCAACTGAAATCACTTTACCGCCCGCATCTTTAACACCTTGAATTGTTGCCGCTGCTTCTTCTGATACGCTGTAAAACTCAGAGTGCATGTCATGGTCTTCAATCGAATCAACACTTACAGGGCGGAATGTACCTAAACCAACATGTAGTGTAATAAAGACAACTTTAACGCCTTTTTCTTTAATTGCTTCAAGTAATGGTTCTGTAAAATGTAAGCCCGCTGTTGGTGCTGCTGCCGAACCGCGCTCTTTCGCATAAACGGTTTGATAGCGTTCTTGGTCATCTAATTTTTCACGAATATATGGTGGCAAAGGCATTTCACCCAGTTGATCTAGGATTTCATAGAAAATACCTTCGTATTCAAATTTAAACGTACGACCACCATGATCTAATTCACCTGTACAAGTCGCTGTAAGTAAACCATCACCAAATGTCACTACAGTACCGACTTTTACGCGTTTTGCAGGTTTTACTAACGTTTCCCACTCATCATCATTTGTTTGTTTTAATAATAATACTTCGATATGTGCACCTGTTTCTGGTTTTGTTCCCATTAAACGTGCTGGTAATACGCGTGTATCATTTAAAACAAGGCAATCCCCTGCATTTAATTCATCTAAAATATGACCAAATGTATGATGTTCTAGCTCTAAAGTATTCGGATTAACAACCATCAAACGACTCGCTGTTCGGTCTAGTAATGGTGTTTGTGCAATTAATTCCTCTGGTAAATAAAAATCAAAATCTTCTACTCTCACGTTAAAAACTTCCTTCTATTATTTTTCTGTCGGTGTGTAACCGAAATGTTCGTAGCACTCATTTGTTGCTACACGACCTCTTGGCGTACGTTGAATAAAGCCAATTTGTAATAAATAGGGCTCGTACACATCTTCAATCGTTATACGCTCTTCGCCAATTGAAGCAGCTAATGCATCTAACCCGACTGGACCCCCACCAAAACGTTCAATCATCGACTGCATTAATTTATGGTCGATGTGGTCAAGTCCTCTAGGATCCACTTGTAAAAGTTCAAGTGCTTGCTGTGCCAAATCGGGTGAAATAACACCATTTGCTAATACTTGCGCATAATCTCGCACACGCTTTAATAAACGATTGGCAATACGTGGGGTTCCACGAGAGCGGCGTGCAATTTCATGGGCTGCAAACTCATCCAAATCCACACTAAACAATTCACCTGAACGAATAACAATTTCAGCCAGTGATTGTTCATCATAATATTCTAATCGTGATAACACACCAAATCTGTCTCTTAGCGGCGCAGAAAGAGCACCTGCACGCGTTGTCGCACCGACTAGTGTAAATGGGGGTAACTCTAAGCGAATTGAACGCGCTTCAGGCCCTTTTCCCACGACGATATCAAGACAAAAGTCTTCCATCGCTGAATATAAAACTTCCTCAATCGCACGGGGCAAGCGGTGAATTTCATCGATAAATAACACATCACCCGCTTCAAGTGAACTTAAAATGGCCGCTAAATCACCCGGACGTTCTATCGCGGGGCCACTTGTCATTTTCACATTTACTTCCATTTCGTTTGCAATGACAATAGCAAGTGTCGTTTTCCCTAATCCAGGTGGACCGTAAAGGAGTACATGATCGAGACTTTCCTGACGAAGTTTAGCCGCTTCAATAAATATTTTTAAGTTATCTTTTACTTTCTGTTGGCCTATGTATTGCACAAGTCGTTGGGGCCTTAAAGAAAGCTCAAATTGCTCTTCAGCATCCGTTGCTTCACCTGAAAGTACGCGGTCAGTCATGTTAGTTCACTCCTTTTTATTTCAATTTTAATAATAATTTAAGCGCTTGTTTAATATAAGCATCCGTCGTCGTTAAGGATTCATTTTCATCTAACTGCGGTTTAATTTTATCAAGTTCTTTTTCAGAATACCCTAATGCAATTAATGCAAGTAGCGCTTCTTCTAATTCATGCTTGTTCGGGTTCACACCAAATAGAGGTAACTCATCCTCAGCACTCGGCAATTGGATCGTATCAAGCAATATATCAAGCTTACCTTTTAAATCTAAAATCATTTGGCGTGCCGTCTTTTTCCCAACACCAGGGAAGCGTACTAAAAACGCCTCATCTTCCATTTCAATCGCTTGAATGACAGATGTAGGATTACCGCTTGCTAAAATGGCTAATGCCCCTTTAGGTCCGATACCTGACACTTGAATTAATTTTTTAAATAATTCGCGCTGTTCTAAGCTGTGGAAACCATATAAATTTTGAGCATCTTCTCGAACTTGCATCGATACAAAAACTTGTTGTTCCGATGCAGATTGGCGAAAGGCATAAGGATTTGGTGTATATAATAACCATCCAATTCCTTGTTGCTCTAATACAATATATTCAGGTGTTACACGCGTAATTTGTCCTTTTAAATAATCGTACATCGTTTATCCCTCACATTTCTGCCTCTATTATAACATAATGTGTGTCTGGCACCGAACGTATGTTGCACTTTTCATTAGAAAAGACTGCCTCTATTCGAGACAGCCTCCATTATTTTAGCATAATTATACTTATAGTGATACTCAGAGTACTTACTGATCACATTAGCTTTCCTGTATTATTTCAATTGTCTTACTTAAATTTTTTTCGTGTTGGATTGCTTCACTTATAATTGATTGTATAAATGGATAACATGCTTGTTTTTGGCGGGGATTACATTTTAAATAAAATAACGCCTCTCGCATTACTTCGTTTGGAAAACGTAAGTATTGTAACTTATGCTTTGCTTCCTGTAAGTATGGATGTTGCTCAAATAAATTCGGCAATTGATATGAAACATTCGGTAATACACGATGAATCCACAAAATTATTTCATCGGTATATTCCCCAACACAAGCTAAATCAAAATCGACAATTTTTACACCCTTCTCCCCCATCATAAAATTATGATGGACGACATCCCCATGTAAAAGTGTTTTTGGGTTTTCTATTGCATTAGTATCGTCAATATTTTGTAAGGCATTTGCTGCAATTGATACAATTTTTTTATAGTTTTCTTGAAGTAACATCTTTAACGGCCCCTCATTTTCTATAAAACGCTCGAAGCGACGATGCCATTTTTCCTTCAACTCATAATTGGGAAGTAATTTGTATGTTTCCCAGTCTACTTCATTCCGCGTTTCATGTAGTGCTTTCAGTGCTTTTAATGTTTTTTTTTGATCAGACAGCTTTCTATAATCCGCACTTTTCCCTTCATACCATTGCTGTTTTAAAATATGTGCATCTTCATTTTTCTCAGAAATGATATGATACGGAAATTGAATTTTTTCTAACTGATTGTGAACCATTTTCACCTTAGTCGCCAAATACACATCTTCATAGTATTTCATAAAAAACGAACCTTTTGACGATTCCCATTTCCAACAATTTTCTTTAATAACTAATGCCATGACTTCGGTTGATGTGGCATTGGATTCATTGGTTGGTGTGCATCTGGCATCATTTGCATTGGATTCATTGGTTGGTGTGCACCTGGCATCATTTGCATTGGATTCATTGGTTGTTGTACGCCTGGCATCATTTGCATTGGATAAGGCATCGGCATCATTTGTGAGCAACAAGGATTCGGCATGCACATCATTTGGTGAATGTCTTCATAATAATGCTGGACTTGTTGCTCACGGTCATTGCATGACCAATCTTCTTTCGTCGGTGATTCTTCGCGTCGCGCTGGTAATACACGCGGTGGTTCTACCATTTGGACACCGTGACAATATGGACAAACTGGCTGTTGGGGCATCATTTGGGGCATCATTTGCGGGTGAAAATGTGGCTGCATCGGTTGCATAACCGGCTGTTCAATAAAAATTGGCTGTTGGGGCTGTGGGGCTGGTTGCTGAATAATAATTGGCTGCTGTGGCATCATTTGCGGCATTTGAACAGGCTGTGGCTGTGGGGCAACCATTGATTGTTCAATTGTTGGTTGAAAATGAAGATGCGTCTGCTGCCAATTTGGAAACGGCATCGGTTGCGGTGCGGGTTGAGGCATCGGTTGGTAATAGATATCCCCTTGCCAAATCGGTTTCTGCGGCATAGGCTGTGGGGCAACTGGAGCTTTCGTTGGCACTTCTTTCACCGGCTTTGGCTGCTCCTTTACAACGGTTTGTTGCATAACTTCTTTTTCTTTTTTAGGCATATTTTCTGGCAAATAAATTTCCATTCCTGGAACGATATAATCTGGGTTAGCTAAATGAGCATTTAGTCTTTTTAGCTCATCAAACCCAATTGCGTATTGCTTGGCAATTTTCCACAATGTATCCCCTTTTTGAACAATATGAACGCGCACATCATTCCTCCTTTTCTCGTATTAGCATATGCGTAAGTTTACGCGTTGCCACAATCTTCACATCCTGTCATTCAATCTTGTGTTACACTAAATATACGAGTTTTGTCATTTAGAGGTGAAAATAATGAAAAAATTATTAGGTGAAGAGCGTAGGCATGAGTTGCTTGCCTTATTAAAAAACGCAAAACAACCATTAACTGGTGCTGATTTAGCAAAGCATACAAATGTGTCACGCCAAGTTATCGTTAATGATATGAATTTATTAAAAGCACGTAACGAGCCCATCGTTGCGACAAGTCAAGGTTATATATTCATGCACAATATGCAACAAACACGCTTTGAGCGAAAAATTGTTTGTATGCATTCATCTGAGCAAACAAAAGAAGAGTTATTTATGTTGGTGGACTGTGGTGTCACTGTAGAAAATGTTATTGTCGAACATCCAGTATACGGTGAGATTACCGCTTCTATCATGGTCTCTAATCGTATTGAAGTTGAACATTTTGTGAAGCGTGTCAATGAAACAAATTCTCTCTACTTATCTGCTTTAACTGATGGCACCCATTTACACGTCATTAGTGCTACTTCTGAGGAAAACTTAGATTTAGCAGAAAAAAAGTTACGCGAACACGGAATTTTAGTGGAAAATTAGTTTAGAATTAAAACATTAATTGCATATTTTTTAAGCAAAGGGCCACAAACGCTGTCAAATACACGTTTGTGGCTTATTTTTTTAATTTCCTATAATCTACTCCTACTATTTTTTATGTCATTTATTACTTTAAATAAAAATTATTCAAAAACGCCCTATTGCATAGTAATTAATTTTTATTTATATTTATACGTATAGAGACAATTTTATAAGGAGTGACCTACATGCAATATTCAATAATAAATGACGTTCATACAAATCTTAAAATTCAACTAAGCGCTTTCGCGGAATATCAAGATGATCTCCATCCTTCAAGTGCTTTAGATGAAACGATTGGGCAAATTAAACAAGAGCTACTAAGTGGTTCCCAAATATTAATAGGCACTATAAATGAGCAGCCTGTAGCTACCGTTCGCTTTCAAATTCAGGAACAAGCATTATATTTTTATCGCCAATCCGTTTTACCCAAAGAGCAGGGTAATGGCTATGCGAAAAAATTAGTAGCCGCTCTTGAAAACTATGCAAAGAAACAAAATCTAAATGAAGTGCAATGTAAAGTGCGTTATAGTGTCCCACGTAATCTATATTTATATGCATCTCTCGATTATGAAATTATTGATGAGTTTGATGTCATCAAATCCTGTGGTGCTTCAATTAAAACCGTGACAATGGCGAAAAAATTATAAAAATAGAGGTGAATCAAAAGCACAAGCTTCTGACTCACCTTTTAGTCTTTATGATAAAAATCGATTCTTTTGTTCGGCTGTTGGCAGCATGCACTGCTCTTTCTTTCCAAACCATTTATAGCGATTTTTCGCAATCCATTTGTATATCACATCTCGTATAGGTTTAGGAACAAAGATTGCTATAGATAGCCATTTCCATAATCCCGTTAACTTGCGTGCAATTTTTAATGCTGCAGTTGATTCCGTAAAAAATTGTCCATCTTCAATCAATACGATACTTTCCGTATTTTTTGGTACGTTATATTTTTCTAATAACGCGATTCCTGCATCACTTTGAAGCGAAGCAAATTGAAAAATTCCTTTTGGATCACGCTTTAAAATAAACTGCACGCTAAAATCACATAAATTACATTCCCCATCAAAAAGTATAACTGGACTCACGCTTATTCACCTCATTCTGGTGTAACGTATGTAAAGTAAGTGCCGAGTGATTTGACCTGACAACCAAGTGCTGTTAATTCTTCCATCGCACCTTTCATCATCGGTACTTCTTCATCTGCAAGTATATCAATAATAAAGAAATAATTCCCTAAACCTGTTTTTAGAGGACGCGATTCAATTTTACTTAAATTCAATTTACGCCACGCAAAGACTGATAACACTTGGTGAAGAGCCCCTGAAACATCTGTCGGTAATGTTAGCATAAAAGTCGTTTTTGGCTGTGCCTGTAGTGGTACAAGGCCATGACGGATGTTATGTTTTGATAATACGAAGAAGCGCGTATGATTGAAATGGAAATCATGAATATTCTCACGAGCAATATGTAAGCCGTATTTTTCAGCCGCTGAAGCGTTCGCAACTGCTGCAATACAACGATCTTCGGTATTCGAAACAAACTCTGCTGCTGCTGCAGTTGATGCATATGGTGTTTGTTTCACATTCATATGATTGTAGTACAAATATTTATGACATTGTGCCAGTGCATGTGGATGAGAATAGATTTCTTCTAATCCTTCTAAATCATCCGCATATTTTTTATTAACAAGCAAATGCTGTTGAATTTTAGACATCACTTCTGCGGTTACAAATAGATTGGCTTCATGATACAAATAGTCTACTGTTAGTGGAACTGAACCCTCAAGCGCATTTTCTACAGGTACAACTGCAAGCTCCACTTTCCCTTCTGATACGGCTTCAATACATTCTGGAATTGATTTATACGGAACATGCCAATCGTTTGGGAACAGGCCTTTCGTCGCTAAATAGGTAAAAGAAGCTTCCGGACCTAAATAAGCTATTCGTTTTTCCCACGTATTATTAGACATTATACTACCTCCACTTATCAAGTTCTAAATTTTCAGTAAATTAATCGTAAAGAAAGGGCTGTCCCTTAAATATCCCTATAAGACACCCTTGAGACAGCCTTATTCTTTTATTATAGTGCACCCGAGCTAATAACTTCTGCTGATTCAACAAAATCTAGCTGTTTTAAACTTCGAATGAGCTCATCCAAGTCATTAGTCATGCTTGTCACATCAAGTGATAATGTCACATTGGCACGCCCTTGAATTGGAATCGTCTGGTGAATCGTCAACACATTACAATGTGCTTCTGAAACGGTTTCGAGTAGCTTGGCAAGTGTTCCTTTACGATCTTGCAATTGAAGAAAGACCGTTAGTATACGTTCTTGCACAATCGAGTGGAAAGGAAAAACAGCGTCACGATACTTATAAAAAGCGCTTCGAGACAAATCGACCTCTTTCACAGCATCCCATATAGAGGCAACAGTACCATTTTGAAGTAACTGCTTTGCCTCTAACGTTTTTTGCATAGCATCAGTTAATACGTCTTCACGCACTAAATAGTAGCGTTGATTCGCAACGTTTTTCATCGTACTCCCCCTACACCATTAGTCTACAAAGTCGAATTCAAATTCCATCAAGCGAACTGTGTCGCCATTTTCGGCACCACGTTTACGTAACGCTTCATCGACACCCATTGCACGTAATTGACGGGCAAAGCGACGAATACCGTCTTCACGGCTAAAGTCTGTCATTTTGAATAGACGTTCAATTGTATAACCAGAAAGAACGTATGCACCATCATCATCACGAGTAACTTCGAAGTCCCCGCCTTTACCTTCGTGTTTATAAAGAACAACTGCATCTGATTCTTCATCTTCCATATCATTAAGTAAGAAGTTAGGTGTTACTTCTAGTAAGTCAGCGATTTCAAATAATACTGGTTTTAAACCTTGGCGAGATATGGCTGAAACTGGGAAGATTTTAATGTCTTCTCCGATTTTCTTTTTGAACTCGATTAAGTTTTCTTCTGCATTTGGCATGTCCATTTTGTTGGCAACAATAATTTGTGGTCGCTCTAAAAGACGTAAATTGTATTGTTCTAATTCATTGTTAATCGTTACAAAGTCATCATACGGTTCGCGACCTTCTAAACCTGCCATATCGATTACGTGTACGATTACGCGTGTACGCTCGATATGTCGAAGGAATTGCATACCAAGACCTATACCTTGGTGAGCGCCTTCGATTAATCCAGGTAAATCTGCCATTGCAAATGAACGATGATCTTCTGTTTCAACCATACCTAAGTTCGGTACGATTGTTGTGAAGTGATACGCACCAATTTTTGGTTTTGCTGAAGAAACAACTGATAATAATGTTGATTTACCTACAGATGGGAAACCAACTAAACCAACGTCAGCTAATACTTTTAATTCTAAAATAACTTCTAATTCTTCACCTGGTTCGCCTTTTTCTGCAAGCTCTGGTGCTGGATTCGAAGGTGTTGAGAAACGACAGTTACCACGACCACCGCGACCTGCTTTTGCGACAACCGCTTGTTGACCATGTTCTACTAAATCGGCAATTACTGTTTTCGTTTCTGCATTCATTACTACTGTACCTGGTGGAACTTTAACGATTAAATCATCTGCATGACGTCCGTGCATCCCTTTACTCATCCCGTGCTCTCCACGCTCTGCTTTAAAGTGACGTTTGTAACGGAAATCCATTAACGTACGTAATCCTTCTTCAACTTCAAAAATAACGTTACCACCACGGGCACCATCACCACCAGCTGGACCACCATTTGGTACATATTTTTCGCGACGGAAGGCAACCATACCATCTCCACCGTCTCCACCTTTAACGTAAATCTTTACGTGATCGACAAACATTTATTTCACTCCTCATGTATGTGAATGACAAATTTCCAAGACGAATCTGTCTCTTCTATTGTTTCCACATTCAATATATTCTGTTCTGTAGAAAAGCACGATTGTTGCCATTTACCTTTTAAATGAAACGTAATCGTACAATCCTTTTCGTTTGTTTCAATATTCATCTGCAATTGTTGCTCTTCATATGGACTTAGCCCATCATAAACATGAATAATTGTTTTTTCCAAGTATTGAACAATTGCTTCATCATACTCGCTATTTACGGGCGAAAGTACGTGACTTGTCACTTGCATCTGTAAAGCAGGATATCGCCAATTTACTGTTTGAAACCATTCTACCGTCTTTGGTAATTTAAGTCGATTGACATTCGAAAGTATTTTACAATGTTCAGATAATTGTTCAATCACCTTCTTAGCTTCTTCTACTCGTTCTAAATCTAAATTCATTTGAATTAAATGAAGATGGTTTAAATAATCATGATTTGCGTAGCGTAACGCTTCATTGACAGTTAAAGTTGGAACGGTCATTTTTACACACTCCGTTTTACAGTTTCATCACTAGTATAACAAGTTTTTTATCATTTTTCCTTCTATACCTCATACAAATGATGCATAAAATACTATAGGAAAATTTCAATTATCCATCCAAAAAAAAGGACTGCAATAAATGCAGTCCTTTAATTGCAAGAATTATGCTTCTTGAGCTGTTGGGTATACAGATACTTTTTTCTTATCGCGACCATGACGTTCGAATTTAACAACGCCATCAACTTTTGCGAATAATGTATCATCACCACCGCGGCCTACGTTTGTACCTGGGTAAATTTTTGTACCGCGTTGACGGTAAAGAATTGAACCACCAGTAACGAATTGACCATCAGCACGCTTAGCGCCTAAACGTTTAGACTCAGAGTCACGTCCGTTTTTAGTAGAACCTACACCTTTTTTAGATGCGAAGAATTGAAGGTCTAAAGTTAATAATAACATACTGTTCCACCTCCTAGATCATTTTATATTTCAATTCGATATATTCTGAGTAACTGGCTGTCATCGTATAAAACTGTGTAACCATTGTATTCAGAATAACTTGTAATTTTGCGTCTGTTTCAGAATCCAAATCAGCTTGCGGTACAGTTACCTTTAAGTAACCGCCCTGTGGACCTTGCTCGATTTCTGGAGTAATACCAGTAATTTGCGGGATTGCATTTACTGCACCAAAGGCAACAGCAGAAGCACCAGCACAAACTAAATCACGACCATATTCGTCCGACAATGCGTGACCTGAAATTTCAAAGCCATACGATTTACGATTTTCATCGCTATAAATAGTTACTGTAATCATCCGATCACCTCAAAATTAAGCGTTGATAGTTTCAACTACTAATTTAGTATATGGTTGACGGTGACCTTGTTTACGACGGTAGTTCTTTTTCGCTTTAAGTTTGAAAACAGTAATTTTCTTTTGCTTACCTTCTTTAACAACTTTCGCTGTTACAGTAGCGCCAGCAACAGTTGGAGCTCCAACTTTAACTGTTTCTCCACCTACGAATAAAACTTTGTCAAAAGTAACGATTTCGTCAGCAGCCATACCTAGTTTTTCAACATAGATTTCTTGACCTGCTTCAACTTTGATTTGTTTACCACCAGTTTCGATAATTGCGTACATATAAATGCACCTCCTCTTAGACTCAGACTCGCCCGTAATTGCAGGTGACCTCTAGTAGGTACTTAAACCTGTTCAGCGCGGTTGCAGTAGCACGGGTGCTACAAACATTAACATTAAAATACTACCATATCCAACATTTCAAGTCAACCTGTTCATTACAAGTTTTTCAAATGCTGAACGGTATTTCCGATTTCTCCACTCTCCTATTACTTTGCTCCACAAAAAGAGACTTATGACTACTAGGGATAGAGAACGGGGTAGCAAATATAATAGTACGATAATTATTGCGGTAAGTAAATAGAAAGATATGGTTAAATACCTTTCATAGACGATAATTTTTTTATAATGATTTAATAACAGAAAACACAGAATTTTCGCGCCATCTAATGGCCAAATTGGCACTAGATTCACCGCTAATAAAAGGAGTTGTATTTCGATAAATGACGTGCTCAAATTTTCAGGTAACATGCCAGCCATCACTATACCAAAACAAGTTGCTATAGGTCCTCCCAGTGCAATTAGTGTCATTTGGTTGTAGGAAAGCTGTAATTCATTTTTTAATGTTATTTCTCCACCGTAAGGCATGATAATACAGCGCTGGATTTTCGCTCCAACAAGTTTGGCCGCAAGCAAATGGCCTAACTCATGAACCAAAAGCGAAATAATTAAAACACTATAGAGTGCAATATTCCCATAAAGTACAATCAAAAAAAGCAGTAGCATAAAAAGTGGATGAATGCTTAGTTTCATTGATGCTGCTCTTTTAACCACTGTGTTGTTTGTTTTAAATTATAAATCATGCCATCTTTTTCAATTTGAATATACAGATTTCCTTTTTCTTTCGTCGCAATTTGTGCGCCTTTCGAAACTGAAGTATAAGGTAAAACGGCAAATTGGTCGACATAGCCAAATGTTACAGATAAACCATTCTCATAAAGAATGGAAATGGTTTTCCCATTGTATTTTGTATGACCAGTAAAAACGACGAGCCCATCATACAAAGCATTCAAAACAATCGGCTGTTCATAAGTAAGTAAAAACCCTTCGTTATACCGAGCGATTGTTTTATACATTAATAGCTGTTCAATGGATGGATCCGCTGAAACCGTAATTTGTCTATCCTTATTAAAGCTAATGTCCATCAACACCTCACGCATAAACAATAAATCTTCGGAGCTGTAAATCACTTTATTAATGTTGCGTTTCATCGTTAAATCTCCGTACGTGTCACTAATATAAATTGTGACGAATAATACAAACGCGATGAGCCATTTCCATTTTTTCAAGCCCACCATCCCATCTTTTTTCTCTACTATATGTTATCTTCACCAATACAATTCAAAAAAAGAAGCTACCCATGAAATTGGCAGCTTCTTACGAAATTATTTGAAAATAGATTTTAATTTGGCGAACATGCCTTTTGGGTGATCATCCTCTAATGACATTAGTGGAACTGAATCTCCTAAAATACGACGAGCTATATTGCGATAGCCTAGAGATGCTTTGTTGTTTGGATTCATGACAATTGGCTCTCCTTTATTTGAAGAGCTAATGACATCTTCGCTATCCACAACAATACCTAATAAATCAATTGATAAATGCGTTGTTACTTCTGTAATATCCATCGCATCACCCTTAGCCATTAAGCTTTTACGAATACGATTAATGATTAACTTTGGCGGTTCAATGGACTCTTGCTCTAAAAGTCCAATAATACGGTCCGCATCACGCACTGCAGAAATTTCAGGTGTCGTCACGACAATGGCCTTGTCAGCACCTGCTACAGCATTACGGTAGCCTTGCTCAATACCAGCAGGACAGTCAATAAGAACGTAATCAAACTCACGTTTAAGCTCGTCTATTAAAACTTTCATTTGTTCAGGAGATATTGCATTTTTGTCTGTATTTTGAGCAGCTGGTAATAAATACAGACGCTCATCGACACGCTTATCCTTTACTAATGCTTGATGAGTTTTGCAGCGCCCCTCAATAACGTCCACTAAATCATAAATAATACGATTTTCTAAACCTAGAATAACATCTAAATTACGCAGACCTATATCAGTATCGACTAAACAAACTCTCTTACCTTGTAAGGCCAATGCAGTACCAAGATTGGCTGTCGTAGTCGTTTTTCCTACGCCACCTTTTCCTGAAGTTATTACGATTGCTTCTCCCACATTAGCGGCTCCTTCCTTATGTAAGGTAGCATCTTGAGCTATTGTTTCATCAATATTCTTTCCGAATAATAATTCCTCTTCACTCATCTAGCTTCCCCCTTTAAATGTTGATAATTTCGGTCGGATATTTCTTACTTCTTGAATTCTGTCATAACAAATTGCATCATTTTCACCTATATAAGCAAAAATTTGCTCTGTATGTTGCAGGAGGTACTGTGTTTCATTTGTCATCACTTCAACATGATTTGAAATGAGTACATGCGTCGGTTCAAAATGAGAGGCCGAAATAATCGCCGATTCATTGCCATTAACCCCTGCATGAACAATCCCCTTTAATTTTCCAGCAATATGGATGCTACCGCCTGCTTCAATTCGTCCATTTGGATTGACATCACCTAAAATGAGAATATCCCCAGTTGCACGAAGAACTTGTCCAGAACGCACGATTCCAACAAAAGTTTCAGAACGGTTCTCTTCTAAATGTTGCTGACTCTCTTCAATCGTCAGCACATCACTTTGAACATTTTTAACATGCAAATTTTGCTGTTGTTCGACAACCTTCGTTAATTGGACTTTTTGTTCTGGCGTACAGTAACGTTTTCCTAAATGCAATTGTACATCTATTTTACCATCAAGATGACCTTCTGTAACTTTTTTTCCAAGTTCTTCAACTAATTCCGAAAAAGAACATTGGTCATCCAGTCGAAGTACTAATCCATCCTTCGTCCCCTTAATATGGACAAGTTGCCTTTTCATAGCTTTTCAGTCACCTCACGCTACAATTTTGTGAATACTACTGAGCACGTTGAAGCACGCGGGCGCGAATTAAATATTTAAACACCCACCCAAGCATTACTAAAAACAGTAAGTTTGCCAAAATCGTTGGCATAAGTCGATACAATAAAAATGGCTTTAATGCCATTGTAGTAAATTGAATCATATAGAAAAATTCATAAATGGCAAATTCTAAAAAGCTTATTAATAGGATTGCTAAAACTGTCGAAAATAAAAGATGTGGATGAATTCGTTTCATACACCATCCTGCAATAAAACAAACTGCTGGATATAAAAATGTATATAGCCCAATAATATTGATATAAAACACATCAAAACAGAGCCCCAAAATCAAGCCATAAATCATCGCCTTTTTACGGTCATAATAAATAGCTAAAAAGATTAAATATAGGACGACAAAACGAGGGATTAAAAAGTAAGTTCCACCATTAAACTCCATCGGTGAAAACATTGCAAATTCTGATTCTAGTAAAAACAAAATTGCTGCAACTGTCGGAATAAGAATTCGAACGAGCATTACTCTTCCCCCTCAACTTCCTCAGAGACAGTACCATTTGTTAAATCATTATTTGTTGAATTTCCATCTGCTCCATCAATTGCAATCGTCTCACGTTTTGCAATGATTACATTTTCTAGCATGGAAAAGTCTGCTGCCGGCTTCACGTAAGCCATTTTTGTTAAACCAAAATCGTCCGTTGTCACTTCAGTTACTTCACCGATTAAAATGCCTTTCGGGAAAACACCGCCTAAGCCAGATGAAAGAACTTTTTCGCCAACTTTTAAATTTAATTTTGAATCAATGCGCTTTAATAATAATTCGTTACGTTCTTCATCATAACCTTCTATTAAACCATGAATTTCCTCATTATTTTCACCGATTACAAGCGCTGATACACGATAATTTTCATTATTCGTATAAAGCAGTTCAACTTCAGAAGTATAGGGTGTCGCAATAACAATTTTCCCAATCAATCCTCGTGAAGTCATTACAGCCATGTTTTTTTGAACGCCTTGCGCTGTACCTTTATTTAAAATAATTTTTTCTTCCCATTGATCAGGGTTTCTCGCAATGACCGTCGCCTGAATCGGGTCGAAATCGCGCAAACTATCCTCAATCGATGTTAGGTCACGTAATGAAGCATTTTCAGCTTTCAAAGTACTAACCTCAGCTTGTAATACCGCAAAATCTTCAAGGCGCATTTTTAAGCGTTGGTTTTCCTCATACGTATTTAACAGCGAATCAATATTGCTAAAAATACCTGTTATGTAATTTGTTGGCTTTGCAAAAATAGATTGCGCAAAGCCAACTGTATCTTTAATAATTTGCTCGGGTAAAGTTGCGTTATGACGATCACGAAGAGAGAAACCTATCAATGCCACAAGGAAAATTACACTTACTAATAGTACGATTAATTTTTTATTTGTAAAATGTGGCACTGCTAGTCAGTCCTCCTTACTTCACTTGTTGCGCACGAACCAAATCAATGTTATCTAATGCTTTACCAGTTCCAATTGCAACACAGTCTAATGGATTTTCTGCAATAAATACAGGCATTTTTGTTTCATCACTAATAACTTTATCTAAGTTACGTAATAATGCGCCACCGCCTGTTAATACAATACCACGTTCCATAACGTCAGCAGATAATTCTGGTGGTGTTTGTTCTAAAGTTTTCTTAACGCCATCAACAATAGAGGCAATTGCTTCGCTTAATGATTTAGAAATTTCATCAGATGTAATTTCAATTGTTTTTGGTAAGCCTGTTACTAAGTCGCGTCCGCGAATTTCCATCGTTTCAACTGGACCTTCAGCGCGTGCTGTACCAATTTCCATTTTAACAGATTCTGCTGTACGTTCACCAATTGTTAAATTATAAGATTTACGGATGTAAGCGATAATTGAGTGATCCATAGCATCCCCACCAATGCGTACTGATTCACTTGTTACGATACCACCAAGTGAAATAACTGCTACTTCTGTTGTACCGCCACCGATATCAACAACCATAGAACCTGTTGGCTCCCAAACTGGTAAATTTGATCCGATTGCTGCTGCAAATGGTTCTTCAATTGTGAATGCTTCTTTTGCACCCGCTTGGCGAGATGCGTCGATTACTGCGCGTTGTTCTACAGAAGTAATTCCGTATGGTACACAAATCATAACATTTGGTTTTTTCCAGTTAGAACCAGAAACTTTCATTGCTTCTTTTAAATAGTATTGAATCATTACTGTTGTGATTTCGAAGTCAGCGATTACGCCGTCTTTCATTGGACGAATGGCAACAATTGAGCCTGGTGTACGGCCAATCATATTTTTCGCATCGTTACCTACAGCAACAATCTCCCCAGTTTTCGTATTTTTCGCTACCACTGATGGTTCGCGTAAAACAATTCCTTTTCCTTTAACAAATACTAATGTATTAGCTGTGCCAAGATCGATCCCGACATCTTTATTCCCTAATCCAAACAAATTAAGTACTCCCTTTCTATTAAAACAATTCTTTTATTTATGATGTTGCTAAAATCATACGCTCTATTATAACGAATTACATCAAAAAATTATAGTGTCACATGCTACATATCCCGACTTTTGTCGAATGTTTTTTTATATAAACACTACTTTTCTATTGTATTTCTATTTTCGCTTTGAAACAAATAAAATTAATATGTAAGATTTAACAAAATAACCACAGTGACATGACGAATATAACAAATAAAAGTTGCATCCCCTATAAAATCTACTATTTCAAACAAATAGATAATAAAAATGTCGAATTACGTTCAATTGTATAATTTTCAAAATTAACATTCTTAGCAGTATAATTTCATTTTCCATACCCTTTTTTAGTTAATCATCAACCAAAAATAGAAAACTACCTAAAAGTTAAGTACTTTTAGGTAGTTTTCAATTTAAAAATAACCCTTTTCCTTCATGCTTATAAATTGATGGTCTCCAATTATTACATGATCAAGTAAATCCACACCTACAATTTTTCCAGCTTCATATAAACGATTTGTCACATCAATATCTTCCGGACTTGGCGTTGGTACACCACTTGGATGATTATGAGAACAGATTAACGAAGCAGCTGAACGTTTGACAGCTTCTCGAAAAATTTCTCTTGGATGGACGATACTGGCATTTAAACTTCCTACAAATATCGTTTGTTTGTGAATTACTTGATTTTTAACATTTAAAAACAAACATACGAAATGTTCTTGTTGTAAGGATGTCATATCCTGCATTAAGTAAGAAGCAGCATCTTCAGGAGAACGAATCGTATAGCGTTCTTCTAAATCTTTTGAAGCTAAACGACGACCCAACTCTATCGATGCAAGTAATAATACTGCTTTCGCTTCACCGATTCCTTTTATATCAGTCATTTCCTCTAATGTCGCATGCTTTAAATTATGCAGCTTTTCAAAATTAAGGAGCACACGATTAGCAACTGTTAATACCGATTCCTTTTTCGTACCTGTCCCAAGTAAAATCGCAATTAACTCCTGATTCGATAAGCTTTTTGCCCCTTGTCGAATCAATCGTTCACGTGGTCGATCCGCTTCATGTACATCATTAATTTTCATATTAATTACTGGTGTTATAGACAATACCATCACTCCTAAAATGTTAGTTTTAGTAAGTGTAAAGTAAGCAATTTTTGTACGAGTGTCGCAATCGGTAAGCCGACAACATTATTGTAATCTCCTTCAATTCGGTCTACGAGTAAGGCGCCACTCGTTTGAATCCCGTACCCGCCTGCTTTATCAAATGGATCTCCCGTGTTGACATAAGCTTCAATCATCTCTTTAGATATGTCCTTAAATACGACGTTGGTTATTTCGACAAAAGTCGTTTCGGTTCCGTCTAATTCGATAATGGCCACAGCTGTCATTACTTGATGGCGGTTATTTGAAAGTTGCATTAAATGTTGTACTGCTTCGTCATGTGATTTTGGTTTGTGTAAAATTTGATTATTAAAAACGACAATCGTATCTGCTCCGATGACTAGTTTATTCGGGCATTTTTTCGCGACATTACGTGTTTTTAATAGGGCCACTTCTTTCACATATTGTTGCATCGTTTCTGCGACAACACTGGTTTCTTCAACATCACTCGTATGTACCGTAAATGGTATCGAAAGCAGTCCGAGCAATTCCTTTCTTCGTGGCGATGCTGAAGCTAAAATAATTTGTTGATCTGTAGTAAAATTCATTTCCAATCCTCCTATGTCTATAGTAAACGACAAATGGAAATTTGAAAAATGAATTCATTTTGCTAGCCTTTTATAAACTGACATTTGAGCTAAGTTTTCTACGTCAAAATGTCACTTTTAAGCAATCTAAATGTTCATAATAATTCATTAGTAAATGCAGTCGAATAACCCCAACGTTCGTAGATAATTTTTGGATTTCCAAAATTTGTTGATTCCAGTTATCAGGCACTACATTTTTAGTATCTTCATTTACAGCAAGGGCTTGTCCTGTGAACCATTTCTCATCTTTCAGTAAGCTAGGTAACTGTAACTCGGCATGCTTTGGACAGCTACTTGTTAATGTCATTTGTTTATAAAAAGAGTTCGGGGTTGTTACATTTGCCCCTGCAACTTTTTCTAAATCTAACTGAGACCATACATAATAGCTCCCATCTACTTCAAAAATTGCCGACTTATTTAACGCGGGATAGCTTGATAAAAATTGAGCCGCACTATCAAAATTTGAAAAAACACCAAATTGCAATGCATAAAACGCTTGGGAAACTTTTTCCTGCTCAACCGGTATTTGAGAAGTTGGTACAAGTTCCTCTTGTTGTTCCTGTGTAGGAAGTTGTAGTAATAAAATAAATGCGAATACCCCGACTAGTCCTGTTAATGAACCGAAAAATACCGCCTGTATAACAGAATTATTTTTTATCGTACGAAAAATGGGCATAAACTCACCTCTTTTTAAACACACTTTATCAAATAAAACCAAAAAAAAGGGGAGACTAGTGTCGTCTCACCTTAAAAAGTTTTCGTGCTAATTTCTCATCAATTGACAAATTACTCTTAAAAAATGGCCCCTCGATTTCTTTTCGCCTATTATGCAGTAAATAATCCTATGAAAGCCATTATATTAAGATTGATTTTCCCGTATATTTTGACGAATCTCACTTAATAAATAGAGCGAGCCCGTTACAATTCTCACCGTATTTCCACCTGGTGACTGTTGTAACATAGTCAAAACATCTTGAATAATGGTCTTTTCTTTTGCTTTACTTAATTCAAAAATAGTTTTAGCAGGCATTGCACGATCATTTGTTATATCAACAAAATAAAACGCGTCCCCTACTTCCTCTAGTATCGAAAGGACCGTTGCAACATCTTTATCCGCTAAAATACCTAACACAAATTCAATTTTCTTTGTTGGGAAATACTGTTTAATCGTATCTACCAGTGTACGAATGCTCGCTGGATTGTGTGCACCATCAAAATAGACATTCGGTAAAACCTGTTCAAAGCGACCAGCTAAATGTGCGTGTTGAACCGCATGTTGAATTTTTTCAATTGAAATTGATAACGCAAAAACTTTTGCCACTTGTAAAAAAGCAGTAATTGCCAATGCCATATTGCTTCCTTGATGTGCACCTAAAAACTGACGTTGCAAGTTTGCAATCGTTAACGGGTAACAATTATTTTCATATGTCTCACCCGTTTCACCTAATAGAACCGTGAACTGCTTACCGAATTCGAATAATGGCGCCTCTTTTTCAATCGCTTCAGCCTTAACAACGACTAATGCTTCTTCGGGTAATCTGCCAATTACAACTGGTTTTCCTTGTTTAATAATACCCGCTTTATGCCCCGCGATACTCGTTAATGTATTGCCTAAAAATTTCGTATGCTCTAACGCAATACTTGGAATAACCGATACAATCGGATTGACGACATTCGTGCTATCTTCACGACCTCCCATGCCCGTTTCTACTAGCACAAGATCTACTTTTTGTTGCTTAAAAAATAGAAATGTTGCAGTGGTTAACAACTCAAAATCAGTTAACTTTCCACTCAGTCCTGCCTGTGCTAATTGACCAAACACATCATCCATTTGTGCTTTTGAAATCGGTTGACCGTCAATTTGAATTTGATCATGTACATCGACAATACATGGTGACATAAATTTGCCGACAGATAGTCCGTGCGCTCGTGCTATAAATTCAACAAATGTTAACGTCGAGCCTTTACCATTCGTCCCTGCAAAATGGACCACCTGTAAATCATTTTGCGGATTGTTTAACGCTGTTAATGCTTCTTGAATCGCAGATAACCCTGGTTTGATCGAGTGGTCACTTTTCACATGCCAGCGTTCCTTATACGTATCGAGTAATGGAATCATTTACAGCCACCCCTTTTTCACAAATGCTCCGCGCACCTCTGCAATAAAATACAACGAGCCTGTAATGATTAATAGTTCATCCTCTGCTAAACCATCCATTTGCTCAGCCACAAGCTCTTTCCAATTGGTATGCGCACTTTTTTTCACATGTGTGCTTTGTGACATCAATTGTTCGGCTTTCGCAGCACGAGGTAAATCAATTTGAGTAAAGTGCATCTCATTGGCTACTTTATCCATCATTTCGATGCTCACTGCATGGTCCTTATCCTGCAAGGCCGCATAAATAAATTTATATTTTTTCTTTGGCGCTATTAATTTTAAAGCTGCGATTAATGCAGTTGTACCTTCTGAATTGTGTGCGCCGTCTAAAATAATATTCGTTCCAACGCGCTCAAAACGGCCATCCCATTTCGCACGCTTTAATGCGTCTTTTACTTTTAGCATATCCAAACGACCTAAAAATAAATTAGCTGCAGTAATTGCTAAGGCCGCATTGTCGATTTGATGTTCACCTACCATTGCAAGCTCAACTTCATCTAGTTTCACAATTGCTTCATAGTTAAATTGCTGCGTAGCTGTTCGTTCTACCTTTATTTGTTCATTAAGCGTATAAATAGCTGCATTTTTTTTTGCTGCTACTTGTTGAATAACGTCCAATGCCTCTTTATTTTTCACTCCAACAACAACTGGTTTTCCACTTTTAATAATACCTGCTTTTTCAAACGCAATTTTCGCATACGTATCCCCGAGCATATCGGTATGCTCTAATGAGATGGTTGTAATAACGGAAACTTCAGGTGTGATGACGTTAGTTGAATCTAATCGTCCACCGATTCCTGCTTCTAAAAGGGCAACATCTAAGTTTTGCTCTGAGAAATATTGAAGCGCAATGAGCGTTACGACTTCAAAAAAGCTTGGAAATTTTCCGTCCAATTTTTGTTCAATTATCGCCGCAATTTCATTGGTAATTCTTAAAAAATCGGAATCGGAAATTTGCTGTTTATTAATCGTTATTCGTTCATTCGCACGTTCTAAATGTGGTGAGATAAATGCACCAACTTGAAGTCCATGATTCATTAAAATTTCACGCGTTGCATTTAATGTCGAGCCTTTACCATTTGAACCTGCAAAATGAATAAATTTTATTTTCTTTTCTGGGTTACCTAATTGCTCTAAAATGATACGCGCAGATTGTAGTGGTTCCCCTTTATATTGACTCGCTTTTAATTTAAAAATAAACTCCGTGCATTGTTCCATCGTTTGAAACATTTTTTCTCTCTCCCTAATACTGCTGTTCAAAGCATGTCTATGTAATACCCCTTATTATAGCGAAAATATTAGAATAAGAAACATTTAGGTTGTTATTCAAAAAGAAAGAGGCACCCATATTTCGGCACCTCTTCCAAAAATAAATTACATATTTTTTAATTCAGCAATACGTTTTTCAACAGTTGCGAATTTTGCTTCGTAGTCTGCTAATTTTTCGCGTTCTGCTGCTACTAACGCTTCTGGCGCTTTTGCAACGAATCGTTCATTTGATAGCTTACCTGAAACTAATTTTACTTCTTTCGCCCATTTTTCAAGCTCTTTTTCAAGTCGCGCGATTTCTTCGTCGATATTGATTAAGCCTGCAAGTGGCATAAAGATTTCTGCACCTGAAACAACAGCTGACATAGCTTGTGCTGGCGCTTCGATTGCAGCACCAATTGTTAAACCGTCTGGGTTACAGAATTTTTCGATGTAGCCTTTGTTCGCTTCCAGAACAGATGCAATAGATGAATCTTTTGCTGAAATCGTCATGGCTACTTTTTTGCTCATTGGCGTATTTACTTCTGCACGGATGTTACGTACAGAACGGATAATATCCATTAATAATTGCATATCACTAGCTTCTTCTTCAAAGTTGAAGGCAGGGTTTACAGTTGGCCAAGCCGCTATTGTAATTGATTCACCTTCGTGAGGTAAGTGTTGCCAAATTTCTTCTGTTACAAATGGCATTAATGGATGTAATAAACGCATTGTATTGTCTAATACGTAAGCTAATACTGAGCGAGTTGTTAATTTCGCTGCTTCGTCTTCACCGTATAATGGTAATTTCGCCATTTCGATGTACCAAGAACAGAAGTCATCCCAGATGAAGTTGTAAAGGTGACGACCTACTTCACCGAACTCATATTTATCCGCTAATTCCGTTACATGTTCAATTGTTTCGTTTAAGCGTGTTAAGATCCATTTGTCTGCAGTAGAAAGGTCACCTGTCAAATCGATTTGTTCGAAAGTTAAGCCTTCCATATTCATTAATGCAAAGCGTGATGCGTTCCAAATTTTATTTACAAAGTTCCATGTAGACTCTACTTTTTCAGTTGTGTAACGTAAATCTTGACCTGGAGAAGAACCAGTTGCTAAGAAGTAACGTAATGAATCTGCACCATACTCAGAGATAACATCCATTGGGTCAACACCGTTACCTAGAGATTTAGACATTTTGCGACCTTCTGCATCACGCACTAAACCGTGGATTAATACGTCTTTAAATGGACGTTCGCCCGTGAATTCTTTCCCTTGGAAGATCATGCGGCTAACCCAGAAGAAGATGATGTCATAACCCGTTACTAATGTGTTTGTTGGATAGTAACGTTTGTATAATTCACTTTCTTCGTTTGGCCAATCCATTGTAGAGAACGGCCATAATGCAGATGAGAACCATGTATCTAGTACATCTTCATCTTGCGTCCAGTTTTCTTTATCAGCAGGTGCTTCTTTCCCTACATAAAGTTCGCCTGTTTCGTTGTGATACCAAGCTGGAATTTGGTGACCCCACCATAATTGACGAGAAATACACCAGTCATGGATATTTTCCATCCAACGGTTATATGTGTTTTCGAAACGATTTGGTACGAAGTTTACTTTTTCGTCCTCTTCTGCTTGCATAGCTAACGCTTGTTCAGCAAGTGGTCCCATTTTTACGAACCATTGTTTTGATAGGTAAGGTTCTACTACTGCGTTTGTACGTTCAGAGTGACCTACTTGGTGTACGTGCGGCTCGATTTCAACTAAGATACCAGCTTCTTGTAAGTCGGCAACAATTTGTTTACGGCATTCGAAACGATCCATACCTGCATATTTGCCAGCTAAATCATTCATAGTGCCGTCTTCATTCATCACTAAAATACGTTCTAAGTTATGACGGTTACCTACTTCAAAGTCGTTCGGGTCATGCGCTGGTGTCATCTTAACGATACCTGTACCGAAATCTTTATCCACATAATCATCGGCAACGATTGGAATTTCACGTCCAACAATTGGAAGGATTACTGTTTTACCTACTAAATGTGCATAACGCTCATCGTCTGGGTGTACAGCAACACCAGAGTCACCAAGCATTGTTTCTGGACGCGTTGTTGCAACACGTAACACACCAGAGCCATCTGCAAGTGGGTATTCCATATGGTAGAATGCACCTTCTACTTCTTTGTGGATTACTTCGATGTCAGATAAAGCTGTTTTGGCTGCTGGATCCCAGTTAATAATACGTTCGCCACGGTAGATTAAGCCTTTTTCATATAATTTAACGAAAACTTCTTTTACCGCTGCAGAAAGACCTTCATCTAATGTGAAACGTTCTTTTGAGTAATCTAATGCTAAACCTAATTTAGACCATTGTGAACGAATGTGAGAGGCATATTCACCTTTCCATTCCCATGTTTTCTCTAAGAATTTTTCACGACCTAAGTCGTAACGAGTAATGCCTTCACCGCGTAGTTTTTCTTCTACTTTCGCTTGTGTTGCAATCCCTGCGTGGTCCATACCTGGTAACCATAGCGCATCGTACCCTTGCATGCGTTTCATACGGATTAAAATATCTTGTAATGTTGTATCCCATGCGTGACCAAGGTGTAATTTACCTGTTACGTTTGGTGGTGGGATTACGATTGAATAAGGTTCCTTCTCGCTTTTTGGATCTGCTTCAAAAAATTTACCATTTAACCACCATTCATAGCGGCCGGCTTCTGTTGCTTGTGGATCATACTTTGTTGGCATTGTAATTTCCGTCATGATGAATCTCTCCTTTTTTTTAGAAAATAAAAAAACTCCCGTCGTCTTTTTATAAAAAAGGACGAGGGAGTTAGTTCGCGGTACCACCTTTAATTCCGTCGGGTCAAGTCAAGCGCTCGCATACTTCGTCACTTGCCTCAATCGTCCGCTCATGAACTACATGTTCAATTTGCGTCTTCATTCGGCTTCGTTCCTTGTCTGACAAGCGCTTTCTTTTGACCCTTTATAAGAGTCAAGCGCTCGCATACAAAATATACAGCTTACTATACCTAAACGGCACTTCATTCGATAACGGTGTTTAACCGGAACTTAGCTACTGTATGTTCACTAAGTCAGCTCGTAGGCTACCTTCTGTCAGTACGATGTAGAAACTTTTCAGCTACCGTTTCCTCTCTACACACCATGGTCCAACATACTCTTCCTAGTCTTCACTTCAAAATATATAGTTGCCCCTTATTTTAAGCGGTTTTACATAAAATTTCAAGTGCTACTCTTAAAAGAGATAATTTACACGAACTAAACATACGTTGTTGCATATACTTTTTAAAAGGAGATGATGAGTTTTGCGCAAAGGCTATAATCCTTATTTACTTCCTCCTTGGCTAAGAAAAATACGTTTTTTTATGAAACATTGCATCATCCCAATTACGGTATTTCAAGCGTTACGCACCATTTTTGTTCCGACAACAGGCGATATTTTTTTATTATTCTTTTTAATTGTCATTAGCTACTTGCTGATAGTTGATTTTATTTAATGAAAAGGCCGCCCAAAAAGTTTATCACTTTTTGGGCGGCCTACACGCTACCTTAATTCTACTTATTTCCATTCTTTAATTGTACTTGTACAACACTATACGCTTCCGCTAGCTGTTCAAAAAAATCAACTTCTTCTGTTGTCGTTTCTTTACCCTCTACAACAAATGACTTCACATATTCTAGGTCTACTTCTTCTACAGCAAGTTGCTTAACTTCCAATTCTATCGGTTGTTGCACAATTTCCTCTTCTACCTTCTTTTCTACTACAGGAGCTTCCTGCTTCTCTACTATTACGGCTTCTTTCTTCTCTACTATTACAGCTGCCTTCTTTTCAACTTCACAGCATACTTGCCATGTGCAAGTGCAATTAGTGCCTTTTTCAAAGCTAGCTGCCTGATCCTCTACCCTCATCGTAATTTTCTCAACATCATCACGTGGGAAGTCAATTGAAAATGGTAATGCATATTCGAAATAAGCTTGATCTTGCTCAATATCGAGATGCTCGATAAAAGTACCTTCTATAGCCTTTTCATCTTCAATTGGTATAAAATCAAATTGGACATTCCCTTTGATTACATACACCCCTTTTAAAACAATAGAATCCTCTAGTTCTTCTTGTTGCCAATTTGGTTTTACTGTTAAAGTAGCCCCGGTTACGTTTCCTAGATAGCTTGGAAACGTGAATGCTTCTGTCATTTTCCACTCTAGCATAAAAAAATCCCCTCCCTACGTTTACATTATGCATAGGAAGGAGATTTATGAGTTTCAAGTGATTAGCGTGCTAATTTTTCAAATACAGTGTGGAATGCTTGTACTGTTTTGGCAATATGTGCTTCTGTATGAGCAGTTGAGATGAATAACCCTTCAAATTGTGATGGTGGTAAGAAGATGCCTTCTTCTGCCATTAATTTAAAGTACTCAGCAAATAGCTCTAAATCAGCTGTTTTTGCTGATTCAAAATCCACAACGTCTTCATTTGTGAAGAAGAATCCAATCATTGATCCTGCACGATTTACTGTGTGCGGGATATTAAATTTCGTTGCTGCTGCGCGGAAACCTTGTTCTAATTGGTCACCTAACTTACGGAAATAGGCATATGAATCTTGATCTAAACGAGATAATGTTTCATAACCTGCTGTCATTGCAAGTGGGTTACCTGATAATGTACCCGCTTGATAAATCGGACCCGCTGGCGCAACTTTCTCCATAATTTCACGTTTACCTGCAAATGCACCTACTGGTAGACCGCCACCTATAACTTTACCAAGTGTCGTTAAATCTGGTGTGATTCCGAAATAACCTTGTGCACAGCCATAGTCAACACGGAAGCCTGTCATTACTTCATCAAAGATTAATACCGTACCGTGTTTTTCTGTTAGCTCACGTAAGCCTTTTAAAAACTCTGGTTTTGGTGGTACAACGCCCATATTTCCTGCTACTGGTTCAACGATTACTGCTGCTAATTCATGACCGAATTTTTCAAACACTACTTTTGTAGCTTCTAAATCGTTATAAGCTACTGTTAACGTGTTTTTCGCAATGTCTACTGGAACTCCAGGGGAATCTGGTAAACCAAGTGTCGCAACGCCTGAACCGGCTTTAATTAGTAAAGAGTCTCCATGACCATGGTAAGAACCTTCGAATTTTAGAATCTTATCGCGTCCTGTAAACCCGCGCGCTAAACGTAATGCAGACATTGTTGCTTCTGTACCCGAAGAAACAAAACGAATCATTTCAATACCAGGCACACGCTCCATAACTAATTTTGCAAGTTTATTTTCAGATAGTGATGGTGCACCAAATGAAGTTGCTTTTGCAGCTTGCTCTTGAATTGCTTTTACTACATCAGGATGAGAGTGCCCTAAAATTAAAGGACCCCAAGATAAAACATAATCGATATATTCGTTGCCATCGATGTCTGTTAACATCGCACCTGAACCCGATTCCATGAAGATTGGATCTAAGTTTACTGATTTGAATGCACGAACTGGAGAGTTAACCCCACCTGGCATTAAATCAATCGCTTCAGCAAATGCTGCTTTTGACTTTTCGTAACTACGCATGTTATTTTTCCTCCAACCAACGACAAACGTCTTTTGCATGATAAGTAATAATTAAATCAGAACCCGCACGTTTCATACCAAGTAATGTTTCCAAAACCACTTTTTTCTCATCGATCCAGCCATTAATTGCCGCAGCTTTGACCATTGCATATTCGCCTGATACGTTATACGCAACGATTGGTAATGGGAAGTTGTTTTTCACATCACGAATTATATCTAAGTAGGCTAACGCTGGTTTCACGATTAAGAAATCCGCTCCTTCTTCTACATCAGAAGTTGCTTCGCGAATGGCTTCCATACGGTTTGATGGGTCCATTTGATACGTTTTACGGTCACCAAACTGAGGTGCCCCATCAGCTGCATCACGGAAAGGACCGTAGAAACTTGATGCGTATTTCACCGAGTAAGCCATTACAGGAATATGTTCAAAGCCTGCTGCATCAAGTCCTGCACGAATCGCCGCTACGAAACCGTCCATCATGTTTGATGGTGCGATAATATCAGCGCCTGCTTCTGCTTGAGAAATTGCTGTTTGAGCAAGTAAATTTAATGATTCATCATTTAAAATTTTATCGCCTTCTACAACACCGCAGTGGCCGTGACTAGTAAATTCACAAAGACAAGTATCCGCAACAACTAAAAGCTCTGGATGACGCTCTTTAATTAAACGAGTCGCTTTTTGTACAATACCGTGATCATGGTATGCACCTGAACCCACTTCATCTTTTTCAGCTGGTAAACCAAATAAAATTACTGCTTGAATTCCTAATTCAACAATTTCATCTATTTCTTTGCTTAAGTTATCTAATGAAAATTGGAATACGCCTGGCATTGACGACACTTCATTTTTAATATTTTCGCCTTCAATCACAAATAGTGGATAAATTAAATCCTCTTTGTGTAAGTAAGTTTCTTTTACTAAAGCACGCATCGCTGCACTGTTACGTAAGCGACGGTGACGTTGGAAATAAAGTTCTGTCATTTTGTAGTTTCCTCCAAGATGAGCTGTTCAATGACAGCTTGCATCGTATAAATTTTCGGTTGTACAATGGGCGTCACGCCGTATTTTGCAAGTGCCGCTGTTGTGACATGACCGATTGAAGCACATTTTACGAAGCCCCATTCGACAATTGGTACGATATATTTTGCATACACGTCCACTGCTGACGGACTTGAAAAAAGTACGATAGGTTGTTTTTCTTCTTTTAAACTCTCTCGTAATGGTTGTAAATAGGCTTCACATGTTTTGGTTTCATATACAATCCATTCATCTGCTCCCGTGCCTTCATGAATCGTATTTTTTGCCATACTTCCGCGTAAAAATAAAGCCTTTTCATTATTAGCTAGTGAAAACTCTTTCACAAAAACATCCGCGCTAAAAACAGAAGGCATAAAATGAATACTAAATCCGTGCTGTTTTAATAATGCGGCCGTTTTCTCACCTACAACAGCAATTTTTAACTTTGTTGGTACTTGAACACTGTAGCGCTCACATTTTGCAATAAAACTAATTACCGCATTTTGACTCGTGAAAATTAACCATTGATAATTCGAGAGATTACGTAAATTAGTTTGCTCCTCTTTTGAAACTTTTTCAACTGTTTCAATCAAAGGGTAAGATAAAACTTTGCCTCCATATTGTTCAATCTGTTTAATGACAGACTGAACAACTGAAGAACCCGTTAAAATTAGCGTTTTGCCTGCTAATGGCTTACTCAGCATCTAACTCAGCCTTCACTTTTTGAATTAACTCAAAGGCACCTTGCTCTGTTAATTTTGCAGCGACTGCTTTCCCTAATTCGTCAGCATCATTACCAATTATTGTCTCTTTATATGTCACAGATGCGTCTGGTGCTGCAACTAATCCAGTTAGCGTAATATAATCACCTTCAACTGTAGCATAGCCTGCGATTGGCACTTGGCATCCACCGTCCATTGCCGCTAAGAAAGCACGTTCAGCATGTGCTGAAACCCACGTTTTTGCATCTGTCAATTTGGCAAGTTCAGCAAGTAATTCGGCATCGTCTTCGCGACATTCGATTCCTAAAGAACCTTGTGCTACAGCAGGTAAACAAATATCTGTATCTAAATATTCAGTGACAACATCGTCACTCCAACCAAGACGTTTCAAACCTGCCGCAGCTAAAATAATGGCATCATAGTCTTCTGTTTCTAATTTATTTAAACGTGTATCTACATTACCGCGAATCCATTTAATTTCAAGGTCTGGACGCACTTGTAATAATTGTGCACTACGACGTAATGAGCTTGTTCCTACTACTGCACCTTTAGGTAAATCAGCAAATTTCACATGTCCTTTTGAAATAAATGCATCCCTCGCATCTTCACGTGGAGGAATACAACCAATAACTAAACCTTCTGGTAATACAGCTGGCATGTCTTTCATAGAGTGAACAGCAAAGTCGATTTCTTTATCGTATAACGCTTGTTCGATTTCTTTTACGAAAAGACCTTTACCACCAACTTTTGATAATTGAACGTCTAATATACGGTCGCCTTTTGTGACGATTTCCTTTATTTCGAATTCAAATGGCACGCCTGCAGCTTTTAATTCATTAATAAACCAGTTTGTTTGTGTTAATGCTAATTTACTTTTTCGTGAACCTACAATAATTTTTCTCAAGTTACTCCGACCTTTCTGTTAAACCCATAGATGGAAATTCGATAATTTGCTGCCAAGGAAAAAATTCACGACAACGAGTAAAAATAAATAAATATGTACTCGTGCATAGACAGCACCTAATAATGTTCCTCTACGATGAAGTAGGAAGATTATTAAATATACAACTGATACAACAAACGAGCCCACAATTTTAACATCTAAAATTGAAACTCCTTCAAGCGTTATGGATGCCCACTCAAGCCCTAATATTAAACTAATTAAAAGCAGTGGAATCCCTACTAATGTTGATAAATTAATCCACTTCAACATTAGCTGTAGGCTAGGTAGTCTCGACCATAAATGATTTAGCTTTTTTCGCTTTAAAATACGGTACAAAATTAAATACAATATTGAGAACACAAAGGCAATTGAGAATGCCACATATGAAATAATCGCAAAGCTAATATGAATAACTAGCATTTCCGATATGAGTGATTCCCCTACAATTTGCTCAGCTGTTGACGGTGCAAATAAATGAATCGTCAAAAAGATAAAGCTTAATAAATTTAAACAGACAACTGGTAGATCTACACGAGCAATACAGTGTAGGACGATTGAAAACGTCGTTAACAACCACGCATAAAAGAATACGCCTTCATACAAGGACAATATCGGGAAGCGCTTTGTTTCTATTATAAACAATACTAAAAATAAGTTTTGTAATACCCAAACAATCGAGACGAACCAAAATGCAACACGTCTAAATTTTACATTTTTATATAAATAGTCCGTAAAATAAAGTACGATACTGAGCGCATAGAGAATAATCATGAGCTCATATAGTCTTGCCATTACTATTGTCGTCATATGCACCCTTCCCCTATTAAAAATCTCTCTATTTTTTTGCATCGAAAAAAGCGTTTTCAATATCTACAATTTTACCATAGAGATACGAAAACGCTTAACATTTATTTAAATAAAGTACGAACATATGTGGCAATTTTATTATTATTTTATACAGTTTTTATTAAAAAGAAAAACTTGCATTGCCACTTAGATCTGTTCCTACTTGTTCACTTTTCGGTTTCTCTTGCTGTTGTAAACGCACTTCTTGTTGCACATCTTCTTCAATGCCAAAAATTTGTTGGAATAAAGCAAGTTCTTGAGCTGCAGTATCCGAATTTGCCATTTCTTTCGCCTGAAGAATTGGATTTTTTAAGAGCTGATTAATAATTGATTTTGTATGTTTATTTAAAATTTTACGTTCACGCTCTGTTAAATCTGGCATTTTATTTTCAATACTGATCATCGTCTCTTCTTGAATCGAAGCTGCTTTTTTACGTAGAGCAGAAATAACTGGGACAACACCTAACGTTTTGAACCAATCTTTAAATTGAACGATTTCATCTTGAATCATTGCCGTAATTTCATTCGCCGCGCGTTCACGTTCAGCTAAATTGGCTTGTACAATACCTTGTAAATCATCGATATCATATAAGAATACATTCGGTACATCACCGATTTTCGGATCTAAGTCGCGTGGCACTGCAATGTCGACCATAAATAATGGATCGCCTTTACGGAACTTCGCAACATCCTTCATTAAATCATAATCAATGACATAATCTGTTGCACCAGTTGAGCTAATTAAAATATCTGCTTCTAAAAGTGTACATTGTAATTCGTTCATTGCTTTGGCATCACCATCAAATTTTGATGCTAAGTTTTGTGCTTTTTCAAATGTACGATTAATAACTGTTACTTTGCCGACACCATTACCGTGAAGATTTTGAATCGCAAGTTCACCCATTTTACCAGCACCTAAAATCGCAACATGCTTGTTTTGTAATGAGCCAAAAATCTTTTTCGCTAACTCAACGGCTGCATAAGATACAGAAACGGCATTTTCACCAATTGCTGTTTCGCTATGTGCACGTTTTGCAAATGTAACTGCTTGTTTAAATAAATGATTGTAAACGGTTCCAGTCGTACCAACTTCTTGACCTTTAAGGAAGCTTTTTTTCACTTGACCTAAAATTTGCGTTTCCCCTAATACCATGGAGTCAATACCGGCAGTTACACGGAACAAGTGATTTAATGAATCATCTTCCTCACGAATGAATAAATGATTTTCAAATTGTTCCATAGGAATGTTAAACCAGTTGGCTAAAAATTGCTTAATATAATAACGACCTGTATGTAATTGATCAACTACCGCATAAATTTCAGTACGGTTACATGTAGATACAATTACATTTTCTAAAATGCTTTTTTGATTTTGCAACGCAGCCATTGCATTCGGAATATCCTGTTCAATAAAGGATAATTTTTCACGAATTTCAACTGGCGCTGTTTTATAATTCAGGCCTACCACTAATGTATGCATGAACCTCCACACCTCACACGTTCTAATTCATAAATCCTATTGTATCATAAAGATTTCATTATTCACGGTCATTTTGTGAACATGCTATGAAAAGTATTTTTACATTAGAATAATTCTAAAGTAAGTTTAACAAAGTTCTAAACGATTTTCAACATATGCGGACTTAATGGTAACAATTGCATTTAGTATGTCCATTTTAAAACGAAAAAAGCCATTCCCCAACCTATCATAGGAGGAATGGCAAAACTTTATAGCGTTACATCTTTCGTTGCAATTAAACTATCATTTGCATCGTAAGCTTCGATTTCTATCTCTTTGTATAAGTTGAACTGCTTAAATTCCGTTATCCTTTTTGACAACTTATAAACACCATTATTGGCATTTTTCAATTCAAATTTCGTTGTCCCGCTATTCGCCGTAAAGACAACAATAACTTTTGTAACATTTGTACACGATTCATTAATTCGTGCTTCCATTGCAACATTTGTTTTTGTTAGTTTAACAGAGCCTTCGTTAAATAGTGAATCGGCTACTAAGCACATGCTGCCTGTGTCGACTGTTCCCCCACATAATGCTTTTAAAATCGATTGGAAGGGACTGTGTAAATCATGTACATCAGAAATATTAAAATATTGGCCGCCATTTTCTGCTAGGCTTTTTAATAGTCCTTCATTAACCGAGTTGTATTTACCAACTGAAATCGTGAAAATTTTAACACCTTTAGCATCAGCTAATTTTTTAAAATTATCCAAACCATTTTTCTTTGCCTTACCATCTGTAATGATGACTAGTACTTTATTTGTATTGTTATTAGAGAAGTTATTGACAACAGTTGTAGCAGATTTTATTAGTTCTGTCGATTTCGCATCTCTTGGTTGATATTGCAATAAATTTTGGGTACTAGCAACTGCACTTGGCGCACCTGATGCTTCATGAATCGCTTTATTATTAAAACGATATACATGTGTAGGATCTACTTGTGCCGCTTGAATCATTTGGTTTACTTTTGTTGAAATATAGTTGTCTTTATCAGCTTTCTTAATTGAACCTGAATGGTCAACTAAAAAGGCAATTTCGTTATTTTTACAGCTTTTTTGTTCGAATTTTGAATTCGTAAATGCTTTTTTCGAAACTGTTTTATTGTACAAGCTTTCTAATACTTTCGTATAACGAGGATCGGTATCGACAAGTTTTGCTTTTATCGTTGAATAACCGTATAAAATATCATCGAAGTATGCAACTGCTGAACCAGCGTAACCTGTACCTTTGTTATAATCCTTTGTATTTGTATCGAATGACACAAGCTTTGTTTTACCGTTAAACTCGATTTCTACTGTACCACGGTAATCGGTAATAACAACACCACTTGGCGCTACTAGGTTCACGATTACTTTTGTGTATCGGTCCATACCTTCAGGGCGCTGTTGTAGTTCTTTCCCTTTATTTAAAACAGCAATTTTCGCTACAGCACCTTCAAGTTTACCAATTCGGTCTGCATATTCTTTTTGTAATAGGTTTTTGTCAATTTGACTTAAACGGTCATATAACGCTTTAATCGCCACAACACTTTCTTCATGTGTTAGCGTAATACTATCAACTTTTGGCAATACTTCGTCATCAAGTAAGTAAATAATCGCTGATAGCAAAGTCGATTCGAATTTAGATGTAATCTCATCCGTAATCACGCCTTGTAAATCATAAGTGGCACGACCTTCTTTGTTGATCGTGTACATCACTTTGGCGTTACCTACTCCACCCCAGGTCGTATCATTTTCTGTGCCATAAATTAAGTTATCTAAGATTTTCTCAAATAACCAAACAGAAATGGTTTGTCCTTCTAATTTTAATTCTGCATTTCCGTATTGAATCTCTTCAGAATTTACATTTCCTTGCGTCAACTGACCTGTTGATTGGTTTGTATAGGTTTCCCACTTCGAACCTTTTAATAATTTTCCATCAACGTTTACGTCTGTAACGGTAATAATGCCTTTTTCAGTGAAGTTTACTGTTGTGCCGCCATCACCAATCCCTTGTGGTAATGCTGGTAAAGGTTTCACACCTGGTTTCACATCACCGCCAGCCCAATCAGTTTGATCTGGGTCGTATACTTCATAAGAAATACGCAATTCAGGTGTTGGAACATAACGGACTGATGCTTCAATTACTTGGTTTTTATATGTGTAATATTGATCGGTTGGGTTGACCATTTCAAAACAAATTGTATCCACAACCGATTTTGTTAATGCGGGTGCCGTTACATAGACATTTAATTCAGGACCATCTGTGAAAACTGTCGTTACATTTCCACTCGTATTTGTCCCTGTCTCTGAAAGTGTTGCGCCTGCTTTAGAGTATACTTTAAATTCTAGTGATTCATCGTAAGGAATATCATTACCGTAACTATCACGTAGTTGAAGTGTAACTAATGTTGAATCTACTCCATTGGCAATCAATGATTCGGATTCTACTTCAATATCTTTTACGGCTTTATATACATCTGGACGGTTTTCTTTATCATTGACACTTTTACCAGGTTGCAATGGAATTTCTACAGAGCCACCCTTACTTTCAATGAAGTTATTCGGTAAAGTTACCTTGCCATTGTCTTTTCCAGATGCTGTTTCTGCTAAGCCTTCCAATGCAACAGTACCTTGCTTAACAATACGGTGCATAAAAGTAGCTAAATCACTACGAGTAATCGTTTGATTTGGTTTATAGTCTTCAAACGTACGTTTTCCCGTTGTCCCATTCGTAATTTCCGTTAAGTATAAATACTGAACTGCTTGGGCTTCTGATAAATCTAAGCCATTCATTGCTGCATAAATTCGTGCGAAATGTCCGCGCGAAATATTGGCATTACGTTTCGATGTGTTCGATACCCCATACAAAGGAACGTTGAGATTTCCATAGTAGGCATACATTACGTCTTGATCAATACTAAAATTGTAGTTTTTATCAAGTGTCGCAAGCATTTTTAACATATGCCATTCCTTCACTTGCGTATTCGGGTAAAACTTATTTAAACTATCTAACGTTAAATAGCCATTACTTACGGCCCATTGAACATCCGGATAGCTATAATGCGTAGCTTTCACATCTTTAATCGTATTATTCGTTGCTGCATCTGCTGGTGTTGCGTTCATTGGTAATCCAACAGAGAACATTAATAAGCACGATAAAATGATGGCCATAATTCGTTTGAATGTCTTCATTGTTGTGCCCTCCTTAATCAAAAGTTCATCATATCATCACGATAATTTTGTTTTAGATTCGTTTCTAAATGGTTTAAGAAGCGATCAATAATAGCCGATGCCTCTGCACGAGTTAATGTTCCTTTTGGATTAAATTTACCATAGCTTCCAGACATTAGACCGATTTGTTCAGCGATATAAACTGAATCACGTGCATAATCGCTAATTTTATAATCATCACTGAAGTTCGTTGAATAGCCTGGATCTGGTGCTTTTCCTTCAAGTCCTAAGGCACGAACTAAAATAGTTGCTGCTTGTTCGCGTGTTAAAAAACTATCTGGTAAAAACGTCGCTGGCGTCGTACCTGTTATAACACCCTTTTGAACAGATGCTACTAGGTAATCATAATCTTTCTTACTTTTTGATACATCTCTAAAAATCGCTTTTGTTGGCACTTTTGATTTACGTTTTGAAGTATCTTCTAATACGCGTAAATCAATTGCCTTTCCAATGGCAATTGCGAAATCATAGCGAAGCATAGGTGTTGATGGAGAGAAGAAATTCGAATCATCATCTAAAATACCAAGCGCATATAATGATTCGATATTACCTTTTGCCCAACTTGACGCTAAATCACGGAATTTCGGAATTTTTAACATTTCGACTTTTGGCATATATTCGATATCTAATGCCACTGTTCCACTTTTTGTTGGTAAATCATATTCATACTTAGAAACGGTATCCGCTGTGCTAATTGTTTTGTAATTCCCATTAAAGCTGGATAATGAAGCGGTATTTTCGTTGTATTCTGTTGTGCGGGATTTTGTAGTTGATACAGTATTCGTTACAGTACCCTCTTTTACCTCGCCTTTATTTTCAAATGTATAGTTGTATTCAGTAATTTGTGTTTCCGTTGCACCCCAGAAGTTTTCATAACCTTCATTGCGGCTATCAATTTGAACCGTTACTGATTCTTTACCATCTTTGGCAACAGTATACGTTTTACGTGCAATCGCTTCACCTGCATAATAATCGGAAGCTGGACGCTTGTCTGTTACTGTACTTTTTGATAATTGATAATCAACTAATGTAAATGTTTGAGCACCGATAACGATCTTTTCAGTATACTTTGATACATCACCAGTAGCTGTACTTTGCCCAATTTGATCATAGTTTTCGACATCATATGTATAAGCAAAATTACGCGTTAATTTTTCGCCATTTGGTCCTGTTAGTGTAAATTTATACGTCTCTGTTAACTTACCTTTATTTTCTTTTGTTGTGACTGAGACGCTTTTGCTGGTACCTGTAAACTTAATGGGTTTTCCCGATAAGAAAACGTATTCTTCATATTGGTATTCATTTTTTATACCACCTGTTAAATCAATCGACTGTGCAAAGGATTGTTTTGGTAACGCAGTAAGTGCCAAAAGCATCATGGTAAAAATGAATAGCGTCGAAACAGTTTTTAATTTCCGCATGCATCAAACCTCTTCTCTAATAAAGTGAAACTTCAATCATCTCGGCATTTCTTCTTCCCCAAAAGATTGATAGTTGAGCCAATCGAGTTATTACGAAATCATTTCTTAAATCGGCGTAAAGGAGCTGCCACAAAAACGATTGAGACAACTCCTTGCCAATTATAAACTATTAATTCACGATAACGATATGTGTATGTTCATTTTCATCCATTAATAATACGACACGGTCATTAGATTTCAATTGCGTTTTATCAACAACTTTGCCGCCTTTAATGAACATAATATTATCTAAATCTACTTCTGACTCTCCTAAATACGTCCATTCACCTGAACTTTCAAGCCACTGACTCGCATTATTGACTGTCATTGTATTTGAATTAATCGATTTAATGCGACCTGTTGTAGTCAAATGTGCATAACCCAAATCATTTCCAACAAAATGAATTGCTTGAACATGTCCATTTTTCACATAGAAATAACCATAGTCCCCTTCATAGCTGTCTAATTCCATCTCTGGGAATACTAACGTATTATTAAATTCCGTTGCATCGGTTGAGTTACTAAAAGCAAATATTGAATTTGCGTTGTATTTTGACCAGTGATTATTTTTATATTGAAGAACATCTGTAAGTTCTAGTTTATAGGCATCTAAATCTGCTAAATCAAGCATACCGAAGTATAGTTGATGTCCCGCTAAGTTAGGTGCACTTAAGCTATCATTTGTAATATCTACTACATGTGCATACTTTGGATTTGCTACACCATCAGCAATGACAAAGGCTGATGTTTGAACCATTGAGTTAGCTGAGTTCATGGAATTAAAGCCTTCTGGTTCAATTAAGCGACCATTACGAATTAAAATTGACCCTTTATGATATTCTAAATTTCGTTTATTCGATAAAACAAAGTGATTGAATGTTAAATCCGTACTCGTAACTGGTTGATAGAATGTAAATTCATTATTTTTAAGCACGATAATTTTATTAACAATTTCTTTACTAAATTGTTTTGCTGTTACGAAGTATAAATCACTATTTTGATAGTTTTTTAATTTTGCTTTCGTAATTTTTGTATTGCCGACATAAATAGAAGTGTTATTTGTAAATGTATATGTTTTTTGGGCTTGTGATACAGCGGTACCGAACTCCCAGTTTAATAATGGGTGTGAATTTTTCACAGTAATCGTATTATTACCAGTATTCACTGTATTTAATTTAGCTTTATAAAGGTCCTGCACTAAAATAGATGAAGAACTAACAATTTCTACTTGTGAAACTGTTTTTGTGTTAGCGCTCGCAAATTTTAGACGAACGCGATCGCCGACATAGAGTACATCTAAGTCTACAGAATTACTGTCTTTAAAGAATCCTGTATTGTAGTTCACTGTGTACATTTGATTACTTCCACCGTCTGGCTTCACTTTAATGTACAAGCCGTTTGGATCGATTTCCGTTACAGCGCCTAAAATTTGCTTGCTATTTGCTACAATTGCACCGCTGCCGTTATTTGTGGTTCCTTGTATTTTTGTCGCCTTTGTACCGCTGGCATAAACGGTAACTTTCATGCCGGCTTTCAAACCACTAATTGTTGTTTTCGTATTGTTTACATAGTACAAAGTTGAATTATCAACAGAAAAGTTGACATACTTCCCTGTACTTGACATGACCGTTACAGTTTTTAACGTACGTGTCACATTCCCCTTTTTATCTGCTGTTTCATTATAATTGGCTTTTACATATGTATAATTAGCTGATGCTTCAGCTGGTTGCTCGAACGGTAACATGGCCAAAACAAAAATAATTGCTAGAAATAAAATTGTGAATTTTTTTAGCAACTGTGACGCCTCCTTTATATTACTCACTACTATTAACTATATCAAAATAGATTTTTACCTTCTTCTATTCATTACAATTCGTAACAAAACGCTCAAAATATTTGGATAATATGTAATTAAATATTGTAAAGTCCACTATAGTTTACCAAATATTCTGAGTCTGCGCACTGTACTAGATGCAAAAGTTTAGATAGATACATCAATCGATTGACCTAATGTTGGGTGTGGAGCATCTATAATTTCTAACAGTTGATCCGTAGATTGCTCTTGAAATTCCATCGCTTGTTTTGTAACCGCCAATGAAACATTTTGCATCAACTCTGCTTGTTTCATCGACATCGCTAGTGCTGCAATATCCATAAGAACACCTCCTACCATTTTTATCGGCAAAAGTCGGCATACATCAAGGAATTATTCTAATTTATTAAAAAAGAGAGTCCCCCGTAAGTTAATACTTACAGAGCACTCTCTTTACTTTTACATACGTGATTCGATTTCAGTCCAAGCCTGTTCTAAGCCTAAGCCCTTTTCAGATGAGAAGACTAGTAATGGATCTTGTTTATCCATTTCTAATGTTTCACGTACTGCCTTTTTATGTTTGTCCCACTTACCTTTAGGGATTTTATCCGCTTTCGTTGCAACAACGATTACTGGAATATTATAGTGCTTTAAGAAATCATACATCATGCAGTCATCGTTTGTTGGATCATGACGTAAATCAACAATTAATACAACAGCTTTTAATGGTTCGCGACTCATGAAATACTTTTCAATCATTTTTCCCCATGCTGCACGTTCTGATTTTGAAACTTTTGCATAGCCGTAACCAGGTACATCCACGAAAAACAATTGTTCTTCAATTTTATAGAAGTTTAACTGTTGTGTTTTACCAGGCTTTGACGAAATTCGCGCCATTGCTTTACGGCCAATCATACGATTTATGAACGATGATTTTCCGACATTAGAGCGACCTGCTAAGGCAAACTCAGGTAGGCCGTCTTCTGGGAATTGCTCTGGTCGGACAAAACTACCGATCATTTCAACGTTATGGACTTTCATTACTTTCTAAAACCTCCGTCTAGTGCAATCGCTAGAACTTCTTCTGCTTGTGACACTAGTTTAAATGTGAGCTGCTCACGAACTGTTTCTGGAATATCATCAATATCGCGCTCATTATCTTTTGGAATGATGATTGTTGTTAAACCAGCACGGTGTGCACTTAATGATTTCTCTTTTAAGCCACCGATTGGTAACACGCGACCACGAAGTGTAATTTCACCTGTCATTCCGATTTCACGTTTTATCGCTTTACCAGTAATTGCAGATACAATTGCCGTCGCCATCGTAATACCTGCTGATGGTCCGTCTTTTGGTACTGCACCTTCTGGTACGTGCAAGTGAATATCATGTTGTTCGAAGTAATCGGCATCTAAATCAAGCTGATGCGTCAATGTACGAACATAAGATAATGCGATTTGAGCTGATTCCTTCATCACGTCGCCAAGCTTCCCGGTTAATATTAATTTCCCTTTACCAGGTGTTAATGAAACCTCAATTTGTAGCGTATCGCCACCAACTGTCGTGTATGCAAGACCTGTTGCTACACCCACTTGGTTTTCAGTTTCAGCTTGCCCGTAACGGAAACGGTGTTTACCGAGCATATCGACTAATACTTTTGAGCTCACTGTTACTTTTTTCTTTTCAGCCGCAACAATTTTCTTCGCTGCTTTACGACAAACCGTTGCTACTTGGCGTTCCAACCCACGTACACCCGCTTCACGCGTATAGTAACGAATTAAATCTGTAATTGCTTCATCTTTAATCGCTAATTGTGCTTTCTTTAAACCATGTTCCTTCATTTGCTTAGGAATTAAATGATTTTTTGTAATTTCTGTTTTTTCATACTCTGTATAGCCTGCAATATTAATGATTTCCATACGGTCAAGAAGCGGTGCTGGAATTGTGCTTAAGTCATTTGCCGTTGCAACGAATAAAACATCTTGTAGACTGTATGGTTCTTCAATGAAATGATCACTGAATGTGTTGTTTTGTTCTGGATCTAACACTTCAAGCATTGCTGCTGAAGGGTCGCCACGGAAATCATTCGACATTTTATCGATTTCATCTAGTAAGAACACAGGATTGACTGTACCTGCTTTTTTCATCCCTTGAATGATACGCCCAGGCATTGCACCGACATACGTACGACGGTGACCACGAATTTCCGATTCATCACGTACACCACCAAGTGATACACGAACAAATTTACGGTCTAAACTTTCTGCAATTGAACGTGCTAAGCTTGTTTTACCAACCCCTGGAGGTCCAGCTAAACAAAGAATCGGCCCGCGTAATGAATTCATTAATTGGCGAACAGATAAATATTCTAATACACGCTCTTTTACTTTTTCTAACCCGTCATGATCACGATTTAAAATTTCTTCCGCATAGGCAATATCAATACGGTCTTCTGTTTTTTCGCTCCATGGAATAGTTACTAACCATTCCAAATAGTTTCGAATAACACCACTTTCAGCACTTGCTGCTGGTAGCTTTTCATAGCGGTCTAATTCTTTATAAGCCACTTTTAACGTTGAATCAGGCATACCTGAACTTTCGATTTTTTTACGAAGCTCTGCGATTTCACCTGTTTTACCGTCTCGATCGCCAAGCTCTGTTTGAATTGCTTTCATTTGCTCACGTAAATAATATTCCTTTTGCGTGCGCTCCATTGCTTGTTTTACTTTTGTGCTAATTTTTTTCTCTAAATTTAAAATTTCTTGCTCATCATGCAATCGAATCATTAAATGATCTAGACGTTTTTTTATGTTCGTTAGTGCTAACACTTCTTGCTTTTCCCCGATTTTAAATGGTAAATGGGAAGTGATGACATCTGCTAAACGGCCAGGCTCTTCAATGTCTAAAACAGATTCAATTGTTTCAGTTGTAATTTTATTCGAAGATTTTGCATACTTTTCAAAATAGGTTAATACTGTGCGCATTAATGCTTCTGTTTCTGAATCTTTGTACTGATCATCTTCAAAAATTTCAAGATCAGCTACCGCAAATTTTTCTGTTTCCTCATAACGCAATAATTTTGCTCGATTAATACCTTCTACCAAAATTCGTAAAGTTCCATTTGGCAATTTCAACATTTGTTTTACTTTTGCAAGTGTTCCCATTTCGAAAAGGTCTGATTTCACTGGGGATTCAACGCGTAAATCCTTTTGAGTGATTAAAAAGATTGTACTATCTCCTAACATCGCATGTTCTAAAGCAGCTACCGAACGCTCTCGACCCACATCAATATGTAAAACCATTGTAGGGTAAACGAGCAATCCTCTTAAAGGTAAAATTGGCATATTATTAATTTTTTTTGTCACGCGGGTATTCACCTCCATCCAAATCTTAAAAACAACCCGCAATATAAGTATGTGTAAGTTACTCACCAATTACGCCTCAGCGTAATTGTGTCCAGATTTTTTCGAGTTTAGGCCCACAGGACGTGGGTCAGTCAGACGTTGTCGCAGGATGCGACACTTTTAGGCTGACACCCTCTTAAAACTTTCTTCAAAAATCTGTGACATCCGCCGGAGGCTACTATAATTTAGAGAGTTTATTGCACTCTCTAAATTATGGTATTTTCATCAAACCAATATGTATCATTCCAATTGTAAGAAAAAGCTGACTTTGGACTTGTTTATGAAGTCTAAGTCAGCTACATGTTTGGCTTATATTTCCAGCTAGATTATGCTGAAGTTTTTTCACTATCTTCTTTCGTGAAAACTGAACCGTCTTCTAAAATTAGCTTTGGCTCTGCTTTATCACGAATTGTTTCTGCTGTAATGACACATTTTTTAATATCCTCGCGAGAAGGTAATTCGAACATTACATCTAACATTGTTGCTTCGATAATTGAGCGTAATCCACGTGCACCTGTTTTGCGTTCAATTGCTAATTTTGCAATTTCAACAAGTGCATCGTCTTCGAATTCAAGCTCTACATTATCAAGCTCTAACATTTTTTGGTATTGTTTTGCTAATGCATTTTTCGGTGCAGTTAAAATTTCAACTAATGCATCGACATTTAACTGTTCTAAAGTTGCTAATATTGGTAAACGTCCGATAAATTCAGGGATTAAACCGAATTTTAATAAGTCTTCTGGAATTAGTTGAGACATTAATGACCCATCTTCTTCTACAACAGCATTCGGATTTGATGCGAAACCAATTACTTTTTCACCTTGACGACGTTTAATAATTGTTTCGATGCCGTCAAATGCGCCACCTACAATGAAAAGGATGTTTGATGTATCAATTTGTAAAAATTCTTGGTGTGGATGCTTACGGCCGCCTTGTGGAGGAACGCTCGCTACAGTACCTTCTAGAATTTTTAATAATGCTTGTTGTACACCTTCACCTGATACGTCACGAGTGATTGAAGGGTTTTCTGATTTACGAGCAACTTTATCAATCTCGTCAATATAAATAATCCCTTTTTCCGCACGTTCGATATCATAATCAGCCGCTTGAATTAGTTTTAATAAAATATTTTCAACGTCTTCACCAACATAACCTGCTTCAGTTAAGCTTGTTGCGTCTGCAATGGCAAATGGTACGTTTAAAATACGTGCTAAAGTTTGAGCTAGTAACGTTTTACCACTACCTGTTGGACCAATTAAAACGATATTTGATTTTGATAATTCCACATCATCAATTTTTGAGTTTGAATTAATTCGTTTATAGTGATTGTAAACCGCAACAGCTAATGCTTTTTTCGCACGCTCTTGTCCGATTACATATTCCCCTAAAATGTTTAAAATTTCTTTAGGTTTTGGAATGTCTTTAAATTCGATTTCTTCCTCAATCCCTAGTTCTTCCACTACGATTTCAGAGCATAATTCGATACATTCATCGCAAATATATACGCCTGGTCCAGCAACCAATTTACGGACCTGTTCTTGTGGTTTACCACAGAAAGAGCACTTTAAATTGCCTTTTTCATCATTAAATTTAAACAATTTGGTTCACCCCTATTCAAGCAACTATCTTACAAGATTCTACTCGTTTAATCAAATAAATTGATTGCTCATCATTGCTTAAGTAATTTACGGCAGTTCGTATTGAAGCTACCTATAATAATTATCTTTGATTTATGCAAAATATCTTGCATAAATCGGAATTATGTATGCATATAACTATTCGTTTATGTGATAAAACAAGGCACGGGATAATCCGTACCTTGTCTATAATTGTCTTATTTACTATCCAACTAATGTCGTCAACCATCCTTTTCCATGGTGAATGATTGCGAAAAAATTTGAACACTATTAACTAAAATTATTTAGAGATTTTAGCGTTTTCTACTAAGAACTCAACTGTTTTTTGAGTACGGATATCGTTCTCAAGAACTTTAGTACCACCTAAAGCAGTTAAAATTTGCTCGTTCGTCATACCGAATTGAGCAGCCATTTTTTCAACTTCAGTGTTGATATCTTCTTCAGAAACTTCGATTGCTTCAGCTTGACCGATTGCTTCTAAAACTAATGAAACAGTTACACGATTAACAGCTTCTTCAGCCATTTGAGTGCGTAATGCTTCTTCGTTTTGACCAGAGAATTGGTAGTAAAGGTCTAAGTTCATACCTTGAGTTTGTAAGCGTTGACCAAATTCTTGGATCATGCGGTCTACTTCTGTGTTGATCATACCTTGTGGAATTTCAACTTCAGCGTTAGCTGCAGCTTTTTCTACTAGTTCATCACGTAAAGTAGCTTCTGCATCTGCTTCTTTGTTAGCAGCAGTAGTTTCTTTTAATTTAGTGCGTAATGCTTCTACAGTTTCAACTTCTGGGTCGATTTCTTTTGCGAACGCATCAGTTAATTCTGGTAATACTTTTGTTTTTACTTCTTTAATTGTTACTACGAATTTCGCTTCTTTACCAGCTAATTCAGCAGCATGATACTCTTCAGGGAAAGTAACCGTTACGTCTTTAGTTTCGCCAGTTTTAGAACCTACTAATTGTTCTTCAAATCCAGGGATGAATGAACCTGAACCGATTTCTAGTGAGTAGTCTTCACCTTTACCACCTTCGAATGCTTCTTCACCTACGAAACCTTCGAAATCGATTACAGCAGTATCGCCATCAACGATTGCTTCATCTTCTTTAATTTCTAACTCAGCTTTTTTAGCTAATTGAGCATCGATTAAAGATTGAACTTCTTCGTCAGTTACTTCAGAAGCTTGTTTAGTTACTTCTAAGCCTTTGTATTCGCCTAATTTTGGTTCTGGTTTCACTGTTACTGTTGCAGTGTAAGTGAATTCAGCACCTTTAGCGAAGTTTTCAGTACCAGCAACTTCTGGATAATCTACTGGTTCGATACCAGCTTCGTCTAATGCTACTGGATATGAAGAGTTAATTACGATTTCTAAAGCCTCTTGATAAAGAGCTTCTACACCGTACATTTTTTCGAATACGTTACGAGGCATTTTACCTTTACGGAAACCTGGTACGTTAATTTGTTTTACTACTTTTTTGAAAGCTTGGTCTAAAGCTTTATCAACTTCTGTAGCAGCTACAGTTACCGTTAATAAGCCTTGGTTACCTTCTTGTTTTTCCCAATTTACAGACATGTATATGACCTCCAAAATTTACTTTTTGTTTGATTTACAAACTCGTCGTATCTATTAAGTTGACAACCATTTTAGTATAACATAGTTGTTCAATGTTTCAACTTTTTTCACTACTCTTGTAATTCTGTAATTTCTTCTATATTTTGTAAAAACTCTACAATTTCGTAATTCATTTCTTTAATTTCGCCGAACATCGTCTTCACCCAATCGATATAACTTATCGCTATATCTTCACTATCATAATCTAACCATTCGTATGGATACAATACAATGGCATGCTTGGCAATTAAAAATTGGACGAACTCTAAAGTAGATGGATCTTGTTCCAATTTCTCTAAAATAATTGATGTTACTTTTTGAAATTGTGACAATTTTGTCGGTAATTCAAGTTGTGCTACATTAACCACTTGTGAATGTCCAAATTTTGATACAGTCAGCTCAACATTGACTTCTTGTTCTACTAATAATATAAGGATTAAGCTCTGGATAAATGGGTGGATCGATTGCGTTTCAACAATTTGCGTTAGTTCGTGAACAAGCGGACGTATGTTTTTTTCTGTTAGTTCATGAATTTGCAGAAGTTGTTGCTGTACGGGTAATTGTAAAAAGTGTACCGCGTCAAACACCAATTCTTCCGTTTCATCTGCATCCACAATAGCAATTTCATCGACCTGCATCGACTGATTTTGTGCAATTTCCGCATTTAGTCTTTTTAAACGTTCAAATTTTTCCACTTGTTCAAGTGGAACAGCATTTTCTTCTAATAGCGACTCAATGATTTTTTCGACTTGCTTAAATTGACGTAATTGCATACCAATCGTTAAATACAATTCCATCACTTCAAAGTAATTGTTAGGCCCTAATGCTAATAGTTGTTCACAAATTACTTTTGCGCGCTCGAAATTTTTCGTTTCATATAAAGAGTACGCATATACGCTTAATGATAATTCGTCACCTTCTGTTAACTCAAAGGCTTTTTCAAATAATTCATTTGCTTCGTTGTATTGATAATTTTCCGCTAGTCCACTCGCCTCTTCTAGCATGCGTTCAATCGTACCAGGAAATAACACCACTTTCCCTTGCTTCGTAAAAGTTGTTTTTTCTTTCATATGTCAATCACTCCAAAATCGATCAGAATTTATATTAGATTCTGTATCAGCTGCATTTATTGTACCTATGTTTCAGAACTTCAACAATATATTCACAAAATATATGTTTCTTCTATTTGAATTCATCCAAAAAATGTATATAATTAGTGCTAGAAACAACTAGTTTTTTATATTTAAATTAATGAAATTTAATTCATTGTTCCCGTTTAGGCGACAACTTAATCCAAGACTAGGTGATAGTCTTTTTATTTAGCCATTCTTTATACTATACATATTAACTTAAGATGATTCATAAAAAATAGATTGAAGGAGTGTTTTTAATGGTTGTTTTTTCAGAGAGTGCATTATTAGAGTTTAAGCAAAATTTCCAAAATTCTTTAGAAAATTTGCCCATTAGTGTTGTTAGTCGTAGCACTGCAATTGTGAATGATGTGGAATACCCTGTAAAATTCGATTTCGTAACTGAAACACTCGTTGATCACAAAAAACAAGTTGTGACGACAAATATTATTGAAATTGAAGGGACGATTCCTGGTACGATAAAAATCGGTTCACTGCAAGTTATCCCGCAGCATATTCATATTACATGTGAATATGAAATTTTATCGATTACGAACAACGAACTTAAGGCGCTACTTCAAGATGAAAAACCGATGTTACTCTATAGCGATTGGCTATTAGAAGCAATCGAAAACGAAATTTTAGTATTAGAAGTTAAAGTGGAAAACGATCAAGTTATCGATTGGCCCGTTGGCATAAAAAATGCCTATTTCTTATAAGTAGATTTTATAAACAAGTGTAACCAAACAGCAAATGGTTATACTTGTTTTTTCATTTATAATTCATATCAGTTTGCATTGGATTCTTGCTACGGTATACTAATCGCTATGCAAAAGTCTCGTTATACATGAAAGAAGGAATTAGTTTATGAAGTACGGTTTTATCGGACTAGGGAATATGGCCAGTGCAATAATACACGGCATGATTTCTAGCGAAAAATTTGAAGCAAAAAATATATATGGTATCAATCGCTCTGTATATAAAACAGAAGCTCTTGTGAAAAAATACGGGATTCAAGCAGCAAATTCAATTGAAGAAATGATGCATCAAGTAGATGTCGTCATTATTGCTGTAAAACCACAAATGTTCGAAGATGTCATCCCAACGATTCAGCAGCACATGACCAATAAGCAAATGATTATTTCGATTGCAGCTGGGAAAACACTGGATTACTTACACGAAAATTTAGGTCATGACAAAACGATTTTCCGTGTTATGCCGAATATCAATGCGACAATTGGCGCTTCTACAAGTTGTTTCTCCACACTCCACGCAACTGATGAACAAAAAGACCTTGTCACACAGCTTTTCGCAACAGTTGGTACGATTGTCGAGTTACAAGAAAATCTATTCTCGATTTTCACAACAATCGGCTGTGCTTCCCCAGCATTCACATACTTATACATTGATTCACTTGCTCGTGCAGCTGTACGTGAAGGGATGCCAAAAGATATGGCATTAGAAATCGCCGCAAGCTCCGTCCTTGGCAGTGCCAAAATGGTATTACAATCTGAGTCACACCCATGGGCATTAATCGACCAGGTTTGCTCACCAGGTGGTACAACCATTCAAGGTATCACATCATTACAAGTGAACCATTTTGAAAGCACGATTTATGATGCCGTTGATGCCGTAACAAATAAAGATGCCCTCTTACAAAAAGAAACCGTAAAATAACTTTCTTGCAGATGAAAAATCCTTAAAATACTTAGGATTATTCATCTGTTTTTTTATTTATTCCCCCCCCATATTACAAAAACTTCACATTTTAAAAAATCAAAAAAATATTTTAAAAAACGCAATTGCTAACTTTCTTTCTATTCTATATAATCAATCTTGTTTCAAAACGAAACACAAATAAACTTATGATTGGGAGCGTGACAAGAAATTGGGTAAAGCATTGATTATTGGAGCTGGCGGTGTAGCTAGCGTTGTCGTACATAAATGTGTACAAAACTCTGAAGTATTCGAAGAGATTATGATCGCGAGTCGAACAAAATCTAAGTGTGATGCTTTAAAGGAAAAATTAGATGGTGGGAAAACGATTATTCACACAGCACAAGTGGATGCGGATAACACGGAGGAACTAATTGACCTAATCAATGGATTTAAACCAGATGTGGTGATCAATGTAGCTTTACCATATCAAGATTTAACAATTATGGATGCATGTTTGGCAACAAAGACGCACTATATCGATACGGCGAATTACGAGCCTTTGGATACTGCGAAATTCGAATATAAATGGCAATGGGCTTATAAAGAACGTTTTGAAGAAGCGGGCATTACGGCGCTTCTAGGTTCGGGCTTCGACCCAGGTGTAACAGGCGTATTCACGGCGCATGCACAAAAGCATCACTTCGATGAAATTCATTACATCGATATCGTGGATGCAAATGGTGGCGACCACGGACTGCCATTCGCAACAAACTTTAACCCAGAAATCAACATTCGCGAAATTACAGCGAACGGTCGTTTCTGGAAAGAAGGCGAATGGATCGAAACAAAGCCTTTAGAACATAAAATGGTGTACAACTTACCCGAGGTTGGCGAAAAAGATTGCTATCTTCTTTATCATGAGGAATTAGAATCTTTAGCAAAAAACATTAAAGGACTAAAACAAATCCGCTTTTGGATGACATTCGGTCAAAAATACTTAACACATTTAAACGTACTTGAAAATGTTGGGATGACTTCAATCGAACCAATTGAATTCAATGGTCAAATGATTCAGCCAATCCAGTTCTTAAAAGCAGTTTTACCAGACCCAGCAACATTAGGTCCACTTACAAAAGGTAAAACAAACATCGGTTGTATCGTACGCGGTCTAAAAGATGGACAAGAAAAAACATACTACGTATACAATGTATGTGACCACCAAGAGTGCTACAAAGAGGTTGGCTCACAAGCAATTTCTTACACAACGGGTGTTCCTGCCATGATTGGTGCGATGCTTGTTATGAACGGTGAATGGCAAAAACCTGGTGTATGGAATGTAGAAGACTTCAATCCAGACCCATTCATGGATGCTTTAAATAAATGGGGTCTACCATGGCAAGAAACAGAAAATCCTGATTTAGTGGACCTTGAATTCACTACTAAAGAAGAGGTTAAAGCGTAATGCCGGACGTAAAGAAGAACCACAAACCAATGATGGACGCAGCTCTCGAAAAAGAAACTGGCATCAATTGGTCTAGTGCACCCTCTCCTGCCTTTGTTGTAGATGAGCGTTTGCTAGAGCGCAATTTAACATTATTAAAATCCGTGCAAGACCGTACAGGCTGCGAGATTTTATTGGCGTTAAAAGGGTTTTCCATGTGGTCAACATTTCCGCTTGTCAGAAATTACTTAGCCGGTATTACCTCGTCTTCATTATTCGAAGCACGCCTTGGCTTTGAGGAATTCGGTAAAGAAGTTCATGCGTACGCACCCGCTTATGCAGAGCACGAAATCGATGAATATTTAACATATGTAGACCATATCGTCTTTAACTCTTTTGATCAGTTAAATAAATATAAAGATAAAGTGTTAAATCACGAAAAAAACATTTCAATCGGTTTACGTGTGAACCCAGGTTATTCTGAAGTGGAAACACCTCTTTATGACCCTTGCTATATTAATTCACGTTTAGGAATTCCTTTTGAATCATTCCGACCAGATGAATTAGCGGGTGTGGAAGGGATTCACTTCCATGCGATGTGTGAACAGGGTGCCGATGTGTTAGAACGAATTTTAGTTCACTTTGAAGAAAAGTACGGACAGTACCTACATCAAATGAAGTGGATAAACTTCGGTGGTGGGCATCATATTACAAAACCCGGCTATGATGTCGAGCTTTTAGTCAGCTTAATTAATCGTATTCAAGACACATATGATGTGAAGGTTATTTTAGAACCAGGTGAAGCGATTGCACTGAATACAGGCTATTTAGTAGCAACTGTTTTAGATATTATTCAAAACGGGATGGAGCTTGCGATTGTGGATTCATCTGCAACTTGCCACATGCCAGATACACTTGAAATGCCGTACCGCGCACATATTATCGGTTCAGGTCAGCCGAACGAAAAAACGTATACGTACCGTTTAGGTGGAATGACTTGTCTAGCTGGAGATATTATCGGTGATTATTCATTTGATGAGCCACTAAAGCCCGGTGACAAACTTGTATTTACCGATATGGCGCATTATACAATGGTGAAAACGCATATGTTTAACGGTGTGAATTTGCCAAGTATTTGTTCATATAATGATGAAGAAGGTATAAAAGTTATTCGTACATTCCAGTATGAGGACTATCGTAATCGATTATCTTAAAAGAGTTAAGCCTGTGTAGTACGTTATGTAACGTACTACACGGGCTTTTTTTAATATCCCCTATTACCTCAACCTTTTTAACTTTACGTTGTACCATGCTTCATCTTTATGTTCCACAATAACTCACAAATGGGGGTGTTTCATCATTTGGTGGCTGTTTGTACTTATTAAATTGAGTCTCTACATTAAATGGGTTCGTCAACACTTGAAGCAACTCTAAATAGTATGATGGATCGCCTTCTACAAATGCTTCAATGGCTTCTTCCACTCGGTGGTTTCTAGGAATCACAATAGGATTCACCGCCTGCATTACTTCATATACTTCTTCAAGGCTCGTTCCTTGCTTTTCAATTCTGGCAAACCACTTTTTTTCCCACTCTTTAAATTCTTTCGATTCAAAAAGAGAATTGTTTGGTCTTTCATTATCAGATAAGGCACGAAATGTATTCGTGTAATCTACTTTATAGCGTTCCATTAATTGAAGGAAGTTTAAAATTAATTCTTCAACATCTTCATCTGTTGAAAGGAGTCCGAGCTTTTCACGCATTTCACTAAAATAATACGCTTCATATAATGAAGGGAACTTTTCGATTGCTTGTTGTGCCAATGAAATTGCTTCGTCTTCTTCCTCATGAAAAATCGGTAACAAGCTCTCTGCAAATCGTGTCATATTCCATGCCGTAATCGCTGGTTGATTACCGTATGCATACCTTCCCTCTTTATCAATCGAACTAAACACTGTTGCAGGATCAAATGTATCCATAAATGCACATGGACCATAATCGATTGTTTCTCCACTAATTGTCACATTATCAGTATTCATTACCCCATGAATAAAGCCTACGCTTTGCCATTTCGCAATTAATGCGGCTTGTTTTTCGAGAACTGCCTCAAGTAATGCAACATAACGGTTTTCACTAGTTTTCAACTCTGGATAATGACGTTCAATCGCATAATCTGCGAGCGCCTTCAATTCATCTTTTTCACAAAAACTTGCCGCATATTGGAATGTCCCAACACGTAAATGACTTGCTGCCACACGAGTTAATACCGCGCCTTCTAATACTTTTTCACGGTAAATTGGATCACCTGTAGAGGCAATGGCTAAGCTACGAGTTGTCGGAATACCGAGTGCAAACATGGCTTCACTCATTATAAATTCTCGCAACATCGGTCCTAATGCAGCACGTCCATCTCCACCGCGTGAAAATGGTGTAAGTCCCGACCCTTTTAATTGCAAATCCACTCGTTCACCAGAATCTGTTATATGCTCCCCAATCAATAGTGCACGACCATCACCTAGCATATTAAAGTGACCAAATTGATGACCTGCATATGCTTGTGCAATTTGTGCTGCTCCATTTGGCATTTCATCTCCTGCTAAAATGGCTACTCCATGTTTCGAAAGCTCATCTGCATTTAAATTTAAGTTTTCAGCTAATGCGAGATTCAATATGACAATCCCCGGTGCGCTGACATGATTGAGTGCAACTTCTTTGTAAAAATCACTTGGTAAAGTTAAATAACTATTATCAAAACGAAAACCAAAATCGTCTCTTTGCTCCGTCAAATTTTTCGCCTCGTTTCATTTTAGATATCCCTATTATAGACGTATTCTTATATGTTAACCAAAGAAGGGACTTTTTGATTTGAGTTAACCTAAACAAAAAATAAATTGACAAAAAAACATTTCAAACCTATATTTACGTTAACCTTAAAAAATAAATAGTTAACTCAAAGGAGGATATCGATGCAATCCATAACAAACTTTCAAAAATTTAAAACTGTGGATCTTATTCACAGCGCAATCTTTGCGACACTTATTATGATCGGTGCCAATATTACAGCATTTGCCCCATTTTTAATGGTTGGTGGCGTACCAATTACCTTTCAAACATTTTTTGCAATTTTGTCTGGTTTAGTGCTTGGCGGAAAAAAAGGGGCTATTGCTTGTACGGTTTATTTATGTATTGGTCTTGCTGGTGCTCCTGTGTTTTCAAAATTCACTGGCGGTTTTTCTTCATTATTGTCGCCGAATTTCGGATTTATTATGTCTTTTATACTGAGCGCTTACGTGGCAGGGAAAATCGTTGAAAAGTATAAAACAAAAAAGTCATACGTTGTTGCTGCTCTAATCGCAACGGCCATTAATTACTTTTTAGGTACGACCTGGCTTTATGTCGCATTTAAATTATGGGTATCTGCACCAACAGGGTTTACGTACCAACTTGCATGGCTATGGATGATTCCACCGATGCCAAAAGATATTATACTTGCCATTTTTGCTGGGGTTTTCGCCTATCGAATTCAAAGGACTTTAAAATTATTACCTTAATAAAACCTATTAATCCCCCTAACAAGAACATAGTATAAATCACCTAAAATTTCATCAACATTCTGTTAATTTAATATTTTAGACTTATTTCTTTCTAACCATTTAATTGTTACAATTTATGGTGGGGGGAATAAATTGTGGAAGAACGAAGAGTACGACGCACCAAAAACGCTTTGAAAAGGCACTTTATTGCATTAGTTAAAGAAAAAGGATACAGTGCTGTAACAGTTACAGATATTGTCGAAAACGCCGATTATAATCGTAGTACATTTTATGCCTATTATTTAGATAAAGAAGATTTAGCCACGCAACTTTTAGATGAGATGATGAATTTACTCAGCAAATCGTTTTATAAACCTTTTACGGTGAAAACAACCGTTCAATATAGGCAAATCGAAAACAGTACACAAAACACCTTTTTCCTACATATTTATGAAAATCGCCATTTTTATGAATTACTTACTACTTCAAACTCAATCCCAAATTTAAAAGAACGTTTTTTAGAACAGTTCAAAGAGATGTTTTTAGAAATTCGATATTTAGATGAATCGAATAATGCGATTACACTCAATCATTATAATACATATAAAATGTATGGTTCTTATGGAGTTATTCTTGAGTGGGTTTCAGAAGGATGTAAAGAAAATCCAGATCAATTTTCAGCTCAAATGTTGGAGGTCTTTCAAACACCATCTAAATCTTTTCGATTCAATTAAAAAGGTAAGGAAAAACCTATACGGTTTCCTTACCTTTTTACTATATTATAGAAGAAACTCTTATTTAGCGTCTTTTTCTTCTTTGTCATTTTTCTTCGTATCATCATCTTCCATTAGTTCTTTCGTAGAAGATTTAAATTCGCGTAAAGTTTCGCCGACTGCTTTACCTAATTGAGGTAATTTGGCAGGACCGAATAAAATTAAAGCGATTACTAAAATAATGATTAAGCCTGGTACACCAATACTTGGCATAATAAGGACTCCCTTCTATTTATTAGCTATTATTTGGGTTGAACTAATGCGCCGCCACCATTTTTTAAGAACTGAATCATACCTTCTGTAGCACGGTATGTTAATGCAGCCATTGTAGGTGTTGGGTTTGTTGGTCCAAAGTGTGGGAATGCCGAAGCTCCGCAAACGAATAAGCTTTCATAATCCCACATCTGTAAATAGTTATTTACAGCAGATTCGCTTGGGTTAGAACCCATAATAGCACCACCAGAGTCATGTTGGTAAGTAAAACGACCGCCGAAATGTTCTGCCATTGGGTGAGCTACGACTGTATCTGCGCCCATTGCTTCTAACATTTCTACACATTTTTTAGATAAAAATTCTTGACGTTTGAAGTCCATATCATGATAATCAAATGTTACGCGAATTAATGGATCACCTAAATCATCTTTATATGTCGGATCTAAGCTTAAATAGTTCTCTTTATAAGGTAAGAATGCACGCTGTGATACAACCGTTAACGTACGGTTAAAGTAATGTAACGATTTTTCTTTAAATTCTTTACCCCATGAAGGCGTACCTGGTAATACAGGGTTATTAGCAATTGGTTCGTTACCCATTAAGTGCATCTCAATTTGTCCGCCATGAATGAAATCCACATCTTTATGGTCAAAGTTATCTGCATTGAAATCATTAAATGCTGAGCCCCATGCACCTGTACCGATAAAGTTATTAAATTTCTTTTCTTCGAAATATCCAGTAGCCCCTAAAATTGTATGATGATCTACATAGTTACGACCGATGATACCTTTGCCAGTAGCTGGATCATATGGTTCACCAATTTTAGATAAAAGTAATAAACGAACATTGTTGAACGTGTAACTTGTTAATGCAACAACATCAGCTGGCTGATCAAATTCTTCACCTGTAATAACATCACGATAACGTACACCTGTTACTTTTTTACCATCTGTTAAAATACGAGTTACTAATGAATGTGGACGTAAATCTAATTTACCTGTCTTTTTAGCCGTTGGAATAACGGTTACGATTGGATCAGATTTTGCTCCATACTCACAGCCATAGTTCCCACAGAATGAGCAATATTGACAAGCATTTAATTTTTCACCGTCTGGATTTGTATATTCTTCAGACACGTTACCTGTTGGAACACGGTATGGATGGTAGCCTAATTTATCAGCTGCATCATGAAACATATTCATTGCTGGTGCCATTTTTAGTGGTGGTGTAGGATATGGTGCTGAACGTGGACCCGCTAAAGGATCTTCTTCACCTGATACACCTGCAGTTTGCTCGAACTTTGTGTAATATGGTTCGATTTCATCATACGTAAGACCCCAGTCTTGAATTAACATATTATCCGGAATTTTACTTTCACCATATTTTTCAATTGTTTTACTACGAATCTCAAAATCATATGGGAAATAACGATATGTTTGTGCTCCCCAGTGTGCACCACCACCGCCAGTACCTGTACCTAGTACAAGGGCACCTTCATCACGAACAGGACGTGCAACGTCATCAGTTGTGTTACGGAATGTAAGTGTATCTTTCGTTAATTTTTGCATTAATTCTTTTCGAATATTATATTTTAATTCGTCATGACCCATTAAATAGTCTTCTACAGAACGTTCTTCACCGCGCTCTAATCCAACTACGTGATAGCCTGCTTTTGTTAATTCAGCAGCAACGATACCGCCTGTCCAACCCATACCTGTTGTCACGACGTCTACTTTCGGTAATACTGTAACCATGGTTTTCCTCCTACAACATTAATGTGAATGTCCGCCTACTGAAATCGGCGCAATTTTAACGAATTCTTCAGTTTCTGCATATTGGATATATGACATTTGAGCACCCGGGAATTCTTTCATTTCCCAGCCAGCCATATTTTTATTACCACCGTAAAGTGGATCGCTGAAGCAACCTTGTAAAGTTGCTGATCGTAATAGAGCAAAGAATGCTGGTGCTGGAACTAAAATCAATTCGACTTCTCCAGCTTCGAATTTTGTTAAAATCGCGATTTTTTGTTCTTCGTCTAAGCTACTGAAACCTTCTACGTCATGTTCCTTTTTGGCAACCTCGTTCAGTTTACGAGCACCTTCGATGAAAATTTGTCCGTTGTTCAATGGGATTTCACCAGGTTGGAACGGCGCTTTACGATAATCATCTGAATTTGTACCCCATGGCCCTGCAAGTTGTTTGTCTAAAAAGTATGGAGCACCTAGAGAAACTGCACCAGGACCAAGTGAATCTTCTGGGTAAATTACATCCATTGCAGCAGAAATCGCATTGAAATCTGATTTACGACGGAAAAACTGTAATGCTTCCGTGTAATCAACATGGCCACCGCCTGTTGAAGGAGTTACAACCGCTGCAGGTGTATCACCCTTTTTTGTAAATAATGAGCCAAGTGATCCCCCAAGAACTAAACCACCTACTGCTAGACCTGAATTCTTTAAGAATGATCGTCTAGAAGATTTTTTTTCTAACATTGTTTCTTTGTTTTCGTCCATTTTTTATCCTCCCATTCAATAACTGTAAATTTATAGGTAAACGGCCTAAATGAAATGATTCCCTTTTCACCGTAAACTTTTAACAAACGCTTCACAACCATTAAAAGTCTACTCATCTGTAGGATTACCCAACAAACCCCTTAGTTTCTGTTGGATAAACGTCATAATTTTATCAATTAACTTAAAATTTCACATATAATTGGCAAAAAATAACAAGGCAGCTATTTTAGCTACCTTGTTCCGTTAAACTCATTAGTTTTTTTAATTCTTTTCGTTCGATGTATTTCGCAATAATAATACTAATTTCAAACAATAAAATCATTGGAGCAATAATTAAGAAATCCGAAAGAAAATCTGGTGGTGTAATCGATACACCTATCACGACTAATACGATATAGGCTAATTTCCGAGACTTTTTCAATAATTTAGAATTTATAATCCCGATTTTTGTTAAAAAACCAATGATAACGGGTAATTCAAAAATAATCGCAATAGGAATGATTATCCCAAACATGAACGAAAAGTATTGTTTCATCCCGTAGGTTTCTGTTGCACCAATGGAATCATTAATTTTTTTCATAAAGTCCATCATGAACGGGAACAATACGAAATACGCAAAAGCAACACCAACGATGAACAAAGTAAATGCAGCAGGTATAAAAATAAATGTGCCCTTTTTCTCATTATCACTTAGTGCAGGTTGCATAAATCTCCACGATTGGAACATCGCAACAGGTAACGTCAGCGCAATTCCGATAATGAGTGCACATTGTAAGTAAATCATGATGCCGTCCGTATAATTAAATAAATTCCAATCGACACCTTGTGCGACATCATGTGACTTTAGTTCATTCAAAATTGTTGGTGAGTAATAAAAGCCAATCGCTAATGTAACGATAAAGACAATCGCCGTTATAATAATACGTTTTCTTAATTCTGTAAGATGTTCAACTAGTGTATATTCTTCCAAATTTTCCACCCCTAGATTCAGTAGCTAAAACAAGTATTGATTATAGACCAAAAAAATTTTTTTGTGAACTGAAAAAATATATGTTATTATTTTTAACCAGTTACCTCAAATTCAAAACTAATAAGGAGGATCATCCTATGGTACATCATAATGAAGGCGAAATAAAAGCTGTGATTCAGGCACTTTTAGCTATTTTTATTAGTTATACTTTATTACGTTTTTTATCAGTTTTTGCTATTACTTTTAATGGTTTTACCGCTTTTGGCGTAATTATTGGCGCTGCAATTCTTTACTTCAGCCTTAGAAAGAATAAAGAATTCGATACTTTTGTTGGCCTTACATGTTTATTAGCAGTTCCATTTTCTATCTTATTCGGTTTATCAGCTTAATTATTGTAAAGCCAGTTCATCATTTGACTGGCTTTTTTCTTTTTATTAGCCATATCATACCCTTTATTTTTCCAATTTAGTTTTATTTGGTATAATATTTTTATCTTAAAGGAGGAATTTCCAATGGCTAATCATTATCAAAATATTGTAATAGCAGTTGATGGCTCTAAAGAAGCTGAACTGGCTTTCCGTAAATCAATCGATGTTGCAAAACGCAATGTTGGCTCAACTTTACATATTATTCACGTGATCGATACAAGTATGGCAACTTCGGTTGATATGCTGTACGACAATATGGTTGAATTAATTCGCAAGCATGGTGAAATATTATTAGAAAGCTGTAAATTGCAAGCGAATGATGCAGGCGTAGAAAATGTGAAAACAATTATGACAAAAGGTGTTCCAAAAACAGTTTTATCAAAAAAACTTTCTGAAATTGTTAAAGCTGATTTAATCGTTTGTGGTGCCACAGGTTTAAATGCAGTGGAACAAATTTTCATCGGTTCCAATACAGAAGCAATCGTACGCCATGCAAAATGTGACGTATTAGTTATCCGTACACCAGAGTGATGAATGCGTAAAGGGTATGAGGAAAAAACATCCTCATACCCTTTTTTTAAATCATTAAAATTTCACGGACATCTTGTTCTGAAAGCGTAGCCGTTAATTTTTCATCGGCTTGTAAAATATCTGAAATGAGTGCTTTCTTTTTCTCTTGTAGCCTATTCATTTTTTCTTCGATTGTCCCTTTTGCGATTAGCTTAATCACTTGAACGACCTGCTTTTGTCCCATACGATGTGCGCGGTCTGCTGCTTGCTCTTCCACCGCTGGATTCCACCATAAATCATATAATATCACGGTATCTGCACCCGTTAGGTTAAGACCCGTTCCACCTGCTTTTAACGAAATCAAAAACAAATCTCGCTCGCCTTCATTGAACCGATTACATAATAAAACGCGCTCTTTTGATGGCGTTTGCCCGTCGAGATAAAAATACGATTCGCCACGCTTTGAAAGTTCCGTTGCAATGAGTTTTAACATTTGCGTAAACTGAGAAAAAATTAGTACTCTTCTGCCAGAAACTTTGGACTCTTCTAGTATTTTTATCAACTGTTCAAATTTTGCAGAGCGCCCATTATAGCCTTCGACAAATAGTGCTGGGTGACAACAAATTTGACGCAACCTTGTAATGCCTGCCAATATGCGGATACGATTTTTATGGAATGTTTCTTTGTCCAAATGCTTAAGTGCATCAAAACGGAGCTTCGCTAAATAAGCTGCGTACAATGCTTTTTGCTCAGGGAATAAGTCAGAGGATTCAAGCGTCTCCTCTTTCCCAGGCAATTCCATTAATACTTGTTCCTTCATTCGGCGTAACATAAACGGTCGCACTCTTCGTGCAATGTCTTTACGTTGCATATGGCTAAATTCTTCTAACTCACGGAAAAGTTGCGGGAAAATAACGCGATAAATTGACCATAATTCAGACAATGAATTTTCAATCGGCGTTCCTGTTAATCCGAAACGATTATTTGCTCGTATTTTTTTGACAGCGCGTGCAGTTTGGGTAGCTGGATTTTTAAATGCTTGTGCCTCGTCAAAAAATACGGTATGAAATAATTGATCCTCGTAAAAAGACAAATCGCGACGAAGTAACGGATACGTCGTAATAATCACATCATGCTGTTTCAACTCGCTAAGTAACGCCCTTCTTTCCGACACATCTCCGTCGATTACTAGTGCTTCAATTTCTGGTGCAAATTGCATTAATTCATAAAGCCAATTGTATGCAAGGGATGACGGACAAACGACAAGTACAGGCTGTTTCTGTGCTCGAATCACATCAAGCTCAGACACAATAAAAGCAATACTTTGAATCGTTTTCCCAAGTCCCATATCATCTGCAAGTACGCCACCAAACCCAAAATTGGCTAACTGTTTGAACCAATAATAACCATGCTTTTGATAATCGCGCAGCACGTTTTGTAAGGTTTCTGGTACGTCAAAAGTTAAGTTTTGCGGTTGTGTGAGTTGCTGACTAAACTGCTTAAATGATTCCTCAGGTGTAAATATATCACTATGTTCAAAGTTCTCTAAAAAAGGCAAACTGTCCATTATCGGTAAATTAAACGTCGTCTCATAATTATCATCCTGTGCTGGGATTGCACGTAAGAAGCGCTGAATTTCTTCCATTTCACGTGTTTCCAGTGATAAAAGTGCCCCATCAGGTAACCGATAATATTTTTGCTTCACTTCTAAGGCGGCTAGAATTTCCTTTATTTGCTTATTTGTAACGCCATCCATCTCAAATTTAAACTCAAGCCAATTTGTACGTTCCTTTTGCACCTTCACACGGATTTTCGGAAAATTATTTTCCTTTACGATACGAAGTTTCACGGAAGAAGTGGCATAAATTTGTGCAAGTTCTTTGAGATTAGGTAAGACATGATATAAAAACTGATATTCCAACTCTTCGTTTTGCATATAGTAGCCGCCATCCGTTTTCGTAAAGCCACATTCATCCATAATCGATAGAATAGCTGCCTCTTTTTCAACATCACGGATAATTAATACTTCATTTGAAACATCATATTCTTCAAGCGGTTGGATAACAAATTGATCGTAATGAAATTCAACGCCAGCCAACAATCGGTTTCTCAATCGATCCAAGTAGAGTTTCGCGACAAGCGGCGTTTTCATACGCTGCTTTCTTAGTGCATGAGACAGTTCCACATGTCCAATTTTCTTCAACTTCGGTACAACAGTTTCTAAAAAATACTCCAGTTGTCCATACGGTATAGAAAGTTGCGAATCCTGAATTTGCTCAAGTATTTGTTTTAATTCAGCAAATTGCTTCGTACTTTGTTGACTGAGTTCATAGAGTTTGCCATCTAAGAGTACCGCTTGATAACCTTGAAATAAAATCGATTGTTCAAAGCCTTTTACATGCATGACATACTCCTGCTCACTCTCTTCTACATAAAACCGAAGTGGTGGAGGATCTTGAAAAAACTTTATTACACTATATAAATCATTATTGTAAAATAATGAAATATTTTCTATTTTCATAAACAACGGTGCAATTCCAGCCCATGCAGATGGTGGAATAAATAGTGCCTCGTCTGGTAATTGAAAATCGTTTTCCAACGCTGTTTCTAAGTAAAATGCCTCATCACGTGCTACTTTCACCAATTCCTGCAATAGGGCATCATGTTCAATTGAAAAACAATGTTGTTGCGGATTATAGCTAATGTTACGTTGCAACTTATAGCTTTCACCTTGCTTCACGCTCATTAAAAAGTCTCGTATCGCCTCAATTGCGACACCATTAACTTTTAATTGTAGTCCAAATAACGTTTCCTCTTTTGTAAATTCAATTGGCGTTATCATAAATTCAACTTGTAGCACTTGTCGCTCTTCAAAATGGCGCTGATGCCTACTTGTTCTAATTTTCGTATCTTCAAAAATCGACAGAAAGCTATTTTGTATATCATGTGTAGATAAATCAATATTTTGCTTTTCCTTTAAAGTTGACTTGTGTTTGTTTTGTTCATAAATGGCGATTAATACTGCCGCGATATGCTGACAGCTTTTACTGAAGTCACCCAAAGTAGGACAGCTACAAGATGTATTGAACATACCAAACGCATCATTTTCCACACGTACATGAAAGTCTTCTGTACTTTTTACGGTAGCTTCACAATGCGTTTCAGTATCTTTTTGAAATTTAACTTTCCCTGTTTGATAAAATGTTTGCCCTTTTTTAAAAGAGATGGCCCCGCACAGATCCTTTATTTTTTTATGTGATAGGTGTATATCCATGCTCCACTCTCCTTTCTCGCTACAACAATTTTCTCACGAAATAAAATGAATTACTAGTAAGTCTCACATTTCTCATAACTCAACAAAGAATATCTAATTATCGATATTTTTTTATTGTAAAACGATAAATATTGATTTATTATCGATTATATAAACAAATGCGAGGTGTTTTTATGAAACGTGAAACATTAATTTTAAAACTGGCTGTTATCATTATTGGCTTACCGATTGCTGGTATTTTGGCTTTTTTAACGTACGACTTAATTGCCGTTCCAAAGACGAAAGAATTTATATTATTTGTCCCCATGGTAATCGTACTTTATGTCGCAGCAATTCCATACTTTATTGCTCTTTTTCAAACGATAAAATTATTAGGCTATATTGATCGTAATAATGCTTTTTCAGTGTTATCCGTTCAGGCTTTAAAAAAAATTAAACTTTGTGCAATTGTTATTAGTGTATTTTTCATAGTAGATTTACCATTTTTATTTCGCATTGCAGATGTAGATGATGCACCAGGAATCGTTTTATTTTCGCTCATTATCATTTTTGCATCGATAGTAATTGCGGTATTTGCGGCCGTATTACAAAAATTATTAACGAATGCATTAGCTATTAAATCTGAAAATGATTTAACGATATGAGGTGAATGAAATGACCATTATAATAAATATTGATGTTATGTTAGCGAAAAGAAAAATGAGTGTCACCGAGCTGTCAGAACGAGTCGGCATTACGATGGCCAATATGTCGATTTTAAAAAATGGCAAAGCAAAAGCGATTCGAATTTCGACGTTAGAAGCCATTTGCGAGGCACTAGATTGTCAGCCAGGTGATATTTTGGAGTATCGAAAAGAAGATTAATAAATTGAGCTAATTGAAGTGGCATTCGATTAGCTCTTTTTGTGGATCAATAAAATTAGTAAATAGCAAAATAAAAATGATAAATTGTAACAACTTACAATTCATCACTTTTTTATAAATTCAACGATTTAGTTTTTGCCAGGTTTTAATTTTAGACTACCCCCTCTTTATCCACATAAGCAAAGTTCATTTTAATTTTTTCTAAGTGACGTACAGTTGGTGTTAAATTTGCAAAAAAGTATGCTTCACGTAATTTTCGAGACGGCACACTTCCTGCCACATAACCAGCCGCACCATTATGAATCATATTAGCCTGCACGGCTGATAACGTATCCTGTACAGCTTGTAAACGGGTATTTACGACATCTTTTAATGTTAAATTACTTGCTAAATTTTTTAACTCCGTCTCAATTCTTTCATATTGATTGCGAAGCTCTGTCGCCTGTACTTTTAAATAACTATTGCAGCCATTTTGCTTTGCTTTTACTTTTTCGATACCTTCAGCGGCTGCTGCAATAACACCTGCACCAAGTGGCACTTGATAATAAATGAATGTCGGTCGAATTACGTCACAAAAGGCTTTTGCATCTTCTGCAATGATAAAGTTGTTCGGAATAACTACATTATCAAATTTGCATGTATACGTAGCACTACCGTTCACACCGATAAATCCAATTTTCTCATTCAACTCAAGGCCCAGTGTATTTGTCGAAACGAGTACCATCACTTCTCGCTCGTCAATCGTTGCAATTGCACCAAAGTAATGACGTTTTCCTAGGTTTGATACGGCCGGTAATACACCGTTAATTATATAGCCGTCTTCTGTTTTTTCAGCTGTTAAATGCAGTTTTTCCAAACCTGAGTAGAATTTCATCGCGTTTGATAAACCAGTCGCACCTAACAATCCACCATTTTCTAATTTCGGCAAAATGACTTGTTTTAAATAGTTATTTCCACTATTGCGTAAATAAGTTAATGCGGCTAAATGGCACCAAATACAAAACGCCGTTGTCATACAAACCTTTGCCGTTTCACGAACGACTGTCGCTTCATCTAGTAACAAAATCGGCAAGTCCTTCGTTGCTGAATTAAAGAAACCAGCCTTACCTAATGCCAAAATATAATCTTCCGCATAATGTGCCTGTTCATCCACTTTCTTCACAACAGGCTTCAGTTTTTCTTCGATGATTTGTAATAAAAGATCCTTATTCAATGCCATTATCCCCACGCCCTTTCAATAGTTTATTCTGCTAATTCCGTTAAAGACGTAATTGGTGTTTGAACTGCTTCACGTGCTCGTTTTACTGCCGCTTCATCTGGAGCATCATAGAAGCATAAACATTTTGTCATATCTTCACATACATATGTGCGAGAGAATTTCACATCAGGTACTTCTTCATATTTCACAGAATTTTTCTTTTTGCGCTCCAAATATTTTTCCATTGTAATTTCAGCTGGAATTTCCCATTCAACTAAATAATTCACTTGCTCGCCACCAGCTTTTACTTCGTCTAATTCTTTCCCAATCAAACGAACTTCCTTTACTAAATCAATCGATATACCTTGTGATTGTAGAGCTGATATTGCAACATTTTGCTCTGAAGATTCAAGTATGAAATAGCTACGAGAGAAATCTTTTGCCACTTGCACTTCAATCACGTCCACACCTTCCGTTGTATGAACTTTCTCTACTAAACTTGTAAACTCCTGTTTTGTTGAAACCTCATTAATTGTTGATTCTACTAAAAATAAATTCATTTTATATTCCTCCTAAAATTTACTATTCTATGGATTTATCTATTCAAATAGGCGATGAAATGCCGCTACATTGCACTATGAATGACTGAATTAATAGGTTAAAAAAATTAACTCGCAATGTATAAAATTAATGCTTATACTAATTCAAGGAGGCGAAAACATGAAAACACGATACGACTTACCTTGCAACATCGCACAAACATTAAATATACTCGGTGATCGATGGACACTTCTTATCATCCACGAGTTACTAATAGGTGAAACCAATTTCAACGATATTAAACTGAAGCTTCCTGGACTGTCTGCTAATGTCCTCTCTAATCGCTTAAAAGAATTAGAAGAAGCTGATATCGTCCTTAGTGAACTATATGTCTCTCATCCACCACGCTATCGTTATACATTAACTGAAAAAGGGACTTCGTTAGAGCATGTGTTTAATTCGATGATTATTTGGGGTGCCGAACATCTTGAACCTTGTTACAAAGAAATTGTTGATGCCAATGAACATCGTGTAGAAGTGGGTTACTATTCCACTAAAACTGGCGAACGCGTTGATGATTTTCGTATCCGCCCTGTAAAAACTGTCTGAAAGGAACATTCTTTTTAGGCAGTTTTATTTTGAACCGCCCCAAATTCGATTCACATACCTTTCAAAATAATGAATGCCTTTATCTAAAACTAAGCCAATTACCCCAATTACCACGATACAAGCCATTACTAAGTCTAGACTTAATGAATTTCGTGCATCGACAATTAAAAATCCGAGTCCTGATTGAGTACCAACCATTTCTCCTGCTACTAGAAATATCCATGCTGCACCTAATGCCATATGTAATCCGTTTGCAATCATCGGAAACGATGCGGGTAAAATGATTTTTCGCAATGTCTCGAACGGACTCATTTCAAAGTTTGAGGCAATACGTAAGTATGTTTTATCCACCTTTTTAACAGCTGTGACGGTCGATAATAATACGGGAAAGAATGCAGCTATAAAAATAATAACAATCGCTGGCATATTTCCGATTCCAAACCATAAGACAATAAACGGTGACCACGCAATAGGTGAAACAGGTCGTAATACTTGAACAACTGGATCAAGCACCTTCCACATAATTGGCAATCTTCCAACAATCAAACCTAGTAAAACGGCAACGATAACCGCTACTAAATAGCCTGAAAGGAATCTGAATAAACTAATTTGAATATGTGTAAATAACGAACCGTCTGAAATAATAGCTACTAATGTTTCTCCTACTTTTAAAGGTGGAGGGAAAAGTGCCGCTTGATATCCACCAATAACAATCGCAAATTGCCATATAACAATGAGTAAAATGAAACCAATCGCAATCGGTGAAAGTTTCTTCAAAATGACCATATTACTCCTCCATCTACTAATAATTCACAAAACTTGCATCTACAAAATCTTCGTATGCAGGTGGATTTTCTGATAACCCCATCTCGATTAAAGCATCACGTAAAATGGCAAAGCTATCTTCTTCGATATTTAAATTGTCATATGAAATCCAATCAAGTGAAATATCTAATACATTTTTTTCTACAGTTAAATATTGACCTACTACTTCATGCGTATGCTCATCTTTTTGTTCCGCTAATTCACCACTGGCAATGTAATCATTTACAAATGTTTGAACTAACTCTTTATTGTCGTTAATAAATTGACCTCGTAATACTAAGCCGCAGTCAATTGAATCTTTCCAAATTTCTTCTGATTGGTAGAGCACTTTCCCATTTTCAAGTGCTACTGACATCGCACCAAATGGCTCAGCCACAACATATCCAGCAATTCTACCTTCCGCTAAAGCAGCTGGCATCTCTGCTGGTGGTAATTCAATTACATCGACTTCATCATATTCAATACCGTGCTTTTGTAACATTTCATATAACAAAATATTGTGTGTGGAAAAACGACTCGGAATCGCAAATGACTTTCCTACTAAATCTTCAACGGATCCAATATCATTGCCACCGATTAATACGTTTCCGTCACGGTGTCCAAGTGCCACTGCCTTCAAATCAATCCCTTTTTCTTTGGCATTCATTGCTAATTGAATGAGGACAGATGCACCATCGATTGCTCCGGTATTCAATGCGTCCATTAACTCTGGCCAAGAACCAAATTTTACAAGTTCTAATTTATAATCTTTATATTGCTCATTATTTTGCATATACAAAGGTACCGCATGTGTAATCGGTAAATAACCAATTTTGACTGTTGGTTTTTCACCTCCTGCTGATATTTTCGCATCTTCATTATTTCCACATGCAGCTAACACCGCTACTAATAAAATGGCCATGATTAGAAAAACTTTTTTCATATACTCTCCTCCTTAAATGTTAAATTCAATTGGTGCATTTTCATTTGTAAACTGGAATTCATTAAATATCATTCCACGATAATGTTGGAAGTAAGCATGCGAGCGATTTCTTGGCTTTTCCAGTTTCAACACAATTTCTTTATGAATCTCACCTGGATTTGGCTTCATAATTAAAATTCGATCCGCTAAGTAAATCGCTTCATCGATATCGTGTGTAACTAAAATAATTGTCATCTTCTCACGCTGTTGAATTTGCATCAATTCATCTTGTAAATAATAACGAGTAAATGTATCTAGTGCGCCAAACGGTTCATCCATCAAAATTACTTCTGGTTGAATGGCTAAAGCCCTTGCGATAGCAACGCGTTGCTGCATGCCACCAGATAATTCACTTGGCAATGCATTTTTCCGATTTTCTAATCCAACCATTTGTAAATAACGGTCTGCCCTAGACCTTATTTCATCCTTCGATAAATTTGTATTTTCTAATCCTAGTTCTACGTTTTTAAGAACGGAACGCCAAGGGAGTAACCCATAATTTTGCATTAACATAATACATCGTTTACTCGGTTTAGTAATGGACACTCCATCAAACAGAATTCGCCCTTGGTTAATCGATTCAAAACCGCCGATACAATTAAGCAATGTGCTCTTTCCACAGCCACTTTCCCCTAAAATTGCTATGACTTCCCCTTTTTTAATGTTGAATGAAATATCTTGCAACACTGTCGTACCTTGTTCATCATACGTTTTAGAGACTTGTTCAATTTCAATTATCGCTGTTGACAACAACTTCACCTCAATTCCAATTATTCAACTAGGTTTAATATTATATAGGTTATATTATTATACTTAGTTAAATAAAACAACCGTATTTTTTGATTTATTTCTATTTTCTAAAAATAATAGGCTGTTCCTATGAAATGAGGTAAGATGGGACGAAGAATTTATGAGTTGGAAGTAACGATAGAATCTTTCAAAGTTTAATTGCCTTAGGTATTTCGTATACAACTGTAAAATTCACAATATGAAAAAACGCCCAAGCACTTAACAAATAAGGACTTGGGCGATTATTTATTAAGAATTCATGTACAAACAATATCCTAAAACTTTGTAAAAATATCCTTATATTGCTCAGCGGTCCGAATTTCAATAGTTAACTCACCCTGACGATAAAAAGTTTTGATCAAAAAAGGAGCCCCACTCGTATTTTGAAATTTAAAATCTAATGTACCATAAGAAACCGTGGCATCCCTTCCAGTGGGTACATAGCCCACATTTAAAGAATGATGATGTCTTTCTGTAATTCTTATTCCCGTTTGATCCACTGCATTAAATAAGGTAGAAGACGTTTGACAAATGCCTCCCCCAATTCCCATCACAAATTGCTTATTGATGATTTCTAGTGCAGGTTGATACCCCTTTGCCTCAGTTCTTTCACCAACCATTGTGTTAAATGAAAAATAGTCACCATCCCCGACCAAAATGTTGTTTAAAGTGATTGCTGAGAGCTCTACATTTTTGCTCCTTCCTATTTCAGAAGTATTGAAATAGGTCGTGAATGAAGCAACGATTACATCATCTAAAGAAGGAATGTCCTCTACTTTATAATTACTTTCCATTGCATATAGAGGCAACTGAACATCATCTCCATTTTTTGAAGCCACAAGTATTTTTTCAACTAGTTCACTTTCTTTTAATATCATGCCTGGATTCCCCTTAAGGATTTGACCATTGTCTTCAATCTTATCGAGTACCATTGTTTGGTCATAGCCTTTTGATGCATCTGTTCCCCTTGCCAGTTGTTTCGCTAGCTCCTTAATTTTAGATTTATACAAGTCATAATTTGCATCATAACCTAATTCTTGCGGTGTTATCGTATGGACTATTTCTAATGTTCGTGGATCCGTTATCTTAACTACGACAGGGTGATTTAGTTGGGCATCATTCTTTGTCTCATCAACTTCTGGTACATTTTGGTTGATAACAGGTTCAATTGTTTCATCGACTTCAGAAACCTTATTATCCAAGCCTGATGAGTTCGAAGATTTTTCCTGACAACCTGCTAACACGCAAATACTGATAACAATCAGCCTCAAAACCCATTTTTTAATCATTTTATTCCCCTAACTATAAAAGCAAAATTACTACTAGTTTATTCAATTATCATGAAATCGTTCCCTTATTATCGTAAAAAATAAAAAGTCTGTCCCGAAATGACTTTCCGGACAGACCCTACTGTACTATTTATTTAAAAGCTTCTGCATTTCTTGATTCCATTGCTGGACTGAAAAATTTTGTAGTGGTTGCTCTTTTTTACGTTCTAAAATACGGTATGCACTTTCATTAATTTGCTCTAATGGAATTGTGCCTTTCTCTACTGCCTGCACGACAAGTTGTTGACCCGCCAACACATCCGCTAGCGTACCATTTGCCAGTGCGATATCATTCCCTGCTTGAACCGCCTGTAAAATTGCCTGAGGTAATGGGAGATTCAGTGCACCCATCGTTAAATCATCCGTTATAATAATGCCATCATAATGCCACTGTTCTCGTAGTAAATCGGTCACAATCTTCGATGAAAGTGATGCGGGTTCATTCGCATCTAGTGCAGGCACTAACAAATGACCAACCATAATACTATCAATGCCTTGGTCTACAGCTTGTTGAAATGGGCGTAATTCTAGCTGTTGTAATTGTTCGATTGATTTATTAATAATAGGTAATCCAATATGTGAATCGACAGTTGTATCCCCATGCCCTGGGAAATGCTTCGCAACAGCTTGCACACCTGCTTGCTGTAAACCATTCGCAAAATGTCCTGCGTAATTACTAACAACATCTGCATCTACACTAAATGCGCGTTTGCCGATGACTGGATTTTGTGGATTACTATTCACATCCATAACGGGCGCAAAATCGATATCGATTCCGTTACTTGCTAGTGCTACACCTAATTGTTTGGAGATGGCCTCAACCTGAATGGCTGAGTACTTGGAAGCCAACACGTGTGCAGACGGTAATTTAACAAGCTCATTTGGTAAACGCGACACGCTTCCGCCTTCTTCATCAATTCCCACCCATACTGGAAAATCTGTTTCTACTGCATCAATTCCAGTTATAAGTGCACGCAACTGTTCAGTCGACGTAATATTTTTCTTAAATAAGATGACATGACCAATATGCTGTTGTAGCGCCTGCTTTAACTCTTTGGAAACTGTTGTCCCGTCCATCCCTATCATGAGCATTTGCCCTACTTTTTCAGCTAGTGGCAAGCTATAAATTTGTTGTTTGAATGTAGGTGCTGTTCTCGTTAGTTGTAATGCCGTCACCATATTTTGTTCGACCAACCATTGTCCCTCTACATTTTCTTCAAAAGTAAAGGTTGTCTCGATATTTTCTGCCGCTACTTGTTCAGGCAGTGTAATCGTTAATTGTTCAACCAATTGATCTTTCGTTTGAATGGCTACACTAAAATCATCTGAAAGCGTAAAATGATTGTCATCCAGCTGCTTATAATTTTGTAAATCCTGCTGCTTTGTTTCTCCTAAAATGAGCTGTTGTTGTTCAAGCTCGGTTAAAATTTCCTCTTGCATCTGTGCTAGTTGTTGCTGCGGTGTTTTTTCCTCTACTGCTGGTTCATTTACTAATTGACTACAGCCTGTGAGGAGGAGAAAACTTAGTAACCACACTTTGCGCATATTGCTCACCTCTTTGTTTCTTTCTTCAACAAATAATTTATTTGTCCTGAACGTCGATTAAATATAGACCTTTATCAAAGCCTCCTCGTTCGTCCTTTTTCTTTATACGAACCGCTTCCAATTCATCAAATGATTTACCATATACTTTCAAAGCCGCATGCAGTAGCTCTAAAACATCTGCCATCTCTTCAATCGCATCCATTTCATTTGTTGTCTCATCAAATTCTTTCACTTCTTCATAAAGTTTCTTTTTGATTTCTGTTAAATATTGATCTGGTAATAATGTGTATGCGTTATATGTAAGTCGTATTGATTCGAGGATTTCTAAAATTCGATCTCGAATAAGCTTGTTATATATAGGTATGATATTCACTCCCATTTGTATGTGAATTACATGATAGCGCTGATAAGGAATTTATACAATAACTAAAACCAGCATAAAAACGCCAGAAAACTATTTTCTGACGTACCTTTTTCAATTTATCTACTTCAAGATATACTTTGCCAACACGCGTTGTAATTCATAAATATTTGTAGACTTATTAAATTTCTTCTGAAGCGGTACCGCGACCCCTGACATCCAAATTTTTAATTCCGCATCTAAATCGAATGTACCTGCTGTTTCTATTGAAAAGCTAATGATGCTTTTGTAAGGAATCGACAAGTATTCTGTTTTCTTGCCTGTAACGCCTTGCTTATCGATCAAAATTAATCGCTTATCTGTAAAGATGAATGTATCTCGAATGACTTTATATGCTTTTTCAACACGCTCATTTTCTGTTAGAATTTCCTTATTTTCTTTTTCAACACTTTCTAAATCTAGCTCACTTGAATTTCCCATTAATCCATCAAAAAAACCCATTTTTTTCGCACCCCTTAAAAGTGAAATTTTATTTTAGTCAATATAACTAGCACTTGAATCCCCATTCACATGATAAATTTCAAGCACTTCGCCATGTTCTGACATGAACACGCCATTTAATTGGCCACTAAAATAGCAACCACCATCTATTGCCACATATTTTCCGTCCGCGCTTTGCCAAACCTCATTCGATTCGTGAATATATTTTAATGGCGTATGGCCAAACACATTAACATAGGGTGTGCCATTTTCCTTTAAATAATGCTCACGAATCCATATAAAATCACGATTAGTCGTGATCGTAAAATCTGTATTAGCTGAATCAAAACCAGCATGTGTAAAAAGTACATCCCCAATAACCACATGTAATTTAGCAGTCTCTAAAAAGGCCAGTTCGTCCTTGAAATTTGCCTTTACGATATTAGCTTGCTCAAGCTCACTAATATCCTTAATATCTTGTGGTAATGATTCAAAAAAGTTGACCATTGTTTCTCTTCCGCCATTTCGAAAATAGCGTTCATAATTACTTTCAGGCTGTTCAATATAGTTCAATAGCATGTCCTCATGATTGCCTTTGCAGAAAATAACTTGCTCACCATATGTATGTTTAAGCTCTATCACTTTATGTATCACATCCAAAGATCGTGGTCCTCGGTCGATAAGGTCGCCCAAAATGACAAGCGTACTTTCTTTGTCCCAATGCGTTAACATTTGCTCAAATTGCTTATACATCCCGTGAATATCACTTACTACAAATAAATTCATGCTCATCATCCTTATTTTTCTTTTCCTTTAAATGTATCACTACAAAGCGTAATTGGGTACGTTTCTTTTGTTACAGCTAATCTTATATTGAACCACAAAAAAATCGACATACATTAAACTTACATTTTATGTAATATACAAACTTTTATAATATAATCATTATAGAAACAAAATAAAGGACGGGATTTTATGATTAAACGAATAGCAAAAGGTTCTGGAAATTTTGTTAAAAAAGCAATTTCTGGTACAGGGGATTTTGTAAGTAACAAAATTGAGGATGCAGGATTTGAAAAATCTGCAGAATGGGTAAAGCAAGCGTCCACTGGAATTGGCAATGCATCAGGTGCTAGTATTTCATTAGCTGGACAAGTAGTGGAAGGTTCATATAAAACGCTGAAGGGACAAATTCAGAAAGATACAAATACGCGTACTGATGGTGTCGACGATTTAGTTGATGCTGGTAAAATACTTGGCAATTCGGTCATTCATTTTGTGAAAACAGGTGCAACGAGTACATATGATACGGCATCTGGACTTATAACGAAAGATTACGATAAGGCAAAAGCGGGTGCATGGAAGCTCTCTCAGATAGCTGCTGTTTCCGTACTTGCAGTGAGTGTTGTTGATTTAGTTGACGGCACCGATGTCGTACAGGCCGAGTCCATTCAAGCGATTAACGCACAATATGAAGGCGATGTTCACCCGATTACCGACGTTCCTTTTGAGCGTAGTGAAATTGAATATGAAGGACAAATTGTTTCAGACGTTTTCCCAGTATTCGAAAGTCCATTCACTGCAGAAATCAATGAATCCGACTATCATTTAACTGATCAAGCGCATAATAAAATTGCTAATTTACAACTTTATGATGCCATCCAAACAAATCCCCATTTAGCAACAGAGATTGGCTTAAATGAGATGGATATCAATTTACTCCAACATAATATTACACCAGACGGCTACACTTGGCATCACTATGAGCAACCTGGACAAATTCAGTTAGTTGAATCTTCGATGCATGACCAAACCGCACATACAGGTGGTCGCTTTATTTGGGGTGGCGGGTCAGCATATCGATAAAGGTATGTACTATTGAAAATTGCTAGAAAAGACGGGTTTCATTTCGATAGATTAGTTGTCTTTGTGCGTACATACGTGTCTTAGCTTAATGTTATTCCCCTTTCAAAAATCAACATGGAGTGATAAATATTTCTTCCTTTATCACTCCATACATTTTATTATTCATAACCCTCAATCATTCGAAGTGCAATTTCTTCTTCCACACGCGCATATTGCGAATAAGACGGTCCATTCCTTTGTATAAGTCCAGGTTACCTTCTTGCTATATCTACAAGACGTCCCTCTACTTTGGTATCGACAGTTCTCAGACTAACAAGATAATCACGGAAGTTTTCCCAATCAGATAATCCTAAGTCCTTCACTCGCCCTTCCCCATATGCTTTAGCTAATACTGTATAGCCATCCCCGCCCTTCGCTGTAAAGGCGTTTGTTGCAATCGTGTATGTTGTATTATCTAGAAGTTCCGTGTAAGTGTTTCCTGCATTTTTATATTTTATTGAAACAACCCGTCTTCCAACAGATCGAGAAGAATCATATTCTACTTTTGCACCCGATACATGTAAGAATCCGCCATTTTCTAATGGGAGGTCTTTCAAACTAATTTCAAATGTTTGTTTTATTTCTGCTCCTGTTAAATTCATCGTTGCTAATGTGTTTCCAAATGGTAGCACCGTCATCACTTCACCAATAGTAATCGGTCCTTGATTGATTCCGGCTCTAATTCCTCCACCATTTTGGAATGCCATGATGACGTTCGAATTATACGTTTTCGCTTTCTGTAGCATACCGTCCGTGATTAAGTTGCCTAACGGGGTTTCATTTCGTCGAACACTTTCGCCCTCTGTTCGCGGATTTTCAAATGCCTTCACAGCAACTGCCCCTATTTCTTGAGCTGCAATTTGGTCTATTTTTGATTTATACGGTTGAAGTAGCTTCGTAGCCTCCCAATCTTCCACTTTATCAGCTATTTTAATTAATTTGCCATCGTGACGAACAACAACGCCTCTTTTATCAAATTCAACATCTAGTGTTCCTAGATATTCGTTATATTGATAGGCTTGCACAATAATCGTTGGTGTTCCATCACTATCAACGACAAGCGGCTTATCCAATTGTGTATGGCTATGTCCTCCAACAATCACATCAATTCCTTCGACCTTTGATGCTAAAATTAAATCGTTGTCAATGGCTGGGTTGTCATCGTGTCCAATATGAGAGATTGCAACAATTTTATTGACACCCATTCCCTCAAATGCTCTGACAGCCTTTTTTGCTTCTTCGATATAGTTCTCAAAGAAAATAGACCCTGGACTTGAAATATCACGTGTCTCTGCAGTTGTTAGGCCAAAGAATCCGACCTTTTCCCCGTCGATTTCTTTTACAATCCCATTATAAATTTTTCCGTTTTTTGGATTACTTGATATCAAGTCGCTGAATAAACCAGTAAATTTGGCATCCCTTGAAAAATCAATATTCGAACTAACAAACGGGAACTTTGCACCTTTGATAAAATTTACTAATGCTTGATGTCCTTCCACACTCGAACCTAAATCAAATTCATGGTTACCAAATGTCATAATGTCATAGCCCATTAAATTCATAAACTTCAGGTCTGTTGATCCTTTAAATTCATTAAAATATAAAGTTCCAGAGAACACATCTCCCGCATCTACAAGTAATGATTTTGGTTTAGACGCGCGCACTTCCTTGACAGCGGTCACTTTTTTCGCAATTTGATTTAAATTCGCATGTGTATCATTTGAATGCATAAGGGATAGGGTGAAGCTTTTTATAGGATTTGGGCTCTTTATAGGATTCGGGGCTCTTAATTTATGATTTAAATAATAAAATCTTTGTAAATGTTTTGCTGATTTTTGATTATAATCAACATACATGCCTTCATAACCAACGACCTTGTTAGTTGCATCGGTACTTTCAATTCGTTCCTCTATAATGGTCGGTTTATGATTGGCTTCATCCCGATTCACTAAATTTGCATTCACAATTTTAACTAGCGTTTGCGTCTTGGCTCCAGAAGTTCCTGATATAATGATTCCACCTAGTTTGTTTCCACTGACATCAATTTTACCGCTTAACGTAACAGTAGATCCATCTACATATACTGCTGTATCAGCACCTTTAATAGTAATATTCGTTAAAGAGCCGACCGTTTTCATAAATTGCAGTGCATGAGAATTGTCACCTCTCCAGGAAGTTACTCCACTCAATGTATAGCCATTTCCATTAATATGCTTTTCTGAAGTTATCTTAAGTGTTTCTTCTATTTTAATATCCTTTTTGATAGAAATATTCTTAACCTTTGGATTGTTAATCGCTGCTTTAAATTCTTTATATGTTGTAACAGTCGCATCAGTAGCCTGGTTATTTACGACTAACTTATCTATTGCTGCCTTCAAACTATTTAATGCGTTTATTACATTAGCCTGAGTTACTTTTGAATCCTTTAATATTCTTTGTGCTGCTGATAGAGCTTGTTGAAGTCTATTCCAACTATCTACAGTGTAATCTACTTTTTTGAGTTTGATCCCGTTATTAATGGCAGTTTGTAGATTTGTCTTGTCCACTTTTGGTGAGGGTTTTTTACCTTTCCCTTGATCTTTCCCGTTGTTTTTCTTGTGGTCTTTCCCTGAATCCTTGTTTGCATTTGCTTCAATTGGCGGAGCTACTACAACTGCTGAGGCAATCAATGCTGTAGCTATTCCAGCCTTGAAAAACTTTTGATATGCGGCCTTTTTCACTTCAAACCTCCTTTAAAATTATACAATCCTAATAAGTGTATGCGACGACTTTATCAATCATAAGGAATTTAATTTATGTTTTTACAGAGTAACGAGCTCTAGGCTAGTTTTAACTTTCGTCCAAAATAGAACAAGCAAGATGGGGTACCTTCTTATTTAAGAAAAAACCCCGCATGGCAATGAAGCCAAGCAGGGCCAAAATTATTTGCAACGCTTCTCTAATTTTTATCTAGCATTGATAGTTACTAATTAGGTCACGGTTTACCTGGCTTACCAGGATTGCTCGGGTTACCTGAATTGCCTGGTTTACCTGGATCTGGTTTGTCTGGTTTACCTGGATCTGGTTTGTCTGGTTTACCTGGATCTGGTTTGTCTGGTTTACCTGGATCTGGTTTGTCTGGTTTACCTGGATCTGGTTTGTCTGGTTTACCTGGATCTGGTTTGTCTGGTTTACCTGGATCTGGTTTGTCTGGTTTACCTGGATCTGGTTTGTCTGGTTTACCTGGATCTGGTTTACCTGGATCTGGTTTGTCTGGTTTGTCTGGTTTACCTGGATTCTCTGGTTTACCTGGTTTTTCTGGTTTACTTGGCTTGCTCGGTTTGACTTGTTTTGTTACTGTGACGCGAACCTTTACTTCATTTCCACGGTAGTTCACAGTAATGGTTGTCGTACCTGCTTTTTTGGCTGTCACTAAGCCTTTATTTGTTACAGTAATAATATTTTTGTCGGCAACCGTATACGTCGCTTTTTGTGTCACGTCCACTACTGTAGGCGATTCGAGTACAGTATAACGTGCTGGGCCATCACTATTTTGATTCATTTCAATCGTGCCACCACTATAAGGTTGCTCAGTAATGATTGGTGCGATAAGTGTTAAATTAGGGAGAGATTCGATTTCAATCGAATTAATGTCTTCTGTTTCAACTTCTGGAGTTAATTCTGGAGTATTTTGTGGTGTGATTAGTTCTTGTTCTAATGCTGCAGATTGAATCGATTTTGTTGAAGCTACACGCATAACTGATTTTTTTGCTACAGCTAATTCTTCTGTGTCTGGTTCACCTGATTCTTCTGTTGCTTCTGGAGTCTCAGGTTCTTCTGGTGCTTCTGGTGTTTCTGGTGTTTCTGGTGTTTCTGGTGCTTTTGGTTGCTCTGGTGAAACAATCTCACTTTCAAATATTACTTGTGATCCTTTATTGCCCGCTGCATCTTGAACAAATACCGTGACAATATTATGTGATTCTTCATTCAAAGTACTCATATCAAATGAGAAAGAACCATTTTGATTTAAATTAAATGGAACAGCATCAGCTGCTACATCATTTTCCGTTATGACATAAGATGCAGATAATTTTTCATTTAAATCATAATCTAAACCATAACGTGCAAGCTCAACATTATAGTCGATATATTTATCCATTATTTGACCACTTGCGATACCATCTGTAATCGCACCTGAAATTTCAGGTTTTGTTGTTTTTACGACAACTGGTCCAGCGTAATCACTAACTACTCCCGTAGCAGCTAATCCCGTGAAGTCAATCGTATAGAGACCATCAGGAATCATTACTCTTGCACCGCCACTCCAAGGCTGATATAAACCAGTAATAGGGAGCGTATAAGAACCAGCTACTAATGAATTACTCGCATGTAAATAGCCAATATAGCCATCTTCATAGATTCCGCCCTCTGGATTCATAATATCCCAAAGTTCAATATAGTTCGTTGTCACATCACCAGTCAATGTAAATGCTAATGTAGCTGAATCATTGATACCATCCCCATTAAACGATAGATCCGTTTTTGAAATAGCCATGTTTTTGATTTCTACTGGTGCAACACCACCGAAGTCTGCTGCAAATGGTAGAGATATTTGGGTATATGGGCTTGGAAGCGGAGTTGTTGTTTCTAAGACATTCAATTGAATGTTCTCTCCAATTTTCATATTCAAGTCAGATCGATCAACTGATAGCGATACATCCGTTAAGTTCTCTTCCATTGCCGTAATGTAAATATAGCCAAACATTTCATCACCAAGTGTTGTCGCTGTGTTTTGCGATGCAGTTAATGTAACCGTTAATAATTCCTCACCATTTAACGTAAATGTTGGTTTATCGACCGTTACTGTCGCATCTGCAAATCCTTTCGTAACATCGACAGAGACATTATATCTCCCGCCAATCCCCTTCATATCCTTCACTAAAATTTGTTTTGTGATAGAAATATTACCTTCTTTAAGTGACTGCGGACCAAATGTTACCGTCCCTTTTAAATTTTCGACAACAGTGCCACTGCTATCTAATACAGCTTCATCAATTGCATAGGCAAGTGCACTCGGATGAGCAGCTGCATAGGCATCAACACGACCTGCACCTTGTTCGAATACATCAAATTGCGCTGTATTTAATACTTTTGCAGTATTTGAAAGCGCCACTTTTACATCAAACGCACTCCAGCTTGGATTTGCTTGCTTAACAAGTGCCGCAATCCCAGCAATATGTGGTGTTGCCATCGATGTACCTGTTTTTCGTCCATATGCTTCATCATAACTTGCATCTGGGAAATCTGCTTTGTACATCGGCACGGCGGACATAATATTCGTACCAGGTGCTGATACATCTGGTTTAATATCAAAGTTTGGTGTCGTAGGTCCACGTGAGCTTGAATCATTTACTTCATCACCCACTGTTGTTACAGAGCCAAATCGGTCGAACATAACAGCGCCTTCTTCTGTTGCTAATGCAGCTCGAATCGCAGCGCCATCTGTTTGTGACATATCAAATGACGGAATAAACTCAAAAGAATCCCCTAAAAACACGCCAGACGCATTTGGCGCATTTGTACCACCTGCAATATTATGAATAATCGTACCAACTGCGCCCATTTCTTTCGCGTTCGCAATTTTATCCACAAATGCAATTGTTCCACGGGCAATCAGCGCGATTTTCCCTTCTACATCAATTCCGTTATAATCAGACAAATTCCCTACTCCTGGAACCGCTACAATTTCAAACTCACCATCTAGCTGTGTGGCAACATCTTGACCAAACGTTGTAGCCATCAGCTCAAGCTGCTTCTTAAATTCATAGTCACCGATTGCAATATTCACTTCTCCGTTATGCATTGTTTCGGGATTTGTTGTATTCCCTACTGCAATTCCTAAGCGTGAAGTGGCTGGTGTTCCAATCGTTCCGCGATTTGGTCCAGAGTTCCCCGTTGCACTAACAGCAATCGTTCCTGCCATCATCGCATTATTAAGCGCAAATGAACCGCCGTCTGTTTCCGAATTGGCCCCTCCACCTAATGAAAGGTTGATAACGTCCATATCTTCAATTACTGCAGTTTCAATTGCTTTGATAATACCCGAATTTGATCCACTACCATATGCCCCTAATACGCGGTACATATATAGGTCCACTTTTGGTGCAATCCCTTTTATGCCGAAATCATTGGCACCAATTGCAGCAATTGTTCCTGCTACATGTGTGCCGTGAGACGTATAAAATGCACTGCCATTAGCGTTGAATTCTGCTCGGTTTGCTGGGCGATCTAATGGTGAAGTTTCAGATGCATCATCATCTGATCGCGGACGTGCATAATCAGATCCTGTATGTGGGACAAAGTTTTTTCCACCTTTATAAATTCCCGCAAACTCTGGATGGTTGGTATCAATACCTGTATCCAAAACAGCTACTTTAATGCCTTGTCCTTCTATACCTTCAGCCCAAAGCTTTTCTATACCTAAGAAAGAATTACTCGTATTCATAAATGGACTAACTTGTCCCGCTTGAGTAAAGCTTGTCTCTCCTGAACTTGCTACATCTTCAGAAGCATACATTATCGTATCGGGCTCGACTAATGTAATCCCCTCAATATCAATTAACCTCTCAATATCATCCGCTTTTACCGTTGCAGCAAAACCATTTAATACCGTATCAAATGTATAACCTTGTGAAAACGATACATTTTCTACATGCATTTCTTTTATGACTTTTGCCTGTTGTGAGGTAACTCTTGCTTTTCTTTTTGCACGATCATTACTACTAAATGAACGTCCATTTAATTCCATTATCCCTTGTTCAAGTGCTACTGGCTTTTCCGAAAGATGAATAATAACCGGAATTTCTTCGCTACCTGATATGCCCTGCAAATCTCTGTGTAATGTAGCAGGTCCCGTACTAACTTGTAGCTGTTCAGCAATTGCGGCTTTGGTCAGCATCGTGCTTTCATCAAAGTTTGATTGCTTGAATGCTTCTGAATCCTCATTTGCTAATACATTTAATGGTGATAACATTGACAATACCATTAAAAATGTAATAAATAATGCAAAATACTTATGAAGCCTTTTTGTATTCAAATTCATTTCCTCCTTTTTAATCTCTTACTTTGTGATTCTATTTTGTCGTGATGCAAAAAATAGAAACATAATAGTATATGATTTAGGAGGATGTGGTATGAAATTTTATATAGAAATAGATTTCTACATAGTTTTCCTAATATATGAATTACTTTATGCAAACACGACAAAATGTTGCGTAAAGGAAACTTTAAGCATATAATAAGGGAAATCAATATACTGTTTGTTTAAAATGAATGGGGGAAAATCAATATGGTTGAATTTTTTTCAACGCTTAGTCCGGTTATGCAAGTATTATTAGCCACTCTTTTTACATGGGGAATGACGGCAGTTGGTGCAGCACTCGTCTTTACAACGAAAACAGTGAATCAAAAGCTCATGGACGGCATGTTAGGTGCTGCAGGTGGGATTATGATTGCCGCAAGTTTTTGGTCATTACTTTCACCAGCAATTTCGATGTCAGAAGGCGCTTCTTATCCAGCTTGGATTCCAGCTGCCGTTGGGTTCTTATTAGGCGGTGGATTCCTTTTTGCGGCGGATAAAATTATCCCCCATTTGCATCCAACTTCTACGATTGAACATGCAGAGGGAATCCATCCTAAGAGTAAAAAACGAAGTACATTACTTGTTTTTGCGATTACGTTACACAACATACCTGAAGGACTTGCGGTTGGTGTTGCTTTTGGTGCCATTGCCGCGGGTTCTTCTACTGCAACATTAGCTGCAGCAGTATCCTTAGCTATTGGTATTGGTATTCAAAATTTACCTGAAGGAACGGCTGTAGCCATGCCCTTACGTAGAGAAGGTATGTCCCGTAGAAAAAGCTTTTTCTATGGTCAATTTTCTGGAATGGTCGAGCCCATCGCAGCCATGATTGGTTTGTTAGCGGTATCGTTTATGACACCAATCTTGCCATTTGCACTAGCCTTTGCTGCTGGCGCGATGATTTTCGTTGTCGTAGAAGAAGTAATTCCTGGTTCTCAAGAAAATGGCAATAATGATTTAGCCACAATTTGTTTAATGCTCGGATTTACAGTGATGATGATTTTAGACGTCGCGTTTTCATAAATTGAAACTTCAATCCAGCATATATAGGCAGTTGATTTCTTCGTTAATAAAAATTTAATTGAACACCTCGCTCCCTTCTTCCATATGTATAGAGATGAAGGGGGCGATTTTTGTAGTCTCAACGGAAACAATTGAACTTCAAGGCTATTTATTTACGGCGGTGACCGTTCACTTACCAAAAACGACATTGCTGACAATATCGAATGAACGTGGCTATATTATGTGCGGTGCGTTGGATGTCGGTCTTTTGAATCGTGAATTGGCAGATAGGAAAATCCTTGCTGGTCGGGCGGTTGGTGTGCGAACAATTGATGACTTACTTAAGGCACCACTTGAATCTGTGACGCATGAAGCGAAAGTACACGGAATTTTCGAAGGAATGACTGGAGAAGAAGCGTTACTCAAAATGCTTTAATCGGTGCAATAGAAAACTGTCCTGAAAGTCGAGCATACTTCTTTCAGAACAGTTTTCTTTGAGTAAATTATTAAGCTAAATTTCAATAATAATCGGTAAAATCATTGGTTTTTTCATTGTTAGTGCGAATATATATTGATCCACTACTTTTTTGATGGCTCGCTTCATCCCATAAGGATTGGCTTCATTAAAATTTGTAACCGCTGTTTTCGCAAGCTCATTTATGTCTGTTAGTAATTCCTCCGACTCTCTTGCATAGACAAAGCCTCTTGAAATTGTATCAGGATCCACAATAATGGAACCATCATATTTACTAATTGTTACAACAATGACGAGCATTCCATCCTCGGAAAGCTGCTTACGATCGCGTAAAACAATCTCCTCTACCTCACCAATACCAATGCCGTCAACATACGTATCTCCTGCAGGTACCTCTCGGGTTTGCCGCGCAACTGAGTGAACAATATCGACGACCTCCCCATTTTTCAGGATAAACGTATGGTCATTTGGTACGCCCACTGCCTCAGCCAGTAACCTATGAATATAAAGCATGCGATATTCGCCGTGAATTGGAATAAAATATTTTGGCTTCATTAATGTCAACATCAATTTTAAATCTTCTTGATAACCATGCCCTGATACGTGCAACCCCGTAATTCTAGAATTTCCATATACAACATTTGCACCGAGCTGGAATAGATTATCGACTATTTTTGAGACGTCCTTTTCATTTCCTGGGATTGCTGAGGCCGCGAAAATCACGGTATCCCCCTGCACAACTTTGACGTCCCGGTTTCTGCCAGATGATAGGCGAGAAAGCGCGGCTAAAGGCTCCCCTTGACTACCTGTACATAAAATAACAACACGCTCTGGTGGCAGTTGCTTTAGATCACGTGCTTCAACAAGCATCCAACTTGGAATATTTAAATAGCCAAGCCGCATTGCAACAGAAGTCACATTTAACATACTGCGACCAAGTAACACTAATTTTCGATTTGTTTTGCCTGCTGCATCCACAATTTGCTGGATTCGATTGACATTAGAAGCAAACGTCGAGATGAAAATCTTTCCTGTTGCTTTTAGAAATTCCTCTTCTAATTGACTCGATACAACATTTTCGGATGGCGTTAACCCCGGGCGCTCAGCATTGGTACTTTCAGAAATTAATGCTAAGACTCCCTCTGTTCCAAGCTCCGCCATTTTATGAATATCCGATGTTTGATCATTTGCTGGAGTTAGGTCGAATTTAAAGTCCCCTGTATGAACGACCTTTCCTTCAGGCGTGTGAAAAACGAGCCCTAAACAGTCGGGAATACTATGACTTGTTTTAAAAAACGTAACTTCCATGTGATCAAATTCGATAAAAGAATCAGCGTTGATTTCAAATAATTCAGTTTCACGAAGTAATTTATGTTCCTTTAACTTTAGTTCAATTAAGCCCAATGTAAATCGCGAAGCATAGATTGGTACATTCAACTTTTTGAGCATGTAAGGAATGCCCCCAATATGATCCTCGTGTCCATGTGTCACAATTAAACCTTTAATCTTATCTATATTTTCCTCTAAATACGTAAGCTCAGGGATGATTAAATCGACCCCTAATAAGCTTTTATCAGCAAATTTTGCCCCGCAGTCAATGATGAGTATTTCGTCTGCATACTGGATAACATACATGTTTTTCCCGATTTCATTGATGCCACCTAGGGCGAAGATGGAAAGTGCGGATTCTGTGTTTGGCAAGTTGGATTCCTCCTGGTGGTTGGGTTAATACGAGGTAGTATTGGTTTTTGATGAAGGAAGTATACCGTGTAGATTTTTTTGATTGTGCAAACAATGTAATCACTAAATATTACTATACCAAATGCATTTTCTAGTTAATTTACATCACTGAATTGTAAAGTTATGTTAAGATATATTCATATAAAAATATATTTTCTTATCATGGTTTTTACTTTAAGGAGAGTTACTCTTGCAGCAAACATTTGAAAATCGAATTTTAGCATTCAATATAAAACGCATTGTTAGTTCAGCAAAAATAATACTATGTATAAGCATTTTACTGGCTATATTAAATTTTTCAATTCGCTTTTTTAATAATTTTCAGCAGCCCTATTTCATCGGCTATTTATGGATTTATTTAGCATTGGTTATAGTTAACGTTGCCTTTCTGTGGTATTTTTCAAAATTCACGACAGAAAGAAGAAATAATAGCCGAGATTCATGGTTAGTTGAAGCCTATATCGGTATAATGGTCGTTTTCGGTGGGATTATTACTTATTTTGATACACATTATCATGGACATATTTTAATGTTCATTCTATTTTATTTGCTGTGCAGCATGCTTTTTGTAACAAAACTTCATTACATACTTCCCTTTTCATTACTCTCTACATGGATTGTTATTTCTGGTGTAACGAGTTCAAAGCTAATGGCTTCTGATAGTAACTTGTATATAATTTTTCTAATAAGCATTCTTTCAATTGGGACGATTATTCAAATTTTTATTGGTCGTTCACAACGCTTAATGTTGTGGCAACAGGAACAACTCGAACTTGAAGGTGAAAAATCTAAGAATCTCACACAACAGCTGGAGCTATCTAATAAAGAATTAGAATTAGCCAATACCCAACTTAAATCAATGGCATTATATGATTCCCTAACCAAGCTGCCAAATCGCTATGCCTTTTTGGCCCATGTACAAGCTATGTTACAACAGCATAATTCCTTGCAATGCATGATGTTTATTTTAGACATTGATTTTTTCAAACAATATAATGATACGTATGGGCATCCAAAGGGTGACACCGTCTTATCGCTTGTAGCAAACGAGCTTTCAAGTTTTGCAAAAAGTAATGATATGTATATTGCACGTTGGGGCGGTGAAGAATTTATTGGCATTTCGGTGTGTGACAATGCACAAGCCGAAAAACAATGTCAGCAACTTTTAACTACCGTATCAAATTTACAAATTGAACATAAGTCGTCTGAGATAAATCCTTATTTAACAGTAAGTGCTGGTGGATATGCGGCGAAATTAGAATCGTTTAGTGAGCTTGAAGTTTTATATATAGAAGCCGATAAAGCGTTGTATGAAGTAAAGCAAAATGGACGTAATGGCTATGTCTTGAAGTTTGAGCATGGCGAATCAGATTTATAAATGATATTTCAAAAATACCTACATTAAGTGCAAATACAAATCCGAATAGCAAATGTGACAATTTGCACAAGTAAAGAGCCTGATGTTCAAACATCAGGCTCTTCTCTATTATTCCCCGCACCAATATCACCCCTAATCTCCTCTTTTTTACTAATAAAAAAGCACTATAAAATAGCTGAAGAGCAACTAGAAGGTTCCATTTCCAAAAAGTTTGTGTCGATTTTTGGAATCAAAAATATTTAGCAATTAGTATTTTTATTAAAAATTTATTGTTTTTAACCTATTTTTAACATTAGTACATTAACATTCAATGTGAAATATCTCTAAAGGAAATTTATTTTGCTTATTACGCAGTCCATTGTCGATTACAGTCTAGTATCACCAAAAAAATTTTCAATAAGAAAGGGAGAAAAACATGATGAAAATTACCAAAAGAATATCCGTAATAGTTATGATTATTCTCATTACTGTAGCTAGTATTCCAGGGAAATTTGACACGAATATTGGGGGCATTTTACCTGTTACAGCGGCTGCAAATATCCTGAGTCAAGACGGAATTGGGTATAGTGGCTCCATTGCAGGAAACGAGGTAGTTGGGACAGCTTTTTCAGGCTATCAGGATTGGCCAAGTGGTTTTTCAAAAGGGGTGTCTGCCTTTGCTGGTGGTATCTTCGATGGTACGAGTATATGGATGATTCCATACAATGCTGATCAATTAATCAAGATTAATCCAGCAACTGGAGAAATGACAGGATTTAGCGATTGGCCAGTCGGCTTCACTAAGGGTAGCAATGCATTTGCTGGAGGTGTATACGATGGGACAAACATTTGGCTAATTCCATATAGTGCAAATCAAATCATCAAGGTTAACGCGACTACAGGTGTAATGACAGGATTTAGCGATTGGCCTGGTGGAACAAAAGGTAGCGATCAATTTATTGGAGGCGCATTTGACGGAACAAACATTTGGCTTACGCCCTATTCTGGCAGTCGTTTAATTAAAATTGATTCAGTAACTGGAGCAATGACGAGTTATAATAGTTGGCCAAGTGGGACAATCCTTGGTAGTTATCCATTCTACGGTTCTATTTTTGATGGCAGCAGTATTTGGTTGATCCCGAATGGGACAGATCGACTAATCAAGGTTAATCCAGATACTGGTGATATGATTGGGTTTAACAATTGGCCAAGCGAGTTCACCAAAAGTGCAAATGCATTTTTTGGGGGCGTTTTCGATGGAACAAATATATGGCTAATACCGAATAATGCTACTCATGTAATTAAATTCGATACAACAACAGGTGATATGACTGGATATAATGGGTGGCCGAGCGGATTTACAATGGGAAGTCAGAGCTTTGCTGGAGGTGTTTATGATGGGACAAATATTTGGTTAGTGCCATCATCAGCTAGCATGTTAATAAAACTCAATGCCACAACTGGGGAAATGACGGGCTTCAATAATTGGCCAAATGGCTTTACAAAGGGCAACAGTGCGTTCTTTGGTGGTGTTTATGATGGAGAAAATGTTTGGATGATTCCTTTTTCAGCTGACCGTGTTATAAAATTTGGAGATAGCTCAAGCTCAGATTTAAGTGGGCTGACGCTGAGTAGTGGTACATTGTCTCCAGCATTCAACACTACAATTACGAGCTATACGGTGAGTGTTGACAATGAAGTGGCAAACATAGATATAACACCTACGCTAAGGGATGCTCAGGCAACAGTGACTGTGAATGGTGTTGTAGTGACGGGTGGGCAATCTCAAGCAATTCCACTAAACATTGGTGATAACACTGTAACGATTGGAATTACTACAAACAACAGCAATACAAAAACGTATACGATTACGGTGACGAGGGTCGCAGCTAACACGATTACAACTAACACAGTGAACTTTGATAAATATTCTTCAGCTACTGGCTATCAAGATATTGCCGTTCAGCTTAATTTATTTGGTAACACATTGCAACAAATTGAAATTAACGGCAATATGCTTGCGGCTAATAAATATCAAATCAATGGTCTAGGTGATATTGTCACGCTAAAGAAGGAATATTTGGAAACGTTAAATCCAGGTACGCATAGTTTTGTATTCAAATTTAGCGCGGGCAACGACGTAGCATTAACCATTACAGTAAATGACAGTACACCGCCGAACAATGCAATTACACCAAATCCAACACCATCGATTCCGGATGTGATTTTACCACCAACATTTGATGAAGTACCAGCTTCACCGTCTGTACCGAATACTGAGACAATTCCTGAGGTAGCTTCACCACCTCCAATTAAAGAAGCACCAGTAATACCGACTGAACCTATTGCAGAAATTGTAGAGGAATTAATTAATTTAAGTGATATTAAAACTGACTATTGGGCGTATGAAGCTATTAAATCCCTTATTTCTAAAGGTATTATTTTAGGATATCCTAATAATGAATTTAGACCAAATGAATTGATTTCCCGGGAACATATAATATTAATGATTTCGAGATTAGGCTTACTAACTATAAAAAGAGATGTTTCGGAATTTACCGATATTCCTTCAGATTATTTATATTATGATGAAATTCGATTGGCTCAATTAGCAGGTATTATTGATGGGAACGATGGCATATTTAATCCGAAATCTCCATTAACAAGAGCGCAAGCAGCAAAAATTATTGTCCTTTTATTTGATTTCAAAATTAAAGGATTAGAATCTTTTGATGACGTATCTAAAAATGCATGGTATTTTCCATATGTAAGGACCTTAGCAACAAATAATATCGTACTCGGTGATAATGGCCATTTCTATCCAAATCAACCTATTACAAGAGCACAATTTGCTACCATGTTATATCGAGCTTTACAATTATTTGAAAAAGAAAATAATAACTAAAATATTTTTAAAATCGTAGTTAAATAATTCACCTCTTTTCGCTCATACTACGAGTGAAAGGAAGCGATGTTTATGCTAACTGAAAAACAGCAATTAAAATTAAAAAAGATGCTTATCGAACAAAAAAGAGAGTTAATTGGAGAAACCAATGAAGGTGAAAATGAGCTGACAGCTAAGGCCAGCTTGCGTGATGCAACAGATGAATTATCAACGATCGACAATCATCCTGCTGATTTAGCAACCGAATTATACGACCGTGAAAAAGATATGGCATTAAAGGTGCATAGTGACGATTTGTTAGGACAGGTTAACGCAGCACTCGAAAGAATTGAAAACGATACGTACGGAGTTTGTGCAAAATGTCATGAAGACATTCCTTATGATCGTTTACGTGCCATTCCATACACTGCGTTTTGTATTGATCATACCGAAGCAAAAGCCATCCCAACTGACCGCCCTATTAAAGAAGAAGTCATACATCCACCTGTTGATAATTCTTTTTCTGGTAGAGATGATGACGATGACGAACTTCAAGATAATGAGGATTCATTTCAAATCGTTGCCCAATACGGAAATTCTGATACGCCTGCAGATTTTGAAGGCGATTTCGATCATTATAATGATTTATACAATGACAAAGATGAGGACATGTATTCTGCGTTAGAAATATTACATGTTTCGAAAGAGGACAGCTTAAACGGTCAAATTTCACAACAATATGCTGATGAAGCACGAAAGCATGATTATTTAGAGTGAAAAATAAGAAATGCTATTTAGGCCAAAATAAAAAGCTACAAACTCGTTTAGTAGAGTTTGTAGCTTTTTTGGGAAACCAGGGAAACTTATTATTATAACCGCAAATCAATATAACTTGAACTACCATTTTTTTATCAACATATAACATTTAGTTATATAATAGCCTTTTCTATCTAAATTACAGTAATTAAATGGTCCTTAAAAATATTTTAATATAAAACAGCATATGCTCTAAATAAACGCGAATATACTTTCGGTTTATTTTCCCATATTAAGGGAATATCAATAATAATAGTTCGCAATTTCCTCATAGATTCGCAGCATGAGTAAATCTCTAAATTAGAAATAAAAAACAGTCAAAGGGGGTTTATGTTATGGAATGGAACGAAACGTATGATGTCGTTGTTATTGGTGGTGGAGCGGGAGGACTTGTTGCGGCAATCACTGCACAAGCTCATGGTTTAAAAACATTAGTCATTGAAAAGTCTGATGTATTAGGTGGGTCTTCTGCGCTTTCAGGTGGTGGCCTATGGATTCCGAATAATCATGTGTCCAAAAAAGCTGGATTACAAGATAGTGAGGATGATGCGTTGCTTTATATGGAAACAGTCATTGAACATGATGGAGCTTCATCTACTCTTGAACGAAAGCAAGCTTTTGTGCGTAATGGACCGAAAATGGTTCACTATTTAGAGGATCTAGGAATCAAGTGGCGCGATGCCATTAACTACCCTGACTATTATCCAGATAAGCCAGGTGGCAAGATTGGCCGCTCGATTGAATGTGAAATTTTCAATACGAAGGAACTTGGTGAATACGAAAAATTATTACGGAAGCCAAGTCTTAGTATGCCGTTTCCTATCTATTCTGGTAATGTTGCTCCTATACCTCGTGCATTTACTAGCTTCAAAGATTTCTCATCCGTATTTGGTATGGTTATGAATGGCGTGAAATTAAAAGTCCGTGGTGCAAATGGGGTATCGATTGGGCAAGCGTTAATCGGTCGACTAATGCAAATCGCGCTTGTTGTTGGTGTAGAATTCCGTGTCAATACACCGTTAAAAGACATTGTTTTAGAAAATGATGCAATTGTTGGCGTGGAAGTTGAGCAAAATGGACAATCGCATAGTATTGCTTGTAAAGCCGCCATCATGGCAAGTGGTGGCTTTGATCATAATCCAGAGCTACGCAAAAAATATCATAATTTAGATGGCGACTGGTCTTCTGGAAGCCCTTCGAATACGGGTGATTTATTGGCACTTGCCGAAAAATATAATTTAGACACGGAGCTATTAGATGATGCATGGTGGGGCCCTACCTTAATGGATCCAAAAGGCAACCCAAATTTTATGGTATTTGACCGCTCATTACCACATACAATTATTGTCGACGGAAATGGCGAACGCTATTTCAATGAATCTGAATCTTATGTAGATGCAGGTCATGCGATGTTGGATCAACAAGAAAAAAATGGCAATGCGAACCCTTCGTGGGTCATATTAGACGGTCGCTTCCGTAAACGCTATTTATTTGCGGGCATGTTACCGAATATGACACCAAAATCTGCCTACGAAAGTGGCTTTATGGTCAAGGCAGATTCACTAGAAGAACTCGCAGAAAAGTGTGGACTAAATAAAGATACATTTAGACAAACAATTGATCGCTTTAATACGTTCGTTGAAAATGGACAAGACGAAGATTTCGGCCGCGGTAATACCGCTTATGACCAGTATTACGGTGACCCTTCTTACCCAAATCCAAACTTAGGTGAAATTTCGAAACCACCGTTTTACGCAGCGAAAGTATATCCAGGCGATTTGGGTACAAAAGGTGGATTTGTGGCAAATGAGTATAGTGAAGTGTTGCAAAAAGGTGAGCCTATCAAAGGATTGTACGCAACAGGCAATTGTTCAGCATCCGTAATGGGCCGTACGTATCCAGGTCCTGGCTCAACATTGGGGCCAGCTACGGTATTTGGTTACATTGCAGCAAATCATATTAAAGAAACATTATTTAATCCAGCATCTGTAACGACTTCATAATTGGAGTTACTGTGTCAAAACATAGTTAAGTAATTAAAATAACCGTTCAAATTAGGGACTCCCTTTTGAACGGTTATTTTTTAGTTCCAAAACATACGACGTAAATACATCGCTTTCATTCACTTATAGTTCCTCACTTTGTATCCCTTTTCCCTGCATATCATAACAATTCCACTCATGATTTTACTTATTCATTACCAATAATTCCTTATGCCGTTTCAAACTGACTATTATATAAATCTGCGTAAAACCCTTTTTGTGCAAGGAGTTCATTATGAGTACCAGTTTCTAATACGGAGCCTTCTTTCATAACTAAAATCACATCGGCATTTTTGATTGTTGACAGTCGATGTGCAATGACGAATGACGTTTTGCCCTTCATCAACGTATCCATTGCCTGTTGTATAAGCATTTCTGTACGCGTATCTACGGAACTAGTTGCCTCATCTAAGATTAATAGTGGTGCATTCGCTACAATAGCACGTGCGATTGTAATCAACTGCTTTTGCCCGATAGATAATGTGATTTTTTCATCTAAAATCGTATCGTAGCCGTTTGGCATCGCTTGAATCATATGATGAATACCTACGGCCTGAGCTGCGGTATCAATCTCTGCCTGTGTAGCATTTTGTTTTGCATACGCAATATTGTCACGAACTGTGCCTTCAAATAACCAGGTATCTTGAAGTACCATACAAAATTGCTCATGCACCTGCTCACGCGTCATGTCGTGAATGGGGATGTCATCAATTTTAATCGTTCCACTATTCACTTCATAAAAACGCATTAATAAATTTACAAGTGTTGTTTTCCCGGCGCCAGTTGGGCCAACAATTGCGATTTTTTGCCCTGCCATCACTGCTAATGAGAAATCTTGGATAATCGGCTTTTCGTCATAACCAAATGCCACATGATCAAATGATACATTGCCTTTAATCACTGGCAATTCAAGCTGTTTATTTGATTCATTGTCCAACTCTTTTTCTTCTAAAAACTCAAAAACTCGTTCACTAGCTGCGGCTGTCGATTGCAAGCTTGTCGCTGCTTGAGCTAGTTGCGCTAAAGGCTGTGTAAATAGGCGAACATACACCATAAAGGCAACGATAACACCAATTGAGATTGAGCCCTTCGTTACTAAAATCGCTCCGACCACACAAATTGCCACATAACCAAAGTTGCCGATAAACTGCATAATTGGCATCATTAAACCCGATAAAAACTGTGCTTTCCACGCATTGTGATAAAGTACATTATTGACGCCATCAAATTTCTGCTTCGCATCACGCTCACCATTATATGCCTGCACAATTTGGTGACCTGTATACATTTCTTCAATATGACCATTAAGCTCCCCTAGCTGTTGCTGTTGCGCGACAAAATATTTTTGCGATGTCCCCATAATTACGCTCATTAAGCCAAAGCCAATAAGTGTAGCCAAAATACCCGTCAGTGCCATGATCCAGTTCGTATAAAACATCATGCCTAATACGCCGATAAAGGTAACAACTGACGTAACCAATTGACCAATACTGTTATTTAACGTTTGTCCAATCGTGTCCACGTCATTCGTCACGCGACTTAGCACATTTCCGATACTCGTTTGATCGTAATAGTTTAACGGCAAACGATTCATCTTGGTTGATAAATCCGTACGCATTTTTTTCGTAATACGCTGCGTAACGGTCGCCATAATAAATCCTTGTACATAGCTAAATATAAAGCTCAACCCATAGAATACACAAAGTAAAATCCCTATTTTTTTAACAGACTCTAAATCAATTCCTGTAAACAAGCCCTTTTGAATCATATCCGTTAAATCACTTAACAAACTAGGTCCATATACCGTAAAGGCTGTGCCAATCAGTGCTAATACTAATGCAATTCCTACAAATGGCATAAAACCTTTGCAATAAACAGCGAGCTTTTTCATCGTTTTCTTAAAATCATTAGCTTTTCCTTGTGCACCCATTCGAGGAGGGCCGAATGCAGGCTTAGCACTTTTTTGCTGCTCGTCTAATTCAGTATGTTCATTAGTCATTCGCTAGCTCCTCCTTTGAAAGCTGTGAATAAGCAATTTCTTGATACGTTTCACAGTTCTTCATTAATTCGCCATGTGTACCGTTGCCTACAATTTGCCCTTGCTCAAACACTAAAATGCGATTGGCATCCTTAATCGTACCGATACGCTGTGCCACAATAAACGTAATGGCATCATCCATCGTTTCTTTAAGTGCTGAACGCAATTTACGGTCCGTTGTATAGTCCAGCGCTGAGAACGAATCATCAAATAAATAGATCGAAGGCTTTTTGTAAATCGCCCGCGCAATTGATAATCGCTGTTTTTGTCCGCCAGAGACGTTTTTACCACCTTGCGCAATTGCAGCCTCATAAGAATCATCCATTTTTTCAACGAATTCTGTTCCCTGTGCAATCGCAATCACTTGTTTTAACCATTCTTGTTCCTCAGGTTCCGAGCCATACGTAACGTTCGACTTTACCGTTCCTCTAAATAAAAAGGCTGATTGTGAAACATAACCAATTTCATCTCGTAATGCTTCCTGCTTATAATTTTTGATATTTTCACCATTGATAAGCACTTCACCTTCCGTTGCATCAAAGAAACGCGGGATAAGCTGAATGGCAGTTGTTTTCCCACTACCTGTCGAACCAATAATGGCAATCGTTTCACCTTTTTCCGCCGTAAATTTCAAATCTGACAGCACATTGCCTTCACCGTTTGGATAATGAAATGAAACATTGTTGAATTGAACTTTTTCAATACCACTGTCTATTGAAAGTGAGCCGTCATGTATGGTTGGACGAGTAGTTAATACTTCTAAAATACGCTTCGCTGACACTTGCGCACGCGGTAGCATGATAAAAATCATACTAACCATCATAAATGCCATAATGACTTGCATGGCATAAGAAGAAAAGACGACCATATTTGAAAATAAAGTGAGTTTATCTGTTTGATCGGCATTTTGGATTAAATACGCTCCAATCCAATAAATCGCCACGCTTAAGCCTGATAAAAGGAGCATCATCGAAGGACCAATTAACGCCATTAATCGATTGACGAATAAATTAGTCATCGTCACTTCTGTATTGGCCTTTTCAAATTTTCCAAGCTGATAATGTTCTGCATTATAAGCTCGAATAACGCGTATCCCGGTTAAATTTTCACGGGTAATTCGATTTAAATTATCCGTTAATGTTTGAATGATTCTAAATTTTGGAATGGCAAAAAATATGACGACAAGAATTAATATTACTAGGAAAATAAGCGCCACACCTGTCGCAGCAGTCCACTCAAAATTTTTATTATAAATTTTAATAATAGCCCAAACCGCTAAAATCGGTGCTTTAATAATAACTTGCAAACCCATTGCAACAATCATTTGAACTTGCGTAATATCATTTGTTGAACGGGTAATCAAACTCGGCGTCGAAAAATGATTCATTTCCGCCATTGAGAAGGAAATCGTTTTTTCAAATACCATGCCACGAATTCGCTTCGCTAAACCCGCCGCAATTTTCGCCGCAAAATAACCAACGATAATGGCCGCAATCATACTGCCGACTGCACATAAAAGCATCATCACACCCGGTTGCCATAAATTCGAAACCGTTGTGCCATCTATTTGAATAAGCATCGTAATCTCGGCCATGTAGTCGGGTAACTTTAAATCGAGCCATACTTGGATCACGATAAAAGCTAAACTGACAGCTACAAGTAGCCTTTCTTTGCTCGTCAAATAACTTAAGATTCTTAGCATATTTTCACCTTTGCCTTCGTCTGTAAGATTGTTTTTCCCTAGCTATGAATTCACTATCTTTAGAATAAATTCATCTTATACTACACGGAAAATTTATACAATTCTATGCTATCAAGATATCACATAGAAATTTATAGGCTAAATAAAGAAAGTTTACTAGAAAAAACACCTCAGTTGTAAGTTTGTGTAACTACAACAGAAGTGTATTTATTAAATAATTTATTGTGAAAGCTGTTGATTTCATCTCTACTGTTTGGATATAAAACGCAATCAACACGAAAAACGTACTCATACCAATTTTTTGTCTATAACTGACTATGATTCCCGTTACGCTTCAATTTTTCGATTAGGTGATCAAGCCAAAAAATTTCCTTAGACATCATGTCTGAAAAATAATCGTGAGAGAATTCTACCATTTCCATCACAGCTACCTCAGCTGGAATTTGCTTGAAAATCCCGTTTAAATACGATTCCTTCGAACGCATTTTTTCTAACTTTTGCTCAAGAATTTGAACTACACGTTCCTTTTCTACATAGCGTAAAAACATTAATCCGACCGTCATTTCTGCTACCTTATCTGCCTTTTTAAACAGCTCGTAAATCTTCACAGGTAATTGCTCACGTCCCTTGTCGGTAATAGCAAATACCTGCTTATCCGGACGATGCTCCTCTTTGATGACCTCACGAGGCTCGACCAATCCCTGCTTTGACAGTGACTCAAAATGATAATATAACTTGCTCTCTGTTAAATTACCCAATTTATCAAACGGAATAGGCTCGGATAATTCCTTTTTCAACTTATATGGATAGTTATTTTCTTCCATCAGCTTACTTAAAATATAAATTTGAATTGACATCGTACACCCCCCTAAAAGTGAAAGCTCCAATCAGAAAACTGATTGAAGCTTTTATGTCATTGTTATTTTGCTAAAACTTCTTTAGCAGACGGTTCTTTTTTATGAACAAACGCTACAATTATCATGTTAATAATCATCGCGCCAACTCCAACTGCCGCTAAGCCCCATAGGAATGGTGCCTGCTCGGTTGAACCGAACATCACTGCGAAATACGATTGCACGGAGTAATACATTGGTGTGATTTGACTCATAACGTCGAAGTAACCGTACATCATATCACGAGGCATTGTTGCACCGTTTGAAATTGTTTGTGTTAATAATACTGGAATATTTAAGATCATACCAGCCTCACCTATTAAGAATGTGAAAATAGCACACACGTTAAAGGCTGACATATAAAGTAAAATTTGTTGTCCTGCTACTTTGAATAAAATACTTGTATCGATATCGGCGATTATAAATGCTACTAATAGTGCAAAGATTGTTGAAACAACAGCAACTAATAGTGCTGAACCTTGAGCGTAAGCAAATAAACGTTTTTTTGATGCTTTGCCGCGGCTGAATCTGAATGCTTGTACGATTTGCATTGCTGCGATCATTGCACCTACGTAACAAGCCATTGTTAAGAACATAGGTAACATGTTATTGTGCATTCCATCTGGCACATCGTTCATGATTACGTAGTTCCCTACATAAGCTTGGTCAATTTGTTCTGCCATTGCATTCGCTTGTTCTTCAGGTAAGTTAAAGTTCATTAATATACCTTTAGCTGTTTGTGTTGAGAAGCTTGCACTTAATTGATTGTTAATTTCTGTTACAATTACTTTCATTGAAGAAGAAACCATTGTTGCTGAAGCTTCGTTTACTGTAAAGTCAATTTGAGCTGATTCACCCTTTTGTGCGTTAGCTGTAAAGTTTTCAGGAATATGAATAACTAATGCGTACTTATTATCCCCTAATTCTTCTAATGCTTCTTTATTTGTTATATCCGTATCAATCGTTTTAAATGGTAAGCTTTCTGTTAACTGACCCGCGATTTGTGTACCTGATTCTCCCGCGTCATCATTAATAATCGCAATTTTCAGATCGTCCATGTTTCCTGGTAATGCTGTGTACCCTAATAAGAAAATGCATAGCATCGCTACAGCATAAAATACGCCCATAAAGATCGACGCCGTCACACCCTGTAATTTTAAAAACTCTTTAAATTTCAATATAATAGTTCCCTTCTTGAGTAGCTTTTTCAAAAGTACTCAAATTAGAGTACTTAACTTTAAATAGTTTAAATTATTATTCCAGAAAAGTAAAGGGCTAAAGGTTTGATCATTTTTATGAGATTGTTGTAGGGAATACATATTATTCATTTTATATTGTGGGTATTTGGGCAATTATTAGTGATTAGAGCAAGGGAATGCTTTTTAAGGAGTTATATTTGTATAATTTAAGTTAGCGTTAACGAAGTAAAGAGTTATAACTATTGTATTTTAAATTACGAAGAGACAATTAATTTAATTTTGTTTCCATTCTTGATCTCAATATAAAAAGCATCAGATAGCGCGATTAAATAAATCATAGCTATTTGATGCTTTTTAATTATTCATTTCTTCTTGAAATTCATAAATAATTTATTTTATAATTAATTCCTTTTTAGTACCTCTTCTCCCAACCCGTACAAGAAGTCCAAGCCGCGCGGACAAAGTGATGCTTGTAGCATGTTTGCTTTTCGTTTGGATCAAAGTTGAAAAAGTTTGGTGAATTGACACGAGGTTTTACTTGGAGTCCGCCCACTGGACCATTCCAATGGCGACACATCGCACAAATCTTTGTATTTGGGTTTGTTAATTTCGTTGTCACTTTTTCACCTCATCATTTTTAAAAAATTTAGTTTCTCTGTACATTCCATATTTCAGAAACACTTCCGTATCGCTGAATCATTGCTTTTTCTAATTCTTTCACTGTTTCCACTTGGGCCGCTGAATTGCCAACAATTAATATGGAAATCACTAAGTTCACTGCATTGGCTTTCATACTTTGACCAGACTGATGCGTTCGGCCGCTATCACTTGGTCGCACATAATCTCGTAAGCGCTTTCGAAATCCGCCGTTGTTATATTCAATCGCACGACCAATATATTTAACTGTTCCATTTTCCGTAGCCTTATATAATCCAATTGATTTGTTATATGGTTTTAAATTTTCAACCGTTAAATCCTCCAGCTTGCCAAGTCGCATCCAGCGCTTGTCCCACTGGTCTAGTGTAAATCCGCCATACGTTTTTTCACCTTGCTTCTGTCGAAAGCTAGATGAATTCGAAGGTGAACGCTTTTCAAACTCCACTTGTCTTTTAGATGCCTCAGCAGCGGCCTTTGCCATTAAGTTTGGTGCTTCTTCAATTGCTCTTTTTGCAAGTTTCCCTAAAATATCTTTAAGTCCCATCTCTACTCACTCCTATACATTTATTACTTCAACTGCTTTGTATGGATATACAACCCAAGCATTTTTTCTATACTCGATTGAATTTCCTCTCGAAAAGCAACCGGCTCTAGCACTTCCACATGCTCTCCCTGACTAAGGAGCCACATCTTAATACCCTTACCAAATACTTCAGCTTCGTAAATCAGGCCATCGTCGCTCTTTTTTATGACTTTCGCAGTCGGTAGTCGATCAAGAACCGCTTGTGGCGAAGCGCCTGTAAAACGGAATTTGATGGTTAATAATTCGCCCGTGTACATAAACTGCACACGCTTGCGGAATTCTCCTTCTTGAAAACGCTCTTGGTATGGCACTGGAAACGAAATCGATGTTGGCTGAAACTGTTGAATCCGATCAATTCGGTAAATCGTTGGAAAATCAAAATCTGTCTTCACCGAATAGGCAATTAAGTAAAAATAATATTCCGAGAAAATAATACCTACTGGCTTAACCATTCGCTCATTTGCCTGCTGATCAAATTCACGTATATAATGCATGGAAATGACCTTTTTCGCTTGGATTGCTAGTGAAAGCTGCCAAAGCATAGGGAACAAATCTCTTTTGTGATTCAGTTCGACATACAAATGCTTTTCATTTTGCATCATTTTCTTGATTGTTGCTTGTTCTTCCTTTTGTGCAAGCTGTGTTAGCTTTTTAATGATGAAATCCATTTCATGCTTTGGAAATGCACGCGATTCAATTAACACCTTCAAAATGGCAAAAATTTCTTCATTGCTTAACCAAGAAGGTTGTTCCGTTTCGAATACATAGGCTTTTTTGGAATAATCGTATTCCAAAAATTCATTTTGTTTTTCAGTTTCTAAAAACTCTCGAATGCTTGCAATATCTCGTTGAATAGACTTTTCACTCTTTTGATAGCGATCGGCCTCTTCTTTTTTCACAAGACTTTGCCCATTTTTCAAACGATCATACATCGAAAGAATCCGACTAATTTGATCTTGTCTCTCTTCATTCATTGGATCACCTCGATATAGTAATACTAGCTTTTTAATTGGACGTATAATGACCAATCGAATATGTATTATCAAACTGTGCAAACAATTAATAGTATTCATTCATCTCACAACATTATACCACTATATGGATATTATTGGATGATAAACAGTTACTATTACGTAACTAAAAGGAGAGAACAAAATGCCATTACCTCAAATTCGTTTAGTATTTTGTGACGCTTGTGGAAAGTTAATTAAATCGGAAAAGTTCGGCGATGCCTTAACGCCGATGGAGTGGAAACGAATGCAAAATATGCAGAAGAAACACCTTTGTGGTAAGTGTAAGGTGAAAATACGATTGACAAAATTATTAAAATAAGATGGAATGGACGAGATTTTATGGGATTTCAATCAATTAAAACAAAAGGTACTACGGGAATCGCTCGTAGTACCTTTTTTGATGGATGTTTTTTTCGTTCAATGAGTGAGCTTAAATGGTTGGTATGGGCAAGCTTGTTGTTTGTCAGCCACCATATTGGTTTTGACTGGTACAACTTTTTAGCACTTGAATTCTTTCGTAATGGCATCCGTCCTAATTGGAGAAGGCTATTTAACTATTTAAATCAATTAAATACTACTTCTTGATATACTGTAGATAAGCACCCTTTTGTTGAATGAGGTTAAAATGAATTTATCGAAAGACGGGAGGAATTAAATTGAAAAAATATATTCTGCTAATGTTATTTAGCTTCACCTTAATTTTATCTGCTTGCACCCAAGCTGAGGAAGACACACAGGAATATTCAGGGATTATTAGTGATGAACAATCTTTTGGTTATGAGTACACCGTATTAAAAGAACAAAATAATTTTTCTTGGAAGGTTGGCTACAAAGGAGATATATCTATTATCGAAGAGAGTACTGCCAATCAAGATGATTTAGTAAATTACATGAATGCTGTAAATGATAGTAAATTGGTATCGGTAAAACTAATTACATCGGTATCATACTTATTAATAATTATTATAACAACGCTTATCCTTTATAAGAAAAATAGAAAAATGCTTAAAGATAGCGCTATTGTTATAACTATGTTAGCAGGTATTGCACTATATATTGCCTTCAAAGCATCATTTGATCTAAGTAGTTTATTACAAGATGTAAAATCCTACTATTTGATATTAACTAATTAATTAAGGTAAACGGGACTTTGGCTAATTGTGTTCTCAAATGTAATTTTGATAACTTTAGCGTTATAAATAAATGATACAATGTTAAATATGAATTTGAACTGATTAGCTAGGAGGATTAAGCTCTTGAAGTTAATATCTTATATTTCTATAGTTTTTGCCGTTGCATTTGGTCTACATGGTGTTATTACAGGAGATTTAAAGTTCCAGCCAATCATGTATTTTTTCTTTGGGATTACATTTTTAATGTTAGCGTATGGGTCTTATAAAAAAGGGGAGAAACGCAACGTAATTGCCTTCACTATCCCCTTTTTAGTTGGTGTTATTGCATTAATCGTTATGCTATATAGATAGTATTGAGTAAGAATTAGTGCATCTTTAAAACAACATCGAGTACTATTAATACATAGATTTAATATATACAATCATATTCAAAATAACGTTCCCCCAAAAAAAGAAAGCGTTACGATCTTTGATAACAAAGGATTTGTAACGCTTTTCTATTAGTTCAAACTTCTTCTATCTGACAAAATACCGCACCAGATGTAAACATAAAGTTGAAAATAAACTGCAATTTGCACTAAAAAGTAGTGATATATAATAACAGTTTTATCAATCCTTTAAATTCCATTCAATCAATTCTATTTATACTGGCCTTTATTATATTAAAAAGGGATATCTAAAAACGCCTCTCCAAGATAAACACCTTTAATTTGATGATTCTTCTATACTTTACAAAACAAAAAACACTTTGCATATACGCAAAGTGCTTCTCGAATTATTGATGTCCCAGGAGGGATTCGAACCCCCGACCGACGCCTTAGAAGGGCGTTGCTCTATCCAGCTGAGCTACTGAGACAATGTTTTTTACTAACTATCTGGTAGTAAAGACAATTTTTATTATATGCTAGCAGAACTTGAAAGTCAACAGCTTTTTAAATAAAAATCATTATTTGGGTAAAATAATAATTCCAGCTAATAACCTGCTCGATTCAACTAAACAAACTATCACCTATCGTTCAATGAACATTTGCTCGATCAAATCATTATTTTCATCATAGCAATCCAAAATGAAATGTGTTTTAGAAATAGTAATCGTCACGAAAGATTTTTCTTTAATACGTCTTGGCTTCAGTAAGCTACCTGGATTTACAAAGAAAATATCATCAATATATTCCGCGCCTAATATATGCGAATGACCAAAGCATACAATCGTTGCACCAAGTTCTTTTGCACGGTACACAAGTTTCATCGGCGACGTTTTCACCTCATACAGATGGCCATGCGTCACGTATACACGCTCTTCGCCTACTTGGAACACAATCTCCTCTAAATAGTTGCTGTCGTGATCACAGTTGCCCTTGACGCGCTCTAAGCCTTGCATGGCAGAATGATTGTACGGTAATTCACTATCCCCGCAATGAATCATCTTAGCAGCGTCTGGATGATAACCCTTTACACGTTCAATCACTTCCACGTCACCATGCGTATCACTCATTACTAATAGTTTCATACCGTCACCTCATTCATTATTTTACTAAAAGATTACTTCAATAATTCCGCTAATTGTAACGCTAATTTACGAATGGCATTCCCACGGTGAGAAATGGCGCCTTTATCGTCAGCAGAAAGCTCTGCCATATGTTTTTCTAATGCTGGCACATAGAATACTGGGTCATAGCCGAAACCATTTGTCCCCTTCTTCTCATGTGCGATGACACCTTCGCATGTACCGAATACTGTTTTTGTTTCCATATTTGGTCCAGCGATAGCTAATGCACAGCAAAAACGTGCTGTACGCGCTTCCTCAGGCACATCTTTCATGTTTGCCAACAGTTTTACCATGTTCGCTTCATCATCATGGTCACCTGCGTAACGAGCTGAATATACGCCTGGTTCACCGTTTAATGCATCGACCATTAAACCGCTATCATCAGCGATTACGATTTTACCTAGTAAATTCGCTAAAGTTTCTGCTTTTAAAATCGCATTTTCTTCAAATGTCGTACCTGTTTCTTCGATTTCTAAATCAGGTGCCACCTCGAACATTGTCACGACTTCATAGCCGAATGGATTGAATAATGCTTCAAAGTCTTTTGCTTTGCCTTTATTTTTCGTGGCAATGACTACTTGTTTCATTAGGCTTCCACCTTTCCAACGAATGCTGCTAACTCACCTAATGCTTCTTTCTGAATGGTAATTAGCTGCGCAATACCTGCTTCACCTAAATCTAATAATTCATTGAGTTCAGCGCGTGAGAAAGTAGCTTCCTCGCCTGTCCCTTGTAATTCCACAAATTGACCAGAGCCTGTCATCACGACATTCATATCAACTTCTGCAGCAGAATCTTCAATGTAGTTTAAGTCTAATGCAGCACCAATTTCTGCTAATTTACCAACACTTGTTGCTGCTAGGAAATCAGTTACAGGGAATTTAGCGAAAGGTTTTTCTTGTGCTAATTTTGCGATTGCTTGAGTCATCGCAACGAAAGCGCCTGTAATGGAAGCAGTACGTGTACCACCATCTGCTTGAATGACATCACAGTCAATCCACACAGTTTTTTCACCAAGTGTATCTAAATCTACTACCGCACGTAATGCACGGCCAATTAGACGTTGAATTTCCATTGTACGACCTGTTACCTTACCAGCTGATGATTCGCGGCGTGTACGCTGTTCTGTGGCACGTGGAAGCATTGAATACTCAGCTGTAATCCAACCTTTCCCTTGTCCACGTAGGAAGCCTGGTACTCGATCTTCAATTGTTGCTGTACAAATTACCTTTGTATTCCCAACTGTAATTAATACAGAACCTTCTGGATGCATTAAATAATTATTTTCAATTTGAACTGGACGTAATTCATTCACAGCTCGTAAGTCATGTCTAGTCATAAGTGACCTCCTAAATAGTTTCGCGCACTAATCTTAACATACTTTTTTAGTCGTCTAAAGTGGAAAAGCCCATTACATAAAGAAAAGACTTGAATAGACGATTCATCTATTCAAGTCTCCCCTTATTTTTCAAATGAAATTTTACGAATATCTAATTCGTTACTTTCTAACCAACGCTCCGCAATGGAACGGAAAATTGGTACAGAACCCGATGCATGAAGAATATGCTTCGGTGGCTCTGCATTCGTACGTAACTGACCATTATAACGTAAAATGCTTTCAACATCTTTTGCTGTTTCTTCAGCGGATGATAGTACATTCACTTTTGGTCCGACAGCTGCTTCAATTTGCTTTTGTAAAATCGGATAATGTGTACAACCTAAAATGACTGTATCAAATCGTTCATTAGCAATTGGCTCTAGTCCTTTTTCAACTAGGTCAAAAGAGAACTGCCCTTCATACTCACCACTTTCTACAAGTGGAACGAATGTCGGACAAGCAAGCGGATGAATGGTTGCCTTTGTTGAAAGTGACAAAATTGCTTCTTCATAAGCACCACTTTTAATCGTTCCCTCAGTTGCTAAAACGACGATTTCATTACGTTTTGTCTTTTTAATTGCTGCGCGCGCCCCTGCGTTTATAACACCTAAAACCGGAAATGGCATATGTTTTTGTAAACTTTCTAATGCTGCTGCTGTTGCTGTGTTACAGGCAATGACTAGCATTTTAATGTCCATTTTCTCAAGTGCTTTTGCCATTTGCCATGTGAAATTTCGTACTTCTTGTTTTGTACGCGGCCCATAAGGACATCGCGCTGTATCTCCCATATAATAAATGGTTTCGTTTGGCAAAAGCTCCATAATTGCTTTTGCTACTGTTAAACCGCCAACTCCAGAATCGATTACACCAATTGGGGCATTCACTTGTACCGCCTCTATCCTATTTCATTAATAAATGTAGCTTTTGTAAGTTCTTCGATAATTGCTCGAACTCTTTGTCATTAAATTCGCCTGTAATAGTACGTAAATAATCTTGACGCTTGATAATTACTTCTTGAATGATACGTTCGCCTTCAGGTAATAGATGAATACGTATGACGCGACGATCATTTTCATCACGCACACGTTGAACGAGTTCATGTTTCTCCATACGATCGACTAAATCTGTTGTCGTACTAAATGCCAAAAACATTCTTGTCGATAAATCACCAATTGTCATATCTCCAGATTCATGCAGCCATTGTAGTGCGATAAATTGTGGAGGTGTGATGGTATAATTGCTTAAAATTTCGCGACCTTTTTGCTTTATTAAGTGAGAAATATATCTTAATTCTTTTTCTAAGATTGCTATAGATTCAGAGCTATGTTTGTCTTGTTCTATCATCTACTCCATTCACTCCCCGATACGTTTCATAGTTCTATTTTGAAGTTTTTTTCATAAAATAGCAAGTATCCAATCAGTTTATTGACAATTCTTGCAATCGTAATAATTCAAGAATTGCTTGTGTGCGACTTGATACCCCTAGCTTTTGAATCGTATTTGAAATATGATTACGCACAGTTTTTTCACTGATGCCTAATTCTGTCGATATTTCGCGAGTAGAATAGTCCTGAATTAATAGTTCAAAAATTTCTCGTTCTCTTTTCGTTAACAGCGAACGATGCTGCGGACGATTCATTGAGCAACACCCTCCTATCCTCTTCCTTGTACATTATGTCGTACACATACGTGAGGTGAGGGCATTTAACTATTTCCCAAGCAATATTTTTTTCTGTTCTTCTAATAATGGTACACCTTTACCCGTATGCGCGTTCAATTGTACTAACGTTCCACGTGCTGTATAGCAAATTTCATCCTTGTCGTTTTTCACTAGATAATGTAGATCCATAGACGACGAACCAATCGACGCTGTTTTCACATAAACCGTTAATTCCTCATCGAAAAATACTTGGTTCACATAATCACATTGGATGTCTGCTACAACAAGCATATTTTTCTTGCCATCTTTGCCAAGAAAATCAAAGTTCATTGTTTTAAAATATTCAATACGTGCATATTCAAAATACGCAAATACCTTCGTGTTGTTCACATGTCCATACATATCTGTCTCTGAAAAACGCACCCGTACCTTTGTCGAAAAGTTAAACCCGTTCATCCATTCCTGTAAATCTTGAATATATGCTGCTCGCATAAAAACTCCCCCTTTAATATGAAAAATCATCATCCCCCGATAATGAATACCCGTTCATTATAGCATTATTTTTCTAATGTAGAAATACGGAGTTATGTGCAGTAATAAAGTTTTGTGTGATTTATGCGCTGAGCCCACTAAAACACAGTACCCCTTATTCACTCCCTAATTAATGAGTCGACACACTTCGGCAATATTCCCAATACTACGAAAAAAAAGGCCCCCACAAATGTGAGAGCCTTTTGAATAGGTTAGATTAGTCAACCATGTGGTCAGAACCGAAGAAGTTCTTGAACATTTGAACTGTTGTTGCACGGTTAAGTGCTGCGATAGATGTTGTTAAAGGAATACCTTTTGGACAAGCAGCTACACAGTTTTGTGAGTTACCACAGTTAGCAAGACCACCGTCGCCCATGATTGTTTCTAAACGTTCGTCTTTATTCATCGCACCAGTTGGGTGAGTATTGAATAAACGAACTTGTGATAATGGTTGAGGTCCCATAAATGAAGATTTTTCAGATACGTTTGGACATGCTTCCATACATACACCACAAGTCATACATTTAGATAATTCATAAGCCCATTGACGTTTGCGCTCAGGCATACGTGGACCTTCACCTAAATCATAAGTACCATCAATTGGAACCCATGCTTTTACTTTCTTAAGTGCGTTGAACATACGTTGACGGTCAACTTGTAAGTCACGGATGACTGGGAAAGTTTTCATTGGTTCTAATGTAATTGGTTGAGTTAATTTGTCTACTAATGCTGAACAAGATTGTTGTGGACGTCCGTTGATTACCATTGAACATGCACCACAAACTTCTTCTAAACAGTTCATATCCCAAGCAACTGGAGTCGTTTTTTGACCATCAGCTGTTACAGGATTTTTTTGAATATGCATTAAAGCAGAGATTACGTTCATACCAGGGCGGTAAGGAACTTCGAATTTCTCAACGCGAGTAGAACCATTCTCTGTATCTTGACGAACGATTTCTAACTTAACTGTTCTGCCAGTATTTACTGTTTCCATTGTATAGTTCTCCCTTCTTACGCTGAGTAGTCGCGTTTACGTGGTGGAATTAACGAAACGTCTACTTCTTGATAAGTGATAATTGGTTCGCCCGTTGCAGGGTCGAATTTTGCCATAGTTGTTTTTAAGAAGTTTTCATCATCACGTTCTGGGAAGTCTGGTTTATAGTGAGCACCACGAGATTCGTTACGTAATAATGCACCCTTAGTCATAACTTTAGCTAAATATAACATATTTTTTAACTGACGAGTGAAGTGAGCACCTTGGTTTGACCATTTTTGTGTGTCATTCATGTTGATGTCGTTCCAACGCTCTTGTAATTCAGTTAATTTTTTATACGTTTCTTCTAACTTGTCATTGTAACGTACAACTGTCATATTGTCAGTCATCCATTCACCAAGTTCTTTGTGAAGTAAATAAGCATTTTCTGAGCCTTCCATTTTCAGGATAGATTCCCATTTTGCTTTTTCTTCTTCTTCACGAGCAGTATAGATTGTTTCTGGTAAATCTACTGCATGTTTTTTAAGTCCTTGAACGTAATTAACAGCATTAGGACCAGCAACCATACCACCGAAAATCGCAGATAATAATGAGTTCGCACCTAAACGGTTTGCACCATGTTGTGAGAAGTCACATTCACCAGCAGCGAATAAACCTGGAATTTCAGTCATTTGGTTGTAATCTACCCATAAACCACCCATTGAATAGTGAACCGCTGGGAAGATTTTCATTGGTAATTTACGTGGGTCATCACCTACGAATTTTTCGTAGATTTCGATGATACCACCTAATTTGATATCTAATTCATGTGGATCTTTGTGTGAAAGGTCTAAATAAACCATGTTTTCACCATTGATACCTAATTTTTGGTTTACACATACGTCGAAGATTTCACGAGTCGCGATATCACGAGGTACTAAGTTACCGTAAGCTGGGTATTTTTCTTCTAAGAAGTACCAAGGCTTACCGTCTTTGTAAGTCCAAATACGACCACCTTCACCACGAGCAGATTCTGACATTAGACGGTTTTTGTCGTCCCCAGGAATCGCTGTTGGGTGAATTTGAATCATTTCACCGTTCGCATAAGAAGCACCTTGTTGATAAACGATAGATGCAGCAGAACCAGTGTTGATTACTGAGTTCGTTGTTTTACCGAAGATAATACCAGGACCACCTGTTGCCATAATTACAGCATCAGAACGGAATGATTTAATTTCTTCAGAACGTAAATCTTGAGCTACGACACCGCGGCAAGAGCCTTCGTCATCGATAACTGTTCCAAGGAATTCCCAGTGTTCATATTTTGTTACTAAACCAGCTACTTCGTGAGAACGAACTTGCTCATCTAGTGCGTATAGTAATTGTTGACCAGTTGTTGCACCAGCGAATGCTGTACGGTGCATTAACGTACCGCCGAAACGACGGAAGTCAAGTAAACCTTCTGGCGTACGGTTGAACATTACACCCATACGGTCCATTAAGTGGATGATACCAGGAGCGGCATCAGCCATAGCTTTTACTGGTGGTTGGTTCGCTAAGAAGTCCCCACCGTATACTGTATCATCAAAGTGGATCCATGGAGAATCCCCTTCACCTTTTGTATTAACTGCTCCGTTAATTCCGCCTTGTGCACAAACAGAGTGTGAACGTTTAACTGGAACTAACGAGAATAATTCAACTGCAGTACCAGCTTCAGCAGCTTTAATCGTAGCCATTAAGCCGGCAAGACCGCCACCAACGACGATAATTTTACTCTTTGCCATGATTATTTCTCACTCCTTAATTAATTGCTAAATACTTTACTCACAAATTCAGCCCAATCTTGTCCCTACTAGATATTAGTGGTCAAGTAGGTAGGATTATGCGAATGAAACGATTGCTGCAACACCAATAATACTTAAAATCACAAATACCACTAATGAAACATAAGTGAAGATTTGTTGAGATTTTCTAGATTGAGTGATACCCCAGCTAACGCAGAATGTCCATAAGCCGTTCGCTAAGTGGAATGTTGCAGACACGATACCAACAATATAAAACGCTAACATTAATGGATTGTCCACGATTTCTGCAATCATGTTCCAATCAACGTCAGCACCAAATGCTCTTTGGATACGTGTTTGGAAGATATGCCATGCAATGAAGATTACAAGGAAAATCCCTGTAAAACGTTGTAATGTAAACATCCAGTTACGGAACGTGCTGAAACGTTTCGTGTTGTGTGTAGCAGTAAATGCAATAAACACTCCGTAGAATGCGTGGAACATAAGTGGGATATAAATAATAACCCATTCCATAACTAACAATAACCAATGTGGAACTAGATCTAAAAGTCCAATTGAATCATTGTAATTTGCTTCACCGCTAATTGCAGTAAAGTTCAAACATAAGTGGAACACCAAGAACAACCCGACAGGAACTACACCTAGTAACGAGTGTAAGCGGCGCCATAAAAATTCGCGATCTTTCGACAAAACTGTTACCCCCCTTAGTACTTGAAATTTCCAGTCACATTCGTCAAGAAATTTTAGACGATGTTTTGTTGACTGCATATTTCATCATGGTACAATATTATGACATGTCCATTGTACTCTCAACAGATACTAGCGTCAAGGCAACACAAGATATTTTATAATCATTTTAAAGACGGTTTTTTACTGCTTTAGTAATGGTTATTCTTTCTTATTGCGCTATTCTTTTACAATGAATCTATTTATATAAGAAAATTTATGAAAGAGGTTTTACTATGGAAGGGTATAAAATGAAAACGATTCCAAGTTTTGGTTACGAAATCATTCGTGATCATCTACTTCATTCAATTTTAGGAAAGCATGAAGAAGATGTACTATACTGGGCAGGCAAGGAATTAGCTAGAAAATTCCCATTATTCTCAATGGACGAAGTTGCTTCTTTCTTCGTTGAAGCTGGTTGGGGTCAGTTAGTACTTGAAAAAGAAGCCAAAGACGAAACACATTACATACTTACGACAGAAGAGGAAAACTCTTTGAATATCGAACAGCGTTGTTTCCGTTTAGAAGCTGGTTTTTTAGCAGAGCAAAAACAAAAGCAACTCGGCTTCTTAACGGAGTGCTATGAAGAAAAGAATGAAAAGAAAAACCTAGTTAAATTTACTTTAAAGTGGGATTTGAAGGAACAAATTTAATGAGAAAAGAGCTGCACAGTTTTGTGGCAGCTCTTTTTTTATGCTTTTATCCCGCAATAACTCCTCGCATCGCTAAATTAAATTCATCATGTAAGGCATTTGCCGCGCGTACCATATCATCTTGTGGCACGACAACTGATACGATAATTTCTGACGTACTCACCATTTTCACGGGAATATGCTCACGGCCTAAACATGCAAACATTCGCGCTGCCACGCCTGGACTTGAAGCCATACCAGAACCAATGATTGATACTTTTGCTAAGCCCACTTCAAAATCAGCAAAACGAAAGCCTAATGATGGCTTGCTCGTTTCTAAAACACGTAAACTTTGCGCAAACTGCTCTTTCGAAATGGTAAATGAAATCGTTGGCTTGACGTTTTCAATGACTGCCTGCACGATAATATCTACGTTAATCTTATTTTCCTCTAAAATGCTAAATACACCTGATAACGCCGCCATTTCATATGAATCGTAACCAATTGTTAATCGAATAATATCCGATTCATAGGCTATACCATGCACAATTAAACTTTTTTCCATTTCGACATCCCCTTTTATCATTGTACCGTCTACATATGCTGTAATTCACAACCACTTAGTGTATGTGCTTTCCTGGTCTTTTAGTACTTTTCATAGCAACTATTTGCAGTTACAAATACCGCTTACCTAACCAAATCCAGAACAAAAGCGACCTTCCACGTTCATGGAAAGTCGCCGTCAAGACAAATAATAGTTAAATGTAATTCACGGATAGCTCTCCAGAACATTAGCTCTGACAGTCTTACATCTGTTAAATGCAACACCAGCAAATTCCGCGAACAATACGTAATTCACTTCGGCAAGCTCCCCTTTCGATTGCTGTCATCGGAATTGTTCTTCCTCAAGCAATGTACTATTGAATACTGCACCTCTATCGATTGAAAATATTGAATTATTTTAATAGTAACATAATGCTAGTCATCATTCTAATGAAGCTTCGTGAAAATGCGTATAAATTGTTTGGGCCAACGCATGAGGAATTCCCGCTTCAAGCAATTGATCAATGGATGCCTCTCGTATTTTTTTTACGGAACCAAAATGCTTCATGAGTTGCTGCTTACGCTTTGGTCCGACTCCTTCAATATCATCCAGCGCCGAAACAATAGCATGCGCTTGACGTTGTTGGCGTAAAAACGTAATCGCAAATCGGTGGACTTCATCTTGAATGCGCTGCAATAAATAAAACGCATCACTCGTACGTTTCAGTGCAATCGGTTCAACAGGATCACCGAAAAGTAGTTGTGACGTATTGTGCTTATTATCTTTTGCTAGCCCTGCGATTGGAATATACAAGCCAAGCTCATCTTCAATTACTTCTCTTGCTACTTCCATTTGACCCTTACCACCATCAATAACGATTAAATCAGGCAATGGTAAATTTTCACGGAGTACGCGCGTATAACGACGTCGTATCACTTCTTGCATCGCACCGTAATCATCATGCTTTGCAGCTTGTCTTGTTTTATATTTGCGGTATTCCTTTTTCGCTGGTTTCCCGTCGACGAAAACGACCATAGCCGAAACAGGATCCGCCCCGTGCATATGACTATTATCGAATGCTTCAATCCGTAGCGGTGCAGAAATATTTAACGCTTCCCCTAATGCTTCACACGCCCCCACCGTCCGCTCTTCTTGGCGTTCAATAAGTTGGAATTTTTCGCTAACAGCAATCGTCGCATTTTTTGTAGCCAAATCAACAAGTTCTTTTTTCTGGCCTCTTTTTGGAATAACGATTTTAATATTTAATAACTTTTGTAATATATTTTCATCAATGCCTTGTGGAATAAAAATTTCTTTCGGCAAAAGATGATTCGGTTCATTGTAAAAGTGTCCAACAAACGTTAAAAATTCTTGTTCTGGCTCATCATAAATAGGAAAAACAGAGACATCACGTTCGATTAATTTCCCTTGGCGAACAAAAAATACTTGAACGCACATCCAACCTTTTTCAACCGCATAGCCGAATACATCGCGGTTGCTTAAATCGTCTGTAATAATCTTTTGTTTTTGCATAATACTATCAATATGCGTCATTAAATCTCGGAATTCTTTTGCACGTTCAAACTCTAACTTTTCAGCAGCATCAAGCATTTTCGCTTCTAATTGCCGCTTAACATCCTCAACGCCACCGTTTAAAAACTTCGAAATTTCTTCAATCATCTCGTCATACACTTTTTTCTCAATATCCTTCACACATGGTGCTAAGCATTGTCCTAAATGATAGTACAAACAAACTTGGCTTGGCATTTGTGCACATTTACGTAATGGGTATAAGCGATCGAGTAATTTTCGTGTTTCATTTGCAGCATACGCATTTGGATAAGGGCCAAAATATCTCGCCTTATCCTTCTTAATTTTACGTGTTGTTAAAATTCGCGGATAGCGTTCATTTGTTATTTTAATATAAGGATATGTTTTATCATCAGTTAACTTAATATTGTATTTTGGATCATGAAGCTTAATAAGATTGAGCTCTAAAATAAGCGCTTCAATATCACTTGACGTCACGATATACTCGAAATCTTCAATTTCACTTACTAAACGAGCTGTTTTACCATCATGACTACCTGTGAAATAAGAGCGTACACGATTTTTCAAAATCTTCGCCTTACCAACATAGATAATGGTCCCTTGGCGATCTTTCATTAAATAACAGCCTGATTCATCTGGTAAAATTTCAAGCTTTGCCTTAATCGTTGGATTCATGTTATCACCTACTGTTATGTCATCTATCGTTAGTGTACCCGATTCAACGACAAGAAAAAAGCCGTACACCTACGTGAGGTATACGGCCTTCAAAGTTTTAATTATTTGTTGTCGTTAATGAAGTCGATTAACGCTTCTTTTGGCATGAAGCCAGCAGTTTTTGCTTTTAGTTCACCATCTACGAATAATAGTAATGATGGAATCGACATGATTTGGTATTCTGCAGCAGTAACTTGGTTGTTATCTACATCAACTTTTACGACTTTAACATCGTTGCCGATTTCTGAATCTAATTCTTCAAGAACTGGAGCTATCATTTTACATGGACCACACCACGCTGCCCAAAAGTCTACTAAAACCACACCGTTTGAAATTTCTTGCTCGAAAGTTTGATCTGTACCGTGTACAATTGCCATAATAAAATAGCCTCCTTATATAACGTCTGTTTGTAGTATAGCATGATTTGCCAATTTAAAAATACTAAAATGCTCGGGATTTTAAAACTGAAGCGATTGGCAAAGTGTACTCATTACCTAATAAGGAATGGTTTTAAAGTGTACTCATTTTTCGCGTATGAGGTGAACCGCTTTTTTAACCAAATTACCCTCCAAATAAATTTATTATTCAAGAATACTTAAAGTAAACTGCTACGTCGACAAGATGGATATTTCTGATAACGTTTTGATACGCTATTTCTTTTTGAGAATAGTTAAAATGGCATTCCTAGATAGTTCAAAAATACGCTTCTTTTCTTCTATAAGGAAGTAGAGTAAGCTATAGAAAGAGTAGATAAGGGAGGAAGTTTCATTGATTACAATTAATAAAGAACGAGTTCTTCAAATCGCAACGGACTTACTACAACAGCATAGTCCGACTGGCTATTGCCATGAAATTATGGATAAGGTTGAACAGTTCGTTCAGCAAACGGGTTATCAATTTGAGCGCACATTGAAAGGCGGAGGAATCATTTCCATTCCCGGAGCTAATGAAGGGAAAGTAATCGGTCTTTCTGCGCATGTTGATACATTGGGTGCCATGGTTCGTTCGATTACTGGTCACGGCACATTAAAATTTACGCTTCTAGGTGGCCCACTCGTTCCAACTTGGGATGGCGAATATGTTTTTGTACGTACGAGAGACGGCAGAACTTATAGTGGTACTATTTTGAGCACTAGCCCATCCGTACACGTATTTGAAGACAGCAAATCAAAAAAACGCGAACCGCAGTTTATGGAAGTGCGTCTCGATGAAAAGGTGAAAACGAAGGAAGATGTTTTGAAGCTTGGCATTGGTGTCGGTGACTTTATTTTTATTGATCCGAAAACGACTGTAACAGAAAGCGGCTTTTTGAAATCTCGGTTCATTGATGACAAAGGAAGTGTAGCGTGCTTATTGGCGCTTATTGAAATCATGCAGCAGGAGAAAATCGTACCGGCTTATCCGGTGAAAATTGTGATTTCCAACTATGAAGAGGTTGGTCATGGTTCATCGTATATTCCTGCTGATATTACTGAATACATTTCTGTTGATATGGGCTGTATCGGTGATGATTTAAGCTGTACAGAATATGATGTTTCCATTTGTGCGAAGGATTCAAGTGGACCTTACGATTACGAAATCACATCAACCTTTATCGAATTGGCTAAAGAAAATGGCTTGCAATACGCGGTTGATATTTATCCTATGTACGGTTCGGATACAAGTGCAGCACTACGTGGCGGCAATAATATCAAAGGTGCCCTAATCGGACCTGGTGTTCACGCGTCACACGGAATGGAACGTACACATTATGAAGCATTAGAAAATACGATGAAATTACTTTACTTGTATATTACGAAGCGTTAATGGATTGATAAAAGATACTAACGTGGTGTTTTTGTCTTGTAATAATGCAGAGTATTTAGTGTTTTAGGGTATATGGTCGTAGCACACATTCATGTAGGGCGCTTACTGTGGTAGGCGCCCTTTTTCTAAGTAAAGCTCACCCAATCTCTACATAGCAAAAAAACAGCTTCCCTCAAATTTGAAGGAAGCCGTTTATCATTACGCGTTAACTTTTAACGCTTTAAATTCTTCGATTAGCATTGGTACAACTTCGAATAGGTCGCCTACGATACCGTAGTCCGCTACTTTGAAGATGTTTGCTTCTGGATCTTTGTTAATCGCTACGATTACTTTAGAGTTCGACATACCAGCTAAGTGTTGGATTGCTCCAGAAATACCAGCTGCAATGTAAAGGTCAGGTGTTACAACTTTACCCGTTTGACCGATTTGTAATGAGTAATCACAGTATTCAGCGTCACATGCACCACGAGATGCACCAACTGCACCGCCAAGTAAGTTTGCTAAATCTTTTAATGGTTCGAAACCTTCTTCAGATTTCACTCCACGGCCACCAGCTACTACTACTTTCGCTTCTGATAGATCTACACCTTCAGTTGATTTACGAACAACTTCTTTAATCACTGTTCGTAAGTTTGTAATTTCTACTGATACCGAAGATACATCGCCTGAGCGACCTGCATCTTTAGCAAGTGGTGCAATATTGTTAGGACGGATTGTTGCAAAAATAACGCCGTCTTTTACTTTTACTTTTTCAAATGCTTTACCAGAATAGATTGGGCGGATGAATACTGTCGCATCACCTGAACCTTCAACTTCTGTTACATCTGATATTAAACCTGATTTTAAGCGAGAAGCTACTTTTGGTGATAAGTCTTTACCTAAAGAAGTATGACCGAATACGATTGCTTCCGGTTTTTCTTGCTCAACTACTGCTAAGATTGCTTGGCTGTAGCCATCAGATGTATATGTTTTTAAATGTGGGTGTTCTACTGTAACGACGCGGCTTGCACCATAAGCGATCATTTCTTGTGCTAAACCAGCAACAGCATCCCCTACTAATAATGCAACCACTTCACCACCGTCAGCGATTTGAGAACCTGCTGCGATTGCTTCGAATGAAACATTACGTAAGCTTCCTTCACGAACCTCACCTAACACTAAAACCTTCTTTGACATGAATATCCCTCCATTACCATCTTCGTAAAACTTTGCGTTAATTTTCGATACAATTTTTAATTAGACAACTTTCGCTTCGTTGTGTAATAGGTTCACTAATTCTTTTACCTGAGCAGATAAATCGCCTTCTAATACGCGACCTGCTGCTTTTTGCGGTGGTAAATAAATTTCAACTGTTTCTACTTTTACTTCAACATCGTCTTCATCGATATCTAAATCATCTAACTCAAGCTCTTCAAGCGGCTTTTTCTTTGCTTTCATGATCCCTGGTAAAGATGGGTAACGTGGCTCGTTTAAACCTTGTTGAGCTGTTACTAGTAATGGTAGCGACGTTTCCAAAATTTCAGAGTCACCTTCGATATCACGAATAATTTTGACATTCGTGCCTTCGATTTCAAGGCTTGTAATTGTTGTTACGTAGTTTATGCCTAATAGATCAGCTAAACGTGGACCTACTTGACCAGAACCACCATCGATTGCAACGTTACCTGCTAAAATTAAATCTGCTTCTTTGTCTTTTAAATATTCTGCTAGGATGTAAGCTGCAGAGTATTGATCTAACTCATCTAAATCATCTTCTGTATTAATTAATACTGCTTCGTCAGCGCCCATTGCTAAAGCTGTACGTAATTGCTTTTCTGCATCTTCGCCACCGATTGTCACAACTGTTACTTTACCGCCTAATGCGTCACGCTTTTGGATTGCTTCTTCAATTGCATATTCATCGTATGGGTTGATGATGAACTCAGCACCATCTTCTTGAATCTTACCGCCAGAAACAACGATTTTTTCTTCTGTGTCAAAAGTACGTTTTACTAATACATAAATATTCATAATCTAGACCTCCTAAAAGCTTTTAATTTATCCTACATTTACAGACTTACTTGCCTGTAAAGATTGGTTCACGTTTTTCAATAAATGCTTGGATGCCTTCTTTCGCATCCTGTGATACAAATACATCTCCAAAGCTTTTTGCTTCAGCGGCCACGCCTTCATAAAATGATGGAGTTTTTGAGTAGTTTAACATTTGGATAGCTGCTTTTAATGCAATGGGTGACTTCTTCGCGATTTTTTTTGCAATTTCCAGCGTCTTTGGTAGTAGCTCTTCATCCGCGAATGCTTTGTTTGCTAATCCCCACTGAACCGCTTCTACTCCAGAAATCGGCTCGCTTGTGAACATCATTTCCGCTGCTTTTGCTGCCCCAACATAACGAGGTAAACGCTGCGTTCCTGCAAAGCCAGGAATAATACCTAACGAAAGCTCAGGCAAACCTAGTTTCGCTGACTCTGTCACAAAGCGCATATGGCATCCCATCGCAAGCTCTAATCCTCCACCAAGTGCTGCACCGTGAATCGCTGCGATGACTGGCTTCGAAAAGGTTTCTACGCGTTCGAACACGATTTGTCCGTTATTCGCTAAACCGCCAAATTCTTCTCCTGACTGAACACTTGTAAATTCTTTAATGTCTGCGCCTGCAGAGAAAAAGCGACCTTCTCCGTGAAGTACAATCACACGTACTGAATCATCTTGTTCCACTGCATCTAATAAAGCGTTTACATCTTGAATTAAACCTTGTGATAATGCATTTGCTGGTGGTCTTGAAATTGTAGCGATTGCTACGCCTTCTTCTACTCTCCAACTTAAAAACTCCATTTCCCCACATCCCCTTATTATGCTTTTATTGCATTTAATAATAATTGCTGAATTTTCGGAGCCTGCTCCATTAAGTCATAGCGATAATCGTTCATCACCCATGTTGTCGTAATTTCATCAATCGTACCAAACACCATTTGACGTGTAATACGGACATCCATCTCTTGATTGAACTCCCCAGCTAACATCCCTGCAATTAAAATTTGATCAAGTAATACTAAATATTCTTTTAAAATCGTATTAATCTTTAATCTTAATTCTTTATTCGATTGTCTTAACTCTAATTGCGTTACAGTTGCTAAATGGCGATCACTTGATAACACGCGAAAGTGATTTTCAATCATCTGACATAACTTTTCAGAAGAGGAATCTCCACTTTTAATTATATCCTGTAAATTTTCTACGAATATACCCATTTTTTCCTGAAATACAGAAATCAGAATATCTTCTTTGTTTTTAAAATATAAATAAATTGTCCCATCAGCTACACCAGCTTGTTTGGCAATTTTAGAAACTTGGGCTTGATGATAGCCGTTTTCTGCAATTGCTATCACTGCTGCATCTACTATTTGCATATACTTGGGTTTATTTCGTTTCAAGCTGCTCACCACCAAAAAAATATGAAAACATGAATGACTATTCATTCATGTTTTCATATTATAATTTGTATAACATTCTGTCAATAATTTTCGTACAATTATTTTGCAACTTGTTTGGCCATTTTCTCCTTTTCTTCTTCAACAAGCGTACGGCGTAAAATTTTACCTACCGCTGTTTTTGGAAGCTCTTCGCGGAACTCATAGAAACGTGGCACTTTATAAGCAGCTAAATTTTTGCGGCAAAACTCATTTAACTCTTTGTCTGTCACAGTATGACCTTCTTTTAAAACAACATATGCCTTAACCGTTTCCCCACGATATGGGTCTGGAATCCCTGCAACGACACATTCTTGAATTGCTTCATGTTCGTATAAAATTTCTTCTACTTCACGTGGATAAATATTATATCCACCTGCAATAATCATATCTTTTTTACGATCGACTACATAAAAGTAACCGTTTTCATCCATATAACCTAAGTCCCCTGTTAAGAACCAGCCATCTATAAATGTCATCGCTGTATCTTCTGGGCGATTCCAGTAGCCTTTCATAACTTGAGGACCTTTAATCGCAATTTCTCCCATCTCACCTGGAGGTAAACTTTCTGATTCACCTGAACGTAAAATGGCAGCATCTGTACTTGGCCATGGTAATCCAATTGACCCGTTAATACGATTACCCCAAATTGGATTAGCGTGCGTTACTGGTGAAGTTTCGGTTAAACCATAACCTTCAACTACGCGTCCACCCGATAAGGCTTCGAATTTTTCTTGTACTTCTAATGGCAGTGGTGCTGAACCACTTAAACAAGCTTTAATCGTTGATAAATCATATTTTGCTAGATCTGGATGATTTAAAAGGCCGATATACATCGTTGGAGCACCTGGGAATAAGGTTGGTTTTTGTTTATCAATTGTTTTTAATGCTTGTTCCGCTTCAAATTTTGGTAATAATACCATTTTTGACTGTTGCATAACTGATAAAATTAACACGGTCGTCATTCCATATACGTGGAAGAACGGTAAGATACCTAAAATGACTTCTTCACGTTTCACACAACGATACATCCAAGCATCACACATCATCGTATTGGCAATTAAGTTTTTATGCGTTAACATAACACCTTTAGGGAAACCTGTTGTACCACCTGTATATTGTAGTAATGCTAAATCATTTTCAAAGTCGAATTCTACTTCCATCGATTCAGATTTTCCAGACTTCATTATTTCTGTGAATAAGTGATTTTGCCCACTATGTTCTACTTTTACACTAAATCCGTACTGCTTTTTTTGAATAAATGGATACACTAAATTTTTGGGGAATGGTAAATAATCTTTAATCCCTGTTACAATGACGTTTTCAAGCTTTGTTTCTTTAATAATTTTCATCGCGCGTGGATATAAAATGTCCATTACTAAAATAACTTTCGCGCCCGAATCTGCCATTTGATATTGTAATTCACGCTCGGTATAAAGTGGATTCGTTTGAACAACAATCCCACCTGCATACATCGTACCATAGTAAGCGATTACAGCTTGTGGACAGTTTGGTAACATAATTGCTACACGATCGCCCTTCTCCACCCCTAGAGAACGCAAATAATTCGCAAATTTCATAGCAGATTCATACAATTCTTTGTACGTAAGCTCTTTGCCCATAAAATGCACGGCAACATTATTCGGCACTTCTTCGTACGCTTTCGTTAAAAATTGTTGAACGGGAATTTTTGGAAGTTCCAACGTATGTGGAATTTCCTCTGGATAGCTTGCCAACCAAACTTTTTCTGTCATAAAACTTCTCCCCCTTGTCAAAGCTTCATTCTTTTAATAATTATAATTAAAATAGGAAATTATTTCAAATCATTTAATCGAACTTTTGTATTTCTTCTCGCTTATGCACTTATTTTCTACCTGTATTATTATGGTATTCATAATAATCCATCACTGAATTACCATTCACTTAATAACTTACTTTCAAAATATACTTTTTCAATAAAACATTAATTTGAAATAAATTTTTTCAAAAAAAGAAGCAAACAAACTAAATTTCATTAGCTTGTTTGCTTCTTCGACTAAATTGTCAGCATATAATAGATTCCTACTGCTAGAAATAGTACACATACCGCGATTAAAATTTTTGATAGTGTTTCCATCGTTTATCTCCTAAGATGTGATGCTTGCACCAATGACAAATGATAACCCAACTGAAATCGTAAATGAAATAAAACCTACTGATCGATTGTCTGCTGCAATTTCATCATCAACATTAAATTTCGGTGTTAAAAATTCAAATAATAAATAAGCAAATATTAATAGAATAAAGCCAAATAATCCCCAACCGAGCATGCCAATAAACGATGTGTGCTGCTCAATAGAATAGCGGAAAATATTACATATTCCCAAAATTTTACCGCCTGTTGCAAGGGCAACTGAGACATTACCATTTTTAATCTCTTCCCAGTTTTTATATTTTGTCACGATTTCAAATAAAATCATCGAAACAAAAAGACAAAGGGCGACAACGCTAAAATAACCTGCTGTTTCTACGAGCGGATGGTGCCAAAAGTCTGATCCTAGCATTCCATACACTCCCTTCTAAAATTACTTCTTATTCCTAATATTAGCTGAAATTTTCAAAGGAGCAACTATTATTTTAGCTCAACGACTGTGACACCAAAGCCGCCCTCACCCGCTTCACCATAACGATAAGATTTCACTCGCTTATGCTTTTTCAAAAAGCTTTGAATTCCTTGACGTAGTGCACCTGTCCCTTTACCGTGAATGATTGAAACGCGAGGATAGTTCGATAATAATGCATCATCTAAATATTTTTCTGTACGGATAAGTGCGTCCTCATAGCGTTCTCCGCGCAAATCTAATTCAAGTTTTACATGGCTATTGCGATTTTTCACATTCATCATCGGACGTGTTACTTGTTCTTTTTCTGGCTTGATGTATTCTAAATCGCTTTCAGGCAATTTCATTTTTAAAATACCAATTTGCACAACCCAATCTTGGCCCGCTTTTTGCAGTAGCGTGCCTTTTTGACCATAGCTTAATACTTTAACTTCATCGCCCACTTTTAAGTTTTGCTTGCGTTCACGTGCTTCGACTGCTTTTTGTAATACTTTATTTTCTTTTGGTGCTGCTTCTTCTAGACGTTTTTTCGCATCAATTAATTCATGCTCTTTGACATTGGATGCAGCTTGTTCTTTCATTTCACGTAATTCAGCGATAATCGTTTCAGCTTCTCTTTTCGCTTCATCGACAATTTTACGTGCTTTATCTTTTGCTTTTTTCTCTAAATTTTCTTTTTTATCATCATATGTGCGGAGACGTTCTTTTAGTTCTGCACGAATTGTTTGCGCTTCTTCTAATAAAACATGTGCTTCATCTGCTTCTCGCTCTGAACGCAGACGGCTTTCTTCTAAAGAAGCAATCATTGACTCTACTTCATGACGGTCTGTGCCTGTAAATGATTTTGCGCGATCAATAACGACTGTATTTAATCCAAGACGTTTTGAAATTTCAAAGGCATTTGAACGCCCTGGAACCCCAATTAATAAACGATACGTTGGACTTAATGTTTCAACGTCAAATTCTACACTCGCATTCACAACTGATGGACGGTTGTAGCCGTATGCTTTTAGTTCCGGGTAATGGGTTGTTGCCATAACGCGTGCGCCATAACCAACAACTTCATCTAAAATCGAAATCGCTAAGGCCGCCCCTTCTTGTGGGTCAGTACCAGCACCTAATTCATCGAATAATACTAATGATTTGTCATCGAACTTACTTAAAATATCAACTATGTTCACCATATGAGATGAGAATGTTGAAAGGGATTGTTCGATCGATTGCTCATCGCCAATATCAGCAAAAATTTGCTCGAACACGGCAAGCTCTGAACCGTCTAAAGCTGGTACTGGTAAACCAGATTGTGCCATCAACGTACATAATCCAACCGTTTTCAACGTAACTGTTTTACCACCTGTGTTTGGACCGGTAATAACGATAGCTGTAATATCACGACCAAATTCAATCGTATTCGCTACCGCTTCTTCTATTGGTAATAACGGATGGCGCGCACGAACTAAGCGTGTATAGCCTTCCTTATTCATTTTTGGCATAGTACATTTATTTGCTTGTCCATACTTGCCTTTTGCTAAAATCACATCAATTTCACCAAGTAATTGGATAAGGACAAATATCTCATGCGCAACATCTTGTACTTGTGCGGTTAATGACGCTAAAATACGGTCAATTTCCGTTTTTTCTTTCACTTTTAAGCGCTGTACTTCGTTATTTGATTGGATAACGGATTCTGGCTCGATGAAAAGTGTCTGACCTGATGCCGATTGGTCATGCACAATACCGCCGTAATGAGAACGATATTCTTGTTTTACTGGAATAACGAATCGGTCATTACGAATTGTAATAATCGTATCTGAAAGCATTTTTGTTGCGTTTGAACCGCGTGTTAAACTTTCAAGTTTTTGACGAACTTTTGCTTCTTCCGAACGTAATGATTGACGAATTGAACGTAATGTCGTGCTCGCTGAATCCAACACCGCCCCATTATCATCGATACAGGCATTAATCTCATGTTGTAACGCCGTTAAAATTGGCATTTGCTCTTTACGCTCAATAAAATGAGGGATTTCAATCGAATTTTCAGATTCAATATCTTCAATGAAATTACGTAAAATACGGCTCGCACGAATCGTACTTGCGATTTCCATTAATTCCGTTGGGCTCAGCATACCGCCAATTTGAGAACGACGTGCATGTGGACGCACATCAAAAATCCCGCCCAGTGGCACATTACCTTTTACTCGTAAAATGGCTAGTCCTTCATCCATTTCTTCTAATAATTCAACGACTGTTTCAAAATCCGTTTCAGGGACTAGTTCATCAATGGCCTGTTTCCCGATGGAGTTTGTACAAAATGTCGAAACTTGTTCTCGTACTTTATCAAATTCTAGTGTTTTCAATGCTCGTTTTTCAATCATGAGAACACCTCCTGTTACTAAATTATTTATTCCGCATTAACGGCAAAGACCCTCGCTATTTAAGGTTCCCTTTATTTTTCGTAATAAATGCTTCAAATTGCTCTTTTGACCATGTATTGACAATACATTCTTTTTTTAACCATGCCTTTTGCGCATATTTTGTCCCAATGTCCATAAAGCGCAATTGATCAATTGCATGCGCATCGGTATTAATTGCAATCAGCACATTTTTTTCCATTGCCAGCTGTAAGTGCTCTACACATAAATCCAAACGATAAGGGTTCGCGTTGAGCTCTAAAATTTTGCCGTGTTGCGCTGCCCATTCGATAAGCTGCGGTACATCTGGATCATAGCCTCCACGCTGACCAACAATTCTTCCAGTTGGATGTGCAATCATATGCACATACGGATTTTCAATTGCTGTTTTTAAACGCGCCATAATTTTGTCTTGTGATTGTGTAAAGCTAGAATGAATTGATGCAATAACAAAGTCTAAATCCCTTAACACATCATCATCAAAATCAAGCGATCCATCTGGTAAAATGTCCATTTCAGTTCCACGGTATAAACGGAAGTTTGGATTGGCCTCATTGAAGGCATAAATATCAAGCTTTTGCTGCTCTAAACGTTCTGGCGTTAAGCCATTTGCTACTTTTAAATATTGTGAGTGATCAGTAATGACAGCATGTGTATAACCACGTGCGATCAAGGCCTCTCCCATTTCTGCAACTGAATGCGCCCCGTCTGACCACGTCGTATGCATATGCAAATCTGACATGATATCATCTAAATACACAAGCTGCTTAAGTTCGTCTAAACGATCTAACTCTTTGCCACTTTCACGTACAGACGGTGGTATGAACGGTAAATCAAAGTGGGCAAAGAATGCTTCTTCTGATTCAAATGTAGCAACCGTTCCATCCTCTTGCTCGACACCATATTCACTAATTTTTTTTCCCATTGATTTTGCTAATTGGCGCATACGGACATTGTGATCTTTAGATCCTGTAAAATGATGAAGTGCCGTTGGGTATTCAGCTAATTTCACCATACGGAAATCGACATTTACCGGCTCTTCACGGTCTAAAACAACGGAAACCTTCGTATCACCTGCAGCGATTGTTTCTAAAATGGCTAGACGCGTCAAAATCGCCTCACGTACCACTTCATAATGTTCCGTTGCTACGATGAAATCTACGTCTTTACTCGTTTCAGCAACCCGACGGAAGCTCCCTGCTACAGAGAACTTTTCAACTTCGGGTAGGCTTGCTAATAGTTCATTAATTTCCAATACAACTGGCTCTAGCTGCCAAATAGGAAGACGTTCTGCGCGTGAGCCAAAGTTTTCAAGCTCTTTTAGAATCTTCTCCTCAGTTTTCGCCGCAAAACCTGCTAATTCACGAACCTTTCCCGTTTCACAAGCGACTTTTAACGATTCTGCATCAATAATGTTTAACTCCTGATACAACTTTGCTAATTTTTTACCACCGAGACCAGGTAACTTCATTAACGGAATCAGCCCTTTTGGAACAATAGCTTCAAGCTCATTTAAAACGCTCGATTCACCCGTTTTGATCAAGTCCAAAATCACTGCAGCTGTCCCTTTACCAATGCCTTTAATGGCTGTTACATCTTCAATTTCACTCAAGCTACGTTCATCTGCTTCTAGTGCTGTAGCTGCCTTACGAAATGCCGAGACTTTGAACGGATTTTCAGCCTGTAATTCCATATATAAGGCAATCTTTTCTAATGTACGAATGATAATTTTTTTGTTCATCATTAAGCGCACCCCTCTCTAAAAAAACTCCCCTCGAAAATCGAGAGAAGCTTTTCGCATGATTTTCAATTATTTCACGTAAATATACCACCAATTTTGAAACATACTTGTAAGCACTGGTGTATGTTCCAACATAAGCCCTGTAATAAAAGAGCTGTCTACAATCGCTTGCACAGATTCAATCGGTAAAAGTGCAATAACATAAAGTCCAATAAATAAAAGAATATACGCTTCGATAAAACAAAGTACCGCGCCAAATACAAAATTCAACGAGCTAAGTATCGGTAAATACGTTAAAAAATCAAACATCGAACCAACAATTTGTAGAGCAATCTTCACCACAAAGAAAATAATTGCGAATGCGAACACACGATAAAACGTACGATCCACATCTAATGAATCGAGCACTAACGTCATCGTAGAACCATCTGTAAAACCTGGATATGGAATCCATAAAACAAATTTATCAGCTAACGGCTTGTAATAAACAACCGCAACAATAAGCGCCACTAAAAAGCTCCCAATATGAATTAATTGTACGATTAATCCACGTTTTGCACCAATAATTAAACTGATAATAAATATCAAAAGAATGAATAAATCTAACATGTATGTCAACCCTTTAACTGTTTCAATTGTTCTTCTAATTTTTCGTATTGCTCTTTTAACAATAAATAATCATGAACTGAATTAACCGCTGTCAGCACTGCTAGCTTGGCACTGTCCAAAGATGGGTTATGTACACTGATTTCTTTCATTTTGTCATCAACAATTGATGCTACTAAGCGCATATGGCCTGTGGATTCAGTCCCAACCATTTTGTATGTATGACCGTAGATTTCTACAGAAATTCTATTCTTTTCCTGATCAGCCAAAATAATCCCCCCGTCAAAGATTGTATAAACAGTAACCGAAGTAACGTACTCACTATAAAAATCGCCTACTAATAACACGAAAAGCAATTTTGATTCCTGTTCAATGCGATACTACCATTTTCATATTGTACATCATACCATTTCCAATTTGTTCACCGCAACACAATCCCCGCATTGTTGTAACCGAATCGTTAGAAATATATGAAATTTCCACTTTTTCCTTATAAAAGTTATACTATATACTATCGATTCCAACTCGAAAGGAACTATTCCCTTCATGACAAATATTGTTTTACAACTCACTGCAGGTGATCAACAAAAAGTGAAAGACTTTTATAAAGACCGTTTAATTGAACGAAAAGCACCAGGTGTACTATTCGCTGCGAAGCTTTTTGATACAGCTATTACCGCTTATAAATCTGGAAAAGTGATGTTCCAAGGAGCAGGTGCAGAGCGTGAAGCCGCGCGTTGGGGAGCCACTGAACAGAAAACACCTGCCAAAGTATCCAATACAAAAGGTGATACATTACCCGCAAAATTTGCCACACTTTCCGTTATTGGCTCTGATGAAACAGGAACAGGCGATTATTTCGGGCCAGTGACCGTTGCAGCAGTATATGTACCCGCAAGTAAAATTGCCCTCGTACAAGAACTCGGCGTCAAAGATTCCAAGCAATTAACCGATGAGTACATGCGAAAAATCGCACCTGATTTAATGAAAGTATGTACCCATAGTATTTTGACACTGCGTAACGAAAAGTATAATGCGATCCAAGCAAAAGGTAATTCTCAAGGGAAAATAAAAGCCCTTTTACACAATCAAGCCTTGAAGCATGTGCTTGCAAAAATTGCCCCAGAAAAACCTGAATACATTTTAATCGATCAATTTGCTGAACGTGGTATTTACTATAATCACATCAAAAGTGAAAAAGAAATTGTACGAGAAAATGTTTTGTTCTCAACAAAGGCGGAAAACTTACACGTAGCCGTTGCCACCGCATCAATTTTAGCGCGCTATGCGTTTTTAAAAGAAATGGATCGTTTAGCTGAAATTACAGGCTACCCTTTACAAAAAGGGGCAAGTGGTAGAGTCGATGAAATGGCTGCAAAAATTTGGATGAAGCATGGGGAAGATGTCTTGCGTTCAATGACGAAGTGGCATTTCGCGAATACCGAAAAAGCACGTAAGCTCATACAAAAACGAAAATCTTAAAGTAATAAAGGGTGATGGCGAAGTGGCTATCACCCTTTTCTTACTTCTCCATTACAGCAAAATAATTTCCTTCATCATCTGCAAAGTTAAATAATTTACCAAATGGCATCGTCACAAGCTCACCAACTGTCACATCTAGTGATTTATATGTCTCATAAAGTGCATCAAAAAAACGGCAGGAGCAATTAACTCCTACCGTTTTCTCTCATAAGCTATTATTTTTCTTTCGTATTATCCATGAAATCTTCACGTTTTGTTATATCTACTCGTTTTAAGAATAACGCGATAATCAACGCGATAACTGTCACACCTGCTGCAATGAAGAACGAATACGTAATACCATCAAGCATTGCTTGTTGCATAATTTGTTCTTGAATTTGCTCAAGTTGTTCTGCAGAAGGTTGCGCAGCACCTGGTGTTGTATTTGCTTTCATATCTGCAACAATTTCAGCTGCACGCGTTTTTGTGTGCGAGTTGAAAATTGTTACTAATACAGCTGTACCAATTGCACCTGCTACTTGTTGAGCTGTATTATTCATCGCAGTACCATGTGGATTTAAACGGTTTGGTAATGCATTTAAACCGTTTGTCATAATTGGCATCATTACCATTGAGATACCTAACATACGAATTGTATACATTGTAATAATAAATGTATAAGTAGAATCTACTTCTAAGAAGCCTAAACCGATAGTTGCACCTGTTGCGATTGCTAAACCAACTACCGCTAAAATACGAGGTCCAACTTTATCGAATAATTTACCTGTTATTGGAGACATAATCCCCATTACAATGGCACCTGGTAACATCATTAAACCAGCTTCGAACGGCTCAATACCACGTACGTTTTGCACGTAAGCTGGTGTTAAAATCATACCTGAGAACATCGCTACAGCTAATACCATCGAAACGACTGAAGCTAATGCATATGAAGGATATGTGTAAATACGTAAATCTAATAATGGTTCTTCTAATCGGAATTGACGAACGATAAACCAAACAAGTCCGATGGCACCAATACTGATTGTACCCCAAACTTCAAATGCACCCCAGCCTGCTGAACTCGCTGTACTGAAACCATATAATAACCCACCAAAACCAATTGTTGATAATACAAGAGATAATATATCAATTTTCGCAGGACGGTTTGGTAATACATCCTCTAATTTCCAGACAGCTAATAATAAAGCAACGATAGCAATCGGAAGAATCATTTTGAACAGTACGCTCCAGTCGTAATGTTCAACAATCCAACCTGATAATGTCGGTCCAATTGCTGGTGCTAATATCATAACTAACCCGAAAATCCCCATTGCTTGCCCACGTTTTTCAACTGGGAAGCTAATTAACATAACATTCATTAAAAGTGGTGACATTGTCGCTGCACCAGCCGCTTGAATCATACGTCCTGTTACTAAAAGACCGAATGACGGTGCGAATGCTGCTAACGCTGTACCTACAACGAAAATCCCCATTGAAATAAGGAATAATGGTCGTGTTCTAAATTTAGTAATTAAATATGCAGAAGCTGGTACTAATACCCCACTTACTAACATGTAACCTGTTGCTAACCATTGTACTGTTGAATAATCCTTAATATCGAAAGCCGTCATAATCGATGGCAACGCTACGTTTAATAATGTGTTATTTAAAAACGCTACGAATGCCCCAACGAATAATACAGCAATCATTAAATAAGGAGGTTTTTTAAATGTTTTTACGTCTTGTATTTTTTCCATATCTGAATTCCCTTCTTTTCTACGTAATGAAATAATATTTTTATACTCGAACTATTCTATACTCATAGTCCAAAAAATTCAACATTTTTATACCACGAGTCCAAAAACATTGAAATTTAATGATTGTACCATTAAAATTAAGCTATAAAATATTCGGGGGGACAACATGAATCAACGAAAAAGACAAGTGCTCGACTCCGCTCTACAGCTTTTTATCGAAAAAGGCTTTCATAATACTTCAATCCAAGACATTATTTCAAAGGCAATGATTTCAAAGGGGACATTCTATAATTACTTTTCTTCTAAAAACGAATGCTTTATGGCTATTTTAGAGCAAACTCGATATGAAGCCAGTTTACGAAGACATGAAATACTTCTTGGAAAAGATCCAACAGATGAAGACGTCTTAAAAGAACAAATTATCGTTTTAATGCAGATTAATAAACAGCAAAATTTAGTTTCTATCTTTGAAGGCATCTTCCAATCAAACGATACAGAACTTCTCAATCTTTTGACACGCTATCGATATATGGAAATCGAATGGGTTTCGAATCGTTTAATTGATGTTTTTGGAGAAGAAGCAAGACCTTATACATTAGAATTAGCCGTGGTATTTTTCGCTATGGTCCACCATCTATCCATGACTTATCGTACAATTTATGGCACTTCCAACGAAGCCAAGACATTCGTTACTGTAGCATTTCGTAATATTAAAGCTATATTGCCCGTAATGATGAAAAATAATGACATACTTATCACACAAGGATCCCTTCAATTGGTTGAATCCAACACAATTTATCAATCCATTACAAAAGATATGTTAATCGAAAAATTAACCGGCTTTAAAAATGAATTGAAATATGAAGATGGTCATTCTGTAAGTATTCAATTTACAGAAAGTGTGCTTGAAGAATTCAACCGCGAAACACTTCGTATAGCAGTCATTGAAACTTTGCTAAAAGCGTTCCGCGATTCACTTATAGGTACTTCCCACGAAGCAGAATCTATTGAAATTGCGAATATGATGTGGTACTACTTAAAAAATATACAAGAACCAAAATAAAAACATTCACTTCTAATCAACCAACTAGAAGTGAATGTTTTTATTTTATTTATTTACTTGTAGAAATATTTACTTTCAATTGTTTGCCTTTAATTGGCGTCGTTTTCATTGCTTTTAATACAAGGTTGCCTTTGCCATTTAAAATTTCAACGAATGTCGATGCATCTAAAATTGTAATAATTCCGATATCATCAGCTGTCATCCCCGGAATTTTCGCAAGTGTTCCCACGAAATCAACCGCACGTAATTTTTTCTTTTTCCCACCATTAAAGTAGAGCTTCATAATTTTTGCGTCTACTTTTGCACTCTTTTGCTTTTTCTTTTGTGGACGAGCTTGCATCTTTTTATCGAACGCATCTGCATTTGCTTCTACTTCTTCGTGTGTAGGTATAGCCATTTGTGGAATCTTAAATCCAACAAACTCTTCTAGTCCAGCTAAAAAATCATACTCATGCGGTGTAACAAACGTGATGGCTTTTCCTTCTAAACCCGCACGACCAGTTCGACCTGTTCTGTGCACATACGCTTCTTTTTCCATTGGTAAGTCGAAATTAATAACGAGTGAAATATTTTCGATATCAATCCCACGTGCCGCTACATCTGTTGCCACTAAATAGCGGAAATCTCCGCGTTTGAAATCATTCATAACGAGTAAACGTGTTGATTGTTCCATACCACCGTGCAGTTTGTCGACACTGTACTCACGGTCATATAAACGGTCATGTATTTCATCCACGCGGTCTTTCGTACGACAGAAAATAATACATGTGTCCGGATTTTCGACAACTACTACTTTTTCAAGCGTCGACATTTTCTCTCCATCAGGTACTTCCATTACCCCATGTTCAATTTTCGGTGCGGCTTCTTCTGTATGCACTTCAATATCCATCGGTTCTTTTAAGTAGCGTGATGATAAAGTTTTAATCGTTTCTGGAACTGTTGCAGAAAATAACATTGTTACACGTTCTTTTGGTAAATGCGATAGAATCGCTTCCACTTGTTCGATAAAGCCCATATTTAACATTTCATCCGCTTCATCTATTACGAGATAACGAATTTTCTCTAACTTCAATGTTCCTTTTTCAATATGGTCTAACACACGGCCTGGAGTCCCTACTACTACATGTGTTTTTTGCTTTAGTTCGTCCTGTTGATAACGGAAAGGCTGTTTACCATATAGTGCCGCTGCCTTAACACGTTTGTAACGGCCGATATTCGTGAATTCTTCCTTTACTTGAACCGCTAGCTCACGTGTTGGTGTTAACACAAGTGCTTGTGGCTTGTTTTCGATCCAGTCAATTTTTTCACAAATCGGAATCGCGAAAGCAGCCGTTTTCCCGCTCCCAGTTTGTGCTTTGACGATTAAATCTTTCTCTTGTAGTGCATGTGGTAATACTTTTTTCTGAACTTCTGTCGGTGCACTGTAATCTAAATCGCGTAGTGCCCCGATAATTTCTTGTGATAATTCAAATTGTTTAAACTCATTTGGCATTTTTATTTTCCTCAATTTCTATAGTTAATGCACGATTGCTGGATCCACAATCATAATAAATTTCCTTGCTGCGCGTGACAGTGGTACTGATTTCAAATGAACAATCCCGATATTTCGCTTTGGAATCGGTTCTTGTAGTTCAATTTCATATAAGATGCCCTTTTCGAGGTAATCCTTAGAAAACTCCCTCGTTACACTGCCTACACCTAAATTAATTTTCGCAAATTCTAATACTAAATCATGTGAGCCCAGTTCAAATTCAGGAGAAATCGCATATCCTTGTTCTTTTAAATAGCTTTCCACATAAATGCGGGAATTCGCCCTTTTTTCTAAAAAAATTAGCGGCAACTTCATAAGCATCTCCAAGCGAACTGGCTTTTTCACTAAGTTTTTATATTTTTCTCCACACACAAATATATCATGAATTTCTTTACAAGGGATAACTTGAAGGTGCTCATCAACGATTGGTAAGTTGCAAATTCCTAAATCTGCTTCGCCTGCTTTAATAAACGTTAATATTTCAATAGTCGTCCCATTTAATACTTTTAACTTAATGCCTGGGTATTTCAAATGAAATGCTTCCAAGTAAGGCAATAGGAAATAACGAGAAATAGTATCACCAACACCAATTCTAAGTAATCCCGTTTGTAAATTTCTAAATTCGGCTATTTTTTCTTCCCCAGCATCTAAAATACCAAGTGCCGAATTCACATATTCATGTAATAATTCTCCCTCATTTGTCAGCGTAACCCCTTTAGGTATACGATTGAAAAGAAGGGTTTCTAGTTCATTTTCTAATTTTGAAATAGCCTGACTGATTGCTGGCTGTGTCATATACAATTCAGCAGCTGCCCTTGAAAAACTCTTATTCCGACTGACGACATTAAAAATTCGATACAATTCTAATTTCGCTAACATATAACCACCACTTATACCTAGTATTAGTATTATTGATTTTACTTATATCACACAACTGCGTTATAGTAAATCTTGTGAGTTTAACCTATATAACTTATTCAACATGAATTTTATAAATATGAGCGTTATAAATAAGGAGAGATTATTTTGGAACGTGTAGTAGGAACAGTCGTACGTGGTCTTCGTGGCCCAATCATTAATGAAGGTGACGATATCGTACAAATCGTTGTCGATTCAGCATTAAATTCTGCAAAGGTTGAAGGCTTTGAAATTGAAGACCGTGATATCGTAACAGTAACAGAATCAGTTGTGGCACGTTCTCAAGGGAACTATGCAAAAATTACGGACATCGCTGCAGATGTAAACGCAAAATTCGGAGATGATACAGTTGGCGTTATCTTCCCTATTTTATCTCGTAACCGTTTCTCTAACATTTTAAAAGGCATTGCAAAAGGTACGAAAAAAATCGTCCTTATGCTAAGCTACCCATCAGATGAAGTTGGGAACCACTTAGTTACTTTAGATGAATTAGACGAAAAAGGCGTAAATCCTTGGACAGACGTTTTAACAGAATCTGAATTTCGTGGTCACTTCGGCTACAAAAAACATACATTCACTGGTGTTGACTATATCGAATACTACAAAGAATTAATCACTGAACAAGGCACTGAAGTAGAAGTGATCTTCTCAAACAACGCAAAAACAATTTTAAACTATACGAAAAGCGTTTTAACTTGCGATATTCACTCTCGCTTCCGCACAAAACGTATTTTAACAACTGCTGGTGCTGAAAAAGTATTCGGTTTAGATAACATTTTAACTGAATCAAATAACGGTTCTGGTTTTAACTCAAACTACGGTTTACTTGGTTCAAACAAATCAACTGAAGACAGCATTAAATTATTCCCAGAAAACTGCCAACCAATTGTTGACGACATCCAATCAAAAATCTTAGCTGCTACTGGTAAATTAGTAGAAGTCATGATTTACGGTGACGGTGCGTTCAAAGATCCAGTAGGCCAAATTTGGGAACTTGCTGACCCAGTTGTGTCACCTGCATACACACCAGGTCTTGACGGTACACCAAATGAAATTAAATTAAAATACTTAGCGGACAATGAGTTCTCTCAATTAACAGGCGAAGAATTAAAAGCAGCAATTAAAGAGTATATAACTAATAAGGAAGAAGATTTAACAGGTAATATGGCCGCTCAAGGTACAACACCTCGTAAATTAACTGACCTTATCGGCTCTTTATCTGACTTAACTTCTGGTTCTGGCGATAAAGGTACACCAATGATTTACATCAAAGGCTATTTTGATAACTACACAAAATAATCTTTCAAACTAGGTGCACGCAAACGCACCTAGTTTTTTTATTTCTACTTTATATATCACTTTCCCCTTATTCATTCTTCTATCTTGTCAAATTTGCACATTGCTTGTTACTTTAGTACTTCAACTCAATAAAGTTCTTTATTTTCGCACAAAATAATGATAATATTTTGATTATTGTAAAACAGAAATAGGGGTAATTATGAAAAAAATATTTAGAAAAAAACCAATTCGTGACCTTTTACATAAAGAGGGACGTTTACAACTCGCTAAAACATTAGGTCCGTTTGATTTAATCTTATTGGGTGTTGGTGCAATTGTTGGTACAGGGATTTTCATCTTACCTGGTACGGTTTCTGCCCAACATGCCGGCCCTGGAATTGTATTCTCATTTGTTGTAGCAGCGATTGTTTGTGCACTAGCAGGTATGTGCTACTCAGAATTTGCCTCTACTGTTCCCGTGACAGGTAGTGCTTATTCCTATAGTTATATTGTTTTTGGTGAAATTATCGCTTGGATTGTTGGCTGGGCTCTGTTACTAGAATATGGGCTCGCTACTGCTGCAGTTGCAACAGGCTGGTCAGGTTATTTTGTCTCATTATTAGACGGATTCAATATACATTTACCGCTAGCATTAACAGGTGCTTTTAGTCCAGAAAATGGGACATATATTAATTTACCTGCGATTTTAATTATTTTCACAATGGGCTATTTATTAATGTTTGGAATGAAAGAATCTGCACGTTTTAATACGGTAATGGTTGCCATTAAAATTAGTGTCGTTCTATTATTCATCATTGTCGGTGTGTTTTACGTAAAACCAGAAAACTGGTCGCCCTTTTTACCATTCGGCGTAAGTGGTGTGTTTAGTGGGGCCGCGCTCGTATTTTTTGCTTACCTTGGTTTTGATGCTGTGTCATCAGCAGCTGAAGAAGTAAAAAATCCACAACGCAATATGCCAATCGGAATCATAGGTTCACTCGTAATTTGTACCATTTTATATATACTTGTTTCCCTTGTATTAACGGGTATTGTTCCTTATACACAATTGAATGTAGCGGATCCTGTAGCATTTGCGATGCAAGTGATCAATCAAGGATGGATTGCTGGAATTATTTCACTTGGAGCCGTTGTTGGAATGATGACTGTAATTTTAGTCATGATGTATGGTGGTACACGTTTGCTTCTAGCGTTCGCGCGTGATGGTCTAATGCCAAAAACGATGTCAGAAATTAGCCCAAAACGAAAAACACCTGTCAAAAACACAGCTATTTTTACACTAATCATTTCTATTATCGCTGGATTTATTCCACTTGATACATTAGCGGAAATGGTGAATATGGGGACGTTAATCGCATTCGTTTTCGTATCGGCGGGAATCATTTATTTACGTAAAAATAAAGAGCTTCCAGAAGGCGGCTTTAAAGTACCTTTATATCCGTTATTACCCATTCTTTCGTTACTACTATGTATTTTCTTAATTAGCCAATTATCATTAAACACATGGATTGCTTGCGGTGTATGGTTTGTAATTGGTTTAATCATTTACTTTACGTACGGTAAAAAGCACTCAACATTAAACTAACTTTCGAATACTTTTATTCAAATTTAAAACACACTAATTTTGTTTTTTGAAAATTAGTGTGTTTTTTCTATTACTTGATTGTTCAATTTTATTCACTATCCTGCCAAGGCATATTTAGTAATTCTTTTAATTTTAAATAATTTTCATTACCAATATTGTGCTCAATTTGCTTTACAATTTTCACTTGGATTAATGCGCTTTTATCGATGACTTCATAACCTAATGACGTAAGTGTTGCATTTCTTTGTGTTTTAGGTGCTTTTATTAGCGCTGTTTGTACAATTCCTTTTTCTTCTAAACCATTAAAAAATTTATGTACCGCTTGTTTTGTAATATCCATTCTTTTCATAATTTCAGGGACAGTAGAGGCTCCTTGATTAATATGATTAATCACATACCACTCTGCAGTTGTCAGCTGAATATCATTTTGTTCATTCCAGATTTTTTCTGTTTCATCGCGTAAATGTTTATATTGTCTATATAATAATTCGATTATATCTACCATCAGTAGGTCCCCTTTCGCTTAATACTATAAGGAAAACGCTCTTTAAGGTCAACTAGGTTGACAAAAAAATTTATTTCTAATAAAATTAAGTTAACTTAGTTGACCTAGGAGGTTAAAAAAATGTATCAAGTTGGTGACGTTACATTTTATAATGTATACGGTATTTGTAAGATTGAAGGCATTGAAGAGCGTGAATTCCATGGACAAACTCAACTTTACTATGTTTTAAACTCCACACACTATCCTACGATGAAGCTTTATCACCCCGTTGATAGTAAAAATTCAAACTTAAAAAAAGTTCTAAGCAAGGATGCCGCATTAAGTTTAATGGAATGCTTTACGCAACCTGCTGGAGAATGGATTGAGCATTCAAATACAAGAATGCAACAGTTTAAAGTAACATTAAATTCAAACGATCATGTTCAAATTGCACAATTACTTAATACTCTTTCTCGTAAAAAAATTCAATTAGAAACTGAAGACAAAAAGCTATCTCCTCAATACTTACAAATACTTCAAAAACACTCACCCATTTTATGTGAAGAGTTAGCGATTGCACTTCATTTATCTAAAGAAGTCGTTCAAAAGAAAATCGATACCTTTACTAGACAAGCTGTATAATTGTAGGCAATCAATATTTTCCAAATAAAAATCGAGGTTGGCAAGTGTATTCCTGCTAACCTCGATTTTTTATTTTACAAATTTACTAATCAATTTAAATGTATCGCCTTTTGCTATTTGTTGCATTTCAAATAAGGCCATTTCAACACTTGTAATCGATGCACCAATCTGGAGCATTTTTTGAATACCCACTTCACGATCACCTGCAGTTCTTGATGATACACAGTCGGCTAATACTTCGACTTCATAGCCATTTTCTAATAAGTCTGCGGCAGTTTGATACACACAAATATGTGTTTCGATTCCTGCTAGTAATACCTTTTTACGACCGGTTTGCTCTAATGCCTGCACGAATTCCTCCGTCTGATAGGCACTAAACGTAATCTTTTCAATAGGTGCTTGATCGGTTAAATGCTGCGCAATTTCCTCCACAGTAACCCCTAACCCCTTTGGATACTGCTCCAACCATAAAATCGGTAATTCTAACGCTTTTGCTCCTTGCACAACAGTCGCAATATTTCCGATAACAAATTCACTCTCATCAACTATTTGCGCTAACTTCCCTTGAACATCAATTAATACGACTACAGTTTCTTCTTTGTTAAGCATACAATTCCTCCCCAATGTCACTTTCTATTTCATTATACTGAAATATCCTATAAAAAGAATGCCTATCTTTCATTGAAACGTAGAGGTTGACCCTGTATAGTTTAAAAGAGAAACGGAGGATTAACATGTTACGACTTAGTTGGCTCATAAGTATGGGCATTAGTTTATTTGGAGTCATGCTTATACAATACTTTTTTAAATTGAAACCTGAGGAAACGGCTGAGGTAGGTAATCTTGGTGCACTTGGATTAGCACTAGTTATACCCTTCCTTATATTAAGCATATTTATTACGTATCGCTTTTTTGTTGAAAGTGCTCGTCATGCACACGATCAATTGATGCGTATGATTTATTTGATTTTCGGTGTCGCATTACTTGTTGCATTCATTTATTATGCAAATGATTTTAAAAATGAAGTATACACGTCGCTAGGTGGCAATACGAAAACACTTGGCTCTCAAATATACGGTTTTCCAGTACTAAATGAGTATACAAACCATGTATTTGTTAACTTCTATACATTCGGGATCATACATACGATAAGTGGTTTAATAGGTGCGCTTGTCGGAATCATAAAACCTTCTAAAAAGGACTTAATTGAATCCGAAGAAACTGAACAATAAAAAAGCAGGTAGCGAATCACTTTTAAGTGAAACACTACCTGCTTTTTTTATTAACGTACTTCTGCGCCAGCTGTTGCTAATGCTTTTAGTACTTTATTATGTGCTGCTACTACTTCATCATCTGTTAACGTACGCTCTGGATCGAAGTATGTTAATGAGAAGGCTACTGATTTTTTACCTGCTGCCATTTTCTCACCTGCATAAACGTCGAATACTTTTACGTCTTTTAGTAAAGAAGTGCCCGCACCTTTAATGATGTCTACGATTTCACCCGCTGGCGTTGCGATATCAAGTTCTAATGCGATATCACGAGACATAGCTGGGAAGCGTGGAATAATTGAATAAACTAGCTCTTCTTTTGTTGCTTTAAGAATTGCTTGTAAGTTTAATTCTGCTACATACGTTTCTTTTACATTGAACGTTTTTTGTTCTTGTGGGTGTAGTTGAGCGATAACCCCAACTTTTTCACCGTCTAATAAAATCTCAGCCGTACGACCTGGGTGTAAACCGTCGAACTGCGCTTTCGCGTAAGATACACGAGCTGTTAAACCAAGCTTTGTAAATACGGCTTCAATGATGCCTTTTGCTACGAAGAAATCAACTGTTTTCTTCTCACCTTGCCATGTGTTGTCGATCCATTTACCCGTTAATACAAGTGCTAAATGCTCTTCTTCAAAAGGTAATTCTTCCGCTGTTTGACCAAGGAATACAGAACCGATTTCATATAATGCAACTGTTTCTGCTTGACGTGCTACGTTATAGCTTGCTGCTTCTACTAAGTGAGGAATTAAGCTTTGACGTAATGTTGAACGTTCTTCAGACATTGGCATTAATAATTTCGTTGTTTCTTCTGCTTTTAATGCGAATTTTTGAGAAAAAGCAGCAGAAGTTAATGAATACGTTACTGCTTGATATAGCCCTGCACCTTCCATGACGTTACGTACAACACGACGACCTGCTTGATAGGCTGTTAGACTACCAATTTGTTCGCTTGCTGGTAAGCTTACTGGAATTTCATCGTAGCCATACATACGCGCAATTTCTTCTACGATATCTTCAGGAATTTTAATATCTTGGCGACGTGTTGGCGCATCAATCACTAATTTACCATTTACTGCTTCTACTTCGAATTTTAAGCGATCTAAAATTGACAGCATATCTTCTAAAGAAATTTTCATACCTAAACGACCGTTAATGAAATCAGGTGATACTACAACACGTGCTGGCGCTTTATCTAATTCATCAACTAATACAGTGCCTTCTAATACTTCGCCACCTGTAAGCTCTGCAAGTAATTGTGCTGCACGTTCAGCAGCAGGAAGCACACGATTCGGATCTACGCCTTTTTCAAAGCGAGCTGAAGAATCTGAACGTAAACCGATTTCTCTTGATGTAAGACGAACTGAAGCTGCATTAAAGTATGCTGATTCAATTACGACCGTTGTTGTTGAATCTGATACTTCAGATTTTGCCCCACCCATTACACCTGCAAGTGCTTCAGCTTCTTGACCGTTTGTAATTACAAGGTTGTGGCTAACTAATTTACGCTCTTGATCATCAAGAGTAGTCATCACTTCGCCGTCACGAGCTAAACGAGTAACAATTTCACCAGTAGCTAGTTTGTCGTAATCAAATGCATGAAGCGGTTGACCGTATTCCATTAATACATAGTTTGTAACATCGACTACATTATTATGTGGACGTACACCAGCAGCCATTAAGTAATGTTGTAACCATAAAGGAGATTCCTTTACTTCAATGTTCTTGATAACTTTCGCTGCATACATTGGGTTCGCTTCTTTATCTTCAACCGTTAATTTTAAAACATCTTCTGCTTTTTCAGCTGAAGTTGTATATGAAATTTCAGGAAGTTTTACATCTTGGCTTAAAATTGCCGCTACTTCATAAGCAACACCTAACATGCTCATGGCATCTGAACGGTTTGGTGTTAAACCAAGTTCTAAAACTGTATCACGTAGGCCTAATACCTCTAACGCATCTGCACCTGGAGTGACGTCTTGTGGTAAGACATAAATGCCTTCAGCGTAAGCTTTTGGTACAAGACGACCTTCAATGCCTAGCTCTTGAAGTGAGCAAATCATACCGTTTGATTCTTGGCCACGTAATTTTGCTTTTTTAATTTTAATGCCGCCTGGTAATTTTGCACCTGGACGCGCAACGATTACCTTTTGACCTGCATCAACATTTGGTGCACCACAAACGATTTGTTGAAGTTCTTCTTCGCCAACATCTACTTGGCACACATTTAATTTATCTGCTTCTGGGTGTTTTTCTTTTGATACAACATGGCCGACAACGACATTTTTCATGCCTTGTGAACGATCGATAACTGCATCAACCTCGATACCCGCGCGTGTAATTTTTTCTGCTAAATCCTCAGCCGTTAATGACGAAATATCTACATATTGGCTTAACCATTTTAATGAAACTAACATTGATTTTCTCCCCCTTACACTTCAGCTTGGTGGAATTGTGATAAGAAGCGTGTGTCATTTGTATAGAAATGACGAATATCATCCACACCATATTTTAACATTGCGATACGCTCTGCACCGATACCGAATGCGAAGCCTGATAACTTAGTCGAATCATAACCAGCCATTTCAAGTACGTTTGGATGTACCATACCAGCTCCTAAAATTTCGATCCAACCTGTTTGTTTACATACATTACAGCCAGATCCTCCGCATTTGTGACAAGAAACGTCTACTTCAACAGATGGTTCAGTGAATGGGAAGAATGATGGACGTAGACGAATTTCACGTTCTGCACCGAACATTTTTTTCGCTAATGCATCAAGTGTTCCTTTAAGATCCGACATACGGATGTTTTCACCGATCACTAATCCTTCGATTTGCATGAATTGGTGTGAGTGTGTTGCATCATCTGTATCACGACGGAATACTTTACCTGGGCAAATTACGCGAATTGGTTCGCCTTTTTTTGCTTCCATTGTACGTGCTTGTACTGGTGAAGTATGTGTACGTAATAATGTTTCTTCAGAAATGTAGAATGAATCTTGCATGTCACGAGCTGGATGACCTTTAGGTAAGTTCATCGCTTCGAAGTTATAATAGTCTTTTTCAACTTCTGGACCTTCTACGATTTCATAACCCATTCCTAAGAATAAGTCTTCTATTTCTTCAATAACACGTGTTAATGGGTGACGGTTTCCTACACGTACCGCAGCACCTGGTAAAGTCACGTCGATTGATTCACTTTCAAGCTGTGCAAGAATAGCTGCTTCTTCTAATGCAGCTACCTTCTTCTCTAACTCAGCAGTTACGTTTTCACGTACTGTATTCACTAAAGCACCCATTTTTGGACGTTCTTCAGCAGAAAGCTTTCCCATTCCCTTTAGAAGGTCCGTGATAGGTCCTTTTTTACCTAAGTACGCAACACGAACTTCGTTTAATGCTTTTAAATCAGCAGCTTCAGTAATTTTTGCTAAAGCTTCTTGTTCTAATTGCTTTAATTGTTGTTCCATTTACAAATTCCTCCTACTTAAAATTTTACAGATAAAGTCTGGCTCAAATACCGTTGATTTCCGTTACGGTTACGCTTTCCGCGGGCACGGCTCCAACTAAATTCAATCGAAAAAAATCTCGATTGAATTGGATTTTCCGCTCGTGCTGTTCCCGCAGGAGTCGAACCTCCACTTCAATCAACTAGATAACCACTAATAAAATGTAAGCATTCTAAATCCATATCCATATTTTCTGAAAAACAAAAAAATCCTCGCCCCCTAAAAAAGGGACGAGGACGAGTTTCGCGGTACCACCCTAGTTATTGTAGACGAGTCTACAATCACTTCATTTGAGCTAACGACTATCTCTAGCCGGCAATCCTTTCACCACTCTTGGCTCCCGGATGCTGCTCGCAGGGTGAACTTCATTATGCAATTTGTATAGAAGCTTTCAGTCAAGGCTTCTACTCCCTAAAACAAATACGTCATAATTACTCTTCCCGGTCAAAGCATTTAGTAAGTTATTCTTCAACTAGTCTAATCTATTTTTTCATTATTTTCAACTAGAAGAACAATTACTTGGAATTACATATCCCAGCGTAGGATTAATAATGTACCAAGAATTGTAACGATTACTAAACCAAGACCGTAAAGAATGTTTGAGTAAATACCCCATTTATCTTCTGTTTCACCAGAGTGCATGAATACAACGAATTGTAGACCTGCTTGGATGAATGCTGTAACTAAAAGAACGATCATTCCTGTACTAAATGACATGTCTGTAAAGTACACAAGCATTGCAATTACAGTAAGAACTAATGAGAATATAAAGCCCATTACTTGGCCTATAGGAAAGAACTTAGCCATAATTTACATCATTCCTTTCAAGTAAATGAAACTGAAGATGAAGATCCAAACAACATCTAAGAAGTGCCAGTATAAAGAGAATATGAACGTTTTACCTGCTGTAGTAGCATTTAAACCACGTTTAGCAATTTGGATGAAGATTGATACACCCCATAAGAAACCGAATGTTACGTGAGCACCATGCGTTCCTAGAGTTGTTAATAGAGTCGATGTGAAGGCACTCACTGTAATGCCAGCACCGATGTGTACATAGTGAATGAATTCTAATACTTCATAAGTTAAGAATCCAGCACCTAAAAGTAATGTTACAGCCAAGAATGATAATGTCGCTTTTTTACTACCTAAACGCATCGCATGAATGGCTAAACCAATTGTAAAACTTGATGTTAAAAGGATGAAAGTCTCCATTAATACTGGAGTGATTTCAAAAATTTCTGCACCAGTTGGGCCGCTACCTGTACGACCTGATAGTGTAAAGTACGATGCGAATAATGTACCGAATAACATAATCTCCGCACCTAGGAATGTCCAGAAACCAAAGATTTTAAGACTGTTTTCCTCAGTAGAATACTCTAATGGAACGTTGTTATTTACTTTACTCATTATTTCGCACCTCCTTTTTTAGCATAATTTTTTTCGTCTTCTTCTACTTCGTGTGCATGAATGTGGTAACCGTGGTCATCTTCTAACGAACGGTAAGCCATACAAGCAAATACGCCGATACCCGCAATAATCGCAACTGTAAACATGCTGAATACTAATGCGAAACCTGCGATGAAGATGAATACTGAAAGAATAAATGTTTGACCTGAGTTATTTGGCATATGAATGTCTTCAATTTTGCCTTTGAATAACTGCACGCCATTTTTCTTAGAATCCCAGAAAGCTTCTGATGTTGCATCAGTAACATCTGGAGTAATAGCAAAGTTGTAATGTGGAACTGGTGTATGTGTTGACCACTCAAGACCACGAGCATCCCAAGGATCACTACCAATATCACGTGGTGAGTTTTTGAAACTATACCAAATGTTCCAAACGATCATTAAGAATGAAACAGCCATAATACCAGCACCGATGAACGCTACCATGTTTAATACGCTGAATCCTGTTGATTCTGAATAAGTGTACATACGACGTGCTTGACCATCTAAACCAGTGATATACATTGGAATGAATGAAAGTACGAAACCAGTAGACATTACCCAAACTGTTGCTTTACCGATACGTTCGTTAAGCATGAAGCCAAACATTTTTGGCCAGTAGAATGTTAAACCTGCTAACATCGCGTAAACAACACCTGGGATGATTACGTTATGGAAGTGGGCTACTAAGAACATTGTGTTGTGGTATTGGTAGTCTGCTGCTGACATCGCAAGCATAACCCCTGTTACACCACCAAGTGTGAATAAAGGAATGAAATGCATTGTATACAACATTGGTGTTGTCATAACAATTTTCCCTTTGTAAAGCGTGAATAGCCAGTTGAAAATCTTAACCCCAGTTGGGATTGCGATTGCCATTGTTGTAATAGAGAAGATTGAGTTCGTCATTGCGCCTTGACCCATTGTGAAGAAATGGTGAGTCCATACAGCGAATGAGAATACTGAAATTACAAGCATTGACCAAACCATTGAGTTATAGCCATATAAGTTACGACGAGCAAACGTCGAGATAATCTCAGAGTAAATACCGAATGCCGGTAAAATTAAGATATAAACTTCAGGGTGACCCCAAACCCAGAACAGGTTGGCCCAAAGCATGTCCATACCACCGTTACCCATTGTGAAGAATTGTGTACCGAATAGACGGTCCATCGTACCCATTGCAAGTGCTACTGTTAATACTGGGAATGCGAATACGATGATTAAGTTTGCAATAAGTGCTGACCAAGTGAACATTGGCATTTTGAATAATGTCATACCTGGAGCACGCATTTTAAAGATTGTCGTAATGAAGTTAATACCTGTCATTAACGTACCAAGACCCGCAATTTGAAGCGAAATCATATAGTAGTTTGTACCAACTGATGAACTGAACTCGTTACTTGCTAATGGGAAGTAAGAAGTCCATCCTGCATCTGGAGATCCACCAATTACGAATGATAGGTTGAATAAACCCATACCCATGAAGAATAACCAGAACGCTAAGTTGTTTAAACGTGGGAACGCAACGTCACGTGCCCCGATTTGTAATGGTACTAAATAGTTAAAGAAGAATGTAATAAATGGCATTGCCATGAATAAGATCATGACTACCCCGTGTGTTGTAAATACTTCATTGTAATGCTGTGCGTCTAAGAATGTGTTATCTGGAACAGCTAGTTGCATACGCATCATAATCGCATCAACACCGCCGCGGAATAACATTAATAACGCAGTGATTAAATACATGATACCGATTTTTTTATGGTCAACAGTAGTGATCCACTCACGCCATAAGTAGCCCCACAATTTAAAGTACGTAACGATTGCTACTAAAGCAACTGCGCCAAGTACAATAGAAGCCCCTGCAATATAAATTAATATACTTGGGTTCGGGATCGCAAACTGTGCAAAAAATTCCTTCATAGTAGTACTCCTTTCAAAAGTTCTAACTTTAAATTAGTGTGAACTGTGTGAAGAGTGATCCTCTTCGTTTTCTTTGCCGTCGCCAGTAGTAGCTGATTCATGATAGCTTGGTGCTGGTGAGAACTCAAGGTGTGTACCTGTGTAAGTAGAACGACCTAAATGTCCTGGCACTAATAATTCATTGAATTTATCTTCTGTAAGCGGTTCAGCTGTATTATTAACATCTGTAATCCACTCTTCAAAGTCTTCTTGTGTCATAGCAGTTACATCAAATGTATTTTTTGCTGTACCTTCACCTGAGAAGTTTGCGTTACGTCCCCAGAATTCGCCTGGTTTATCAGCAGCTAAATGTAATGTTGTAACCATGTTTGACATTGCATATTTTTGACCACCAAGTTGTGGAATCCAGAAACTTGTAATTGGACCGTAAGAATATAATTTAAATTCAACTGCACGTCCTGCTGGAATGTTTACGTAGTTTACTGTTTCAATTCCTTGTTCTGGATAGCTGAAATGCCATTTCCAGTTAGAAGATGATGCGTAAATTACTAATGGTTCCTGATCTTCATATCCTGCTGGAGTACTTTCAACAATGTAGTTACTTTTAACAGAAACTACTGATAAGACAATTACAATAATGACAGGAATACCAATCATAATTGTTTCTACAAGCCAGTGACCATGGATATGTGGTGGCTCGTAATCTGTACTTTGTTTTGAAGCACGGTATTTCACTAACATAAATACCATAATTGCTAATACGACAAGTACAATGGCACCCATGATGTAAATTGATAACATAATGTCATCTGCTTGTCTTTGTGCTTGAGGACCTTTAGGATCTAGAACTGTTAATTTATCACTACATCCTGATAATAAAACAGCACCTAAACCTAATAAAGAGAGTAATGTTCCCTTCATATTTGCTTTCATAGTTGGACTCCTTTCCAATAAATAGAGCTTGTTAGATTTTTCTTAAGCGCTTTAAAAGTAGAGCTTAAAATAAAAGAATTAAATTAGTGCATGTACAATTAAATAAAATATATTTTACAAACTTTCCACTGTGTATATAGTAGAAAGTAATTAAATGATTTCCTTAATACATACACAAGAGATGTTGTTTGTATTTTAAACAAGGAAACTATTATTACGTTTAATATATCTTTCATGCACATCACTTAAGTTATTTATCTAACCTTCTTTGATTTTAGTTAAACATCAAATAAGTGTCAAAACATCAATTTGGAAAAAAACCTTATTTCTTACTTTTTAATTTCACTATTCACTTATCAATTCGGAATAAAGCCTTCAAAAGTAGTAAATAAGTGCGCTAACGAGAATTAGAAAAACACTTTATAAAAATGACATTTCTATGACAAAGTTAAATTTGTTTTTTTAGATTTATCTGAATTAGACACCTATTGTATTTGGTGGTTATTTATGGAAATATATAACTTCCTGACTACCAAAAAAAGAGGGAGTTAGTTAGTATTTACTAACCCACTCCCTCTTAATAAATTTAACTATTTTACAAATGCATACAATAAAATGCCTGTTGCTACAGCTACATTTAATGATTCTGCCCCACCTAAAATAGGGATGATGACGTTTTGATCTGTTTTCGCTAAAAGTTGTGGATTAATGCCACTACCTTCATTACCTACCATTAGTGCAAATGCTTCACTTGGTTCGACTGCTTTATATGAAATGGATTCTTCTAAAGAGGTTCCGTAAACACGAACACCATCTTGCTGTAAGTTTTCGATCCATTCCATTAAATCACCACGTACGACTGGAATGTGGAAATGTGATCCTTGTGCAGAGCGAAGTGTTTTCGGATTAAATGCATCCACGCTGCCTTTACCTAGAACGACTGCATCGATACCAGCTGCATCTGCTGTACGAATCATTGTTCCAATATTCCCTGGATCTTGTACAGCATCCACCAATAATACTTTGCGCCAATCATACTTCTCATCTTCTGAAACCACACGTTGCTTACAATGTGCAAATACACCTTGTGAAGTTTCTGTTTCAGCAATCTCTTTTGCCACCGCATCATTAACATACACAATGACTAGTTCGTCTATTGGCCAGAGCATGGGTAAATCAACACCTTCACGTACAATCATTTGTACGATTTGGTCTTTATGCTTTAGTGCCTCTTCTACTAAGTGGAAACCTTCTACAAGATATTCCCCAGTTTTTTCACGTTCTTTACGTTGTGTTGCAAGCTTTTTCCAATGTTTAACGAGTGCATTTTGTGTTGATTCGATTCGTTTCATAATTACCGTCCTTTATTTACCTCGCAATAACGGGAAGTAATACACCCACCTCAAGGCTTAAGTACATCAAGAAGCATAGGTGCGAGATCAACTCCCGTAATAGCCCGATTGGTTAAACTAACAATCCGTGGTACCAAAACATCCCACAGATTGAAGTTTCACTTTATATTCAGTTATTAATTCTACCATAAACATTAAGTGATTCCATAATGAGAACGTATGCATAATTCCATCGTTATTGTACATAGTAAGCAAAAAGGAGGAAATGATATGGACTTTCAAATTCGACAAGCGATTACAACAAATGTAACTGGATCAGATGCACATGAATTTCAGGACATTGTAAATGATGCAATTTCACGTGGAGAGGAACATTTACTGCCTGGTCTTGGTGTGTTTTTAGAAAAATGGTGGAATGCTGCGAATGAATCAGAGCGCAATGACTTTTCACAAAAGCTAGCTACTCAATTTTCTGCATGAACTAAATAGGGCTGCCAAAAGTCGATTCCCCTTTTGGCAGCTTTTTATTATCAAATTTTGCAATAAAATTAATATGACCATTTTTTCTATGTCAATTCATCAATTTTCTACATAATTCATCAATATAAAAAATAAGGTCCAAATACTCTAAATTTTCAGAATTTTCTATATTGATAGTTTTTTATTTAAGGTTTACACTGTAAAACATCAACTAAGAGAACATGATTCAGAAGGGATATGAGTTTATGAAAAATTTTATTAACAATGTACTAACCGGAATGAGCATGGGGATTGTCGTTTGTTTAATTCCTAATGCACTTGTAGGAGAAATTTTAAAACTCATTATTCCATACGTGCCTCAATTACAAATTATTTTAGATACATCAATTATTGCTATGAGTTTGTTACCAGTTGTCATTGGTGTGATGACAGGAATTTGCTTTAAGCTTACACCAATTCAAACGTGCAGTGTTGGACTTGCCGCATTTATTGGCAGTGGGGTTTATACGATGCAAGAAGGTGTTTTAACACTAGCGGGTATTGGTGTAGTTATTAATATAGGAATTACAGCAGCACTTGCTGTTTTATTTGTCCAATTTTTAGGCAACCATTTAAAAGACTTCACATTAATCGGGATGCCCGCATTATCAATGTTCGTTCCAGGTCTTGTTGGTGCAGCAATTCTACCTTATGTTAAAACAGCTTCTGGCTGGGTGGGTGAAGTGATTATGTATGCAACTGCACTTCAACCAGTATTCATGGGTGCAATTATTGCTGTGATTTTCTCACTTTTAATTATTTCGCCCATCTCAACAATTGGTGTAGCTACAGTTATTATGCTTTCTGGTATTGGAGCTGGTACTGCAAATTTAGGAGTATGTGCCTCAGGTGTCGGCATGTGTATTGCTAGTTACCGCGCGAATAATTTTGGGACAGCGATTGCACATGTGGTTTCTGCGAAAATTCAAATGCGTAACTTCTTCATGAAGCCGACGATTGCATTTCCGATGATCATTACTGCCGCGATTTTAGGCGCACTTGGTGGCTATTTTGAAATCGTCGGGACACCATATAGTGCAGGATTCGGTCTTGGAGGATTCGTTGGACCACTTAAATATCTTGATTTAGTTGGTTGGAATACAACATCAATTACATTATCCGTTACATTATTTATCGTTCTACCTATTATTTTAAACTTGTTCTTCTTAAAATTATTCGAGCTGAAATTTAAATGGATTAAATCAAACGATTACGCTGTAAATTATGAATGATTCAATAAACCCGGTAGCTTTTATAGCTATCGGGTTTCATTCATTTGTGGATATTTTAGCAGCATTAATAACGGAGCGGCCGCATTTTTAGCGAAGGCTTCTGCAGGTTCTCTCTTTTGCTTGTCCCACTCTACATAACTTCCATACAAACCCCAACTAAATAATACAGCCTGTAATTTTGCCGTTTCTGGTAACCTTAGCTCCATATTTCTTTCTAAATACACTTTTACTTTGTCATCAATCATTTGGGTAAAAGCCGAGTAGCCTCTTCGGCAATTTGAGAACATTTGATCATGAATACGCACGATTCCTAAAAATAACTGCACAACAAGCTGTTCCGAAACTTCCTTATCCCCCAATTCCGTAAGACTATCTTGCATAATGTCCTCGATTAATTCGGTCAAAACCTCTTCAAGCAATGCGTACTTATCGATAAAATGCGCGTAAAATGTTGCACGATTTATGGTTGCTAATTCCGTAATATCCTTCACGGTCATATGCTCAAAACCTTTTGAAACTAATAATTGATTAAACGCGCTAACAATTAATTTGCGTGTTCGAATCGTACGTGGATCTATTGCTTTACTCATATAAGACACCCCTTTTCCCAACAATTTTGCATTTCTGTTGCTTAGACAACAAGCTAGGTTAGTTGTCAATTGCGAATCGTTTCTAAACATACTATAGTACAAGTATACAACACGTGTTGATTTTGTAACAAATTATTCACAAAGGTGGAGATAATCATGTTAGCAATCAAAAAAATCCAACAAATTTCACTACAAAATGGGGACGGCCGTCATTTACGTTACGTCTTACAACCATTAGATTTAATGGACAATGATCCATTTATAATTTTAGCGGATGATAAATTCGCACATAACACATTTGCGGATCACCCTCACGCGGGGATTCAAACCGTTACGTATGTACTTGAAGGAAGCTTGGAGCATTATGATAGCCGTACGGGCGGTGGGGGGCGCTTAGAAGAAGGCGATTTTCAAATTATGACGGCTGGTCGCGGCATTATTCACAACGAAAATCCAGACCGTGGTGAAGATGTTCGTGTACTACAACTTTGGGTTAACTTATCATCAGAGCATAAAAAAGTAGATGGACAATATGAGGATTTAAAACATGCAGACGTACCCGTAATTAACATCGAAGGCGGAAAAATCGAAGTGTTCTCAGGTGAAGTAAAAGGCATTCATTCGCCACTTAAGAATTTCACACCCTTTATGTATGCAGCCATTACAATTGAAAACAATGAAAATGAATTCACGATTCCCGCAGGATACAATAGCTATTTATATGTGCTAGAAGGTGATGTCGAAATCCAACAACAAGCGGTTAAGCCATTCGATGTTATTCATTTTGATATTCCTGAAACAGATGAAGAAATTCACTTCAAAGCAACTGGTAAATCAAAATTCGTTATTTTTGCGGGGCTCCCTATTAAAGAGCCAGTCGTAGCACGTGGACCATTCGTAATGAATACAAACGAGGAAATTTTAGAGAAATTTGAAAACTACAGGAATGGTACGTTTTTAGATGGTAAACCGTATTAAAGTGCAAAATAAAAAGCAATCCAGCGTCTCCCGGATTGCTTTTTCTATGTAGTGATGAGGTACTCCATCTTGACTACGTTCATCACATTGTAGCGATTTGATGTGTTCACAGCGTCTCCCGTTCCGACATCAAAGGAACTACTACAGTACTTGTTTGCCCTTCCTGCTTGCAAATACTGTATTGTTACGAAAGAGTAGATACGACTTGCGACCCGCAATTTGCACATCTACCAAATGTTACGCTAATAATGATACTAAAACTGCTTTTTGTGCATGAAGACGATTTTCTGCTTGCTCAAAAATATATGAATTTGGTCCATCAATTACAGATGTAGCAACCTCTTCTTCACGGTGTGCTGGTAAGCAGTGCAGGAACAAATAATCTGGTTTTGCATGCGCAACAAGTGCATCGTTAATTTGATAGCCTTCGAAATCCTTTAAGCGTTGCGCTGTTTCATCTTCTTGCCCCATTGAAGTCCACACATCTGCATAAATCGCATCTGCGTTTTGAACAGCCTCTACAGGATCATTCGTCACAAATACCGTGCTTCCGTTCTCCTCAGCAATCATTTGTGCTTTTTCGATAATTGTTGCGTCACATTCATAGCCCTTTGGCGTTGCAACTGTCACATGCATTCCTACATGTGCTGCTGCAACGACTAATGCATGTGCTACATTGTTTCCATCACCAACATATGCAATTTTTAATCCTTTTAACTCACCTTTGTTTTCAGCGATTGTTTCAAGGTCTGCTAATGCCTGACATGGATGATCGATATCTGTTAAGCCGTTAATGACTGGAATGGAAGCATTTTCAGCAAGCTCTTCTACCATTGCATGTGAGTTAGCACGAATCATAATACCGTCCAGATAACCTGATAATACTTTCCCCGTGTCTGAAATAGGTTCGCCACGTCCGATTTGCATATCACGTGCATTCATATACATGCCGTAACCACCTAGTTGTTGCATTCCCACTTCAAACGATACACGTGTACGCGTCGAGCTTTTTTCGAAAATCATGCCAAGCGTTTTACCTTCTAGTAAACGTGGACATTTGCCCGCTTTCGTAATGATTTTTAGCTGTGTTGCTAATTGAATTAATTGTGTTACTTCTTCACTTGTATAATCAAGTAGCGTAAGTAAGTCTTTTCCTTTAAGACTTGTTACGGGCTTTAATTGCACTTCTTCTAATAATTTCATGTCTTAAACACCTCTGTTACCTTTATGTTGTCTTTATTATACATATGCATAAATATTAAATCAAGCGAATTATTATGAATTTTTATATTTATTTAAATTATTCGATATTTATACATGTGTTTTCCAATTAAGTAATTAGTTAATTATTGATTTATATAGAATTTTAATGTTTATTTGAGAGTTTTTACGTTTTATATTGAATTATCATTCATTTTTTTAGATAATAAGGGAAATGGCTTTAATATGGAAATATTCTCTAAAATAAAGTCATTCATAAAGCGATCTAGAGGGAGGAATTATTAATGCCACAAGCATTGCATAATGTAGAAATTTCTTTAAACAATGAGGTTGTATGGGATTTTTTAAAAGACTATAACAATTGGGCGCCTTTAGTTCCTGGTTACATTGGACATGAAGTTCAGAGCGATTCTCAGTTCACATGGATTTTTTTAGCGGACTTAGGATTTACCAAGAAGACAATTAAGCTACAAGTTAACGTGTCAGAACTAGCTGCACCAACTGATGTGTTGTTCCAGCTTAAGGGATTATCGGATAATTTCAATGGTAGCGGTTATTTCAAATTAGAAGCAAAAGACGGGGATTCAACAGAAATTAAGGGAAGCTTAGATCTTTCCGCAGGCGGTATGATGGGTATGATGATTAATTCAGTGTTAGAAAGCTTTGTACCAAAAATGACGAAAGAATTAATGGAATCCATTTCAGTGAAGCTAGCAGAATTACATTTAATAAAATAATTTAAATGCGTATGATGGCACTGTAATTATTGTTCATCATGCGCTTTTTTTGTATAAATAGTAAATAAAAAAGGTAGATTCATTCTATTTAAAGAACAAATCTACCTCAAATTCTGGAAATTTATTAATAATTATTCAAATGTAATTTTATTTACTGCATCACGGTCTAAACGTTTGATAACTTCAACGATTAATTTCACCGCATTGTCGTAGTCATCACGGTGCAGGATACCTGCATGTGAGTGAATGTAACGTGTTGCTACACAGATTGCTAGTGCTGGTACACCGTTTTGTGTGATGTGGATGGAACCTGCATCAGTACCGCCACCTGAAATAGCTTCGAATTGGTAAGGGATGCCTGCTTCTTCTGCAACATCTAGTACGAATTCACGTAAGCCTGTGTGAGATACCATTGATGCATCATAAACAACAATTTGTGGACCTGCGCCCATTTTAGAAGTTGATTCTTTAGGTGTTACTCCTGGAGTGTCCCCTGCTACACCAACGTCAACTGAGAAACCGATATCTGGTTGTATTTTGAATGTAGAAGTTTTCGCACCACGTAAGCCGACTTCTTCTTGTACGTTCCCAACTCCATATACGATGTTCGGGTGGTTTTCGTCTTTTAATGCTTTTAATACATCGATTGCAATCGCACAACCAATACGGTTATCCCATGCTTTTGCTAATAAATGTTTTTCATTTTTCATTACGTTGAATTCGAAGTATGGTGTGATCATGTCGCCAGGACGTACGCCCCACTCCATTGCTTCTTCTTTTGAAGTTGCACCGATATCAACGAACATTGCTTTTACATCAACAACTTTGTTACGCACCTCAGCTGGTAAAATATGAGGTGGTTTTGAACCGATTACCCCAATAATTTCTTCGCCTGCACGAGTCGTAATTGTCACGCGTTGTGCTAGCATTACTTGGCTCCACCAACCACCAACAGTTTGGAAGAATACAAAACCTTTTTCATCGATGCGTGTTACCATGAAGCCAACTTCATCTAAATGACCGGCAACCATAATTTTCGGACCGTTTTCATCGCCTACTTTTTTCGCGATTAAGCTACCTAAGTTGTCCATTTCTACTTCATCTGCATAAGGCGCGATGTATTTTCTCATCACTTCACGAGGAGCGCGTTCGTTCCCTGGAATTCCGTTTGCATCTGTTAAATCTTTGAACATTTGTAATGTTGGATCAAGCTTTGTCATGTAATAGCCTCCTAAATAATTGCTCCATTCCATTATAGCGATATTATTTCGAAATGTGAAATAATTTCGTCAATACCCTGTGCGTTGACGCTCATAATTTTTTTCGTTTTTCAATTTGTATGCTTCGATAATATCCGCTACGGTAAATCCTAGGTTGTAGGCTAAAATGCTATAGTGCCGCCAAACTTCTTTGTAATGCACTTCTGTCTGTTGTTTTAAAAATTCTAATACCGCTTGTGTCGTATTGATAAAGCCTTGTGTTAAATCGGCACTTTGCTCCATATTTGGCCATTCTGTTAAAAGATAACCACGCATATTCCCTAGTGACAGCATAAAGTGAATCGAATCTACAAATTCCTCTAAAATTATAGGACGTTCAGATGGACCCTTCGTTGACCAAAATTTAAAGCAACGTGTTTCATTTGCTAATTCTGCAAGCTCCACTAATAATGCTAATCCCTTTTCTTCAAAAACATCTTTGTCGACGTTTTGGTTTTGTTCGATAAAGTAATCAAGTTCTCGTTGCATTTCAAATAATTGTTTGAATTCCATAAATTTTTCCCTCTTTTACTAAAAAAACGAATCTTTTTATGCTACTTAATCGTATAGCATGAAAACACCGTAATCAAGGAGGAAGTTACATGGCTCTACTTTTACGTATCGCCATCATCATCCTTATCATTTACATATTTTATAAAGGTATTCGTTATTTAACGGACCCGAAGCGTAAACTCGATGAGGCCTATGAAAATGGACAGTATTATTTTTATGATGATGTAAAAAATATTCGCAAAAACTTTTTCGTTACTTATAAAGGAGCATTATTTGAAGGAGAAAAATATTTAGGCACGACAGATAATGCGTTTGAAGTAATCAGTATTTTTGTTTTCGTCCATGATGCAATGAAACTTCAAGGGTTTACGAAAGAAGACTTCTTATATTTACAAGAAGAGATTTTAATGAATTACCCTAACGCAAAAATCAATTGGAAAAATCCGATTGAGCAATTGATGAAGGAGTAAGCTGGAGTAATGTGAATCGACTAGATGTTGATTCACATTTTTATTTTGCTTACAAAACGAATCTTTTTTTACAGAAGAACGTATTAAAGTGGCTCATCACCATAAGTTGGGGATGACATAATTTTAGGATTCAAAGTGATTCCTTTTTAATCTAGTCCGTTCTGCTACGCTTCGGGGGACGCTTTCCTGGGGGCGTGGCTCCATCTAACTTGTTACTTGCCTCTACGGCGGCAAGCAACAAGTGGATATTCCGCGCACGCTTAATCCCCAAGGGGTCGCCCCCTGCGCTTCGCGGCACTCTATTTTGGAATAAAATTTTTTTCTAATAAGGTGTTTTAGATAAGGCTTATTCGATAAAGTATCTTTTATAAACGTGAAAATAGTTTAAATGAAAGAGTGTTCATCATAACTGAAACCATGGCATTCACTTTCATTTCAATAACGAAATAGGATTCAAAATTCACTTAGAATAGAGGATAAACTTGATCAATCCCCGCCGCCTCGCGATAGCGCAAGCGGCATTATCAGACGCATTTAACTAAGTTAAAAGTACGATACTTTGTATTGGCGGGCCTTGCATGCGGTATTAAAGACAGTAGTATGGACACGTACCACGTGGCCATAATGCGGTCTTAATCGACCCCACTATATTGCTAATCGTTTTCTTAATTATTAGCTTTTTTGTTTCAAAATCAACTATTCGATTTTTTATTTACGAAGCGGATCTTTTGTTTTTTCAACAGAATGTGAAAAAAATGATAAATTTAAAACGAACTGCCGTACTATATTCATTTGGATTTTATAACTTCTTAATTATATTAATACTTGGATTTGCTACTCCCTTCTTATTTTCAATAGATTTAACATTTATTGATATTATGAAAATCATTTTAGTGCTAAATATATTTAGTATGATTCATGTTTCATTGAACTACTTATATAAAAGTTGGTATGTGCGATTACCAATTCTATTAGTAATTCATACGTTTTTAATACTTAATTTCTTTTCCATTCATTTTGGCATTTATTTGATCCTTTTTATCATTAGTGCAGTTATTTTATTCAGAAAAATATTTTCCAATCGATATTGGGTAACAGAAGTTTTGTGGGAATATGAGGGGTTTTACAAATGGATGAAAATTATTTTTCAATTTAGTATGGAAATGAGTTATTATTTACCAGCAAAAATAAGGCCGCCCATTTTCATTTTTGCAAAACGTCGTAAGTTAAGTGATCATCGAATTGATAATCTTATTTATAAATCATTGTTAAGAAAATCAAGCTTTTTCTCCTTACCGCTACGCCTGATTTTATTATGTATAGGATTATTTATTATTTTACCAAACTGGGCAAAGGTGGTTGTACTTATTATTACGATTTTAGGATTATTTACTTCCTTTGATTCGATCTTAAAAGAGATAAAAAGAGCTTCCTTCTTTCAATTAATAACGCCTTCAGAGGATGAGTGGATTTCGTCAAAATTACGGGTTCAAAAGCGAATAATTTATCCGTTAATCATCGCACTTCTGCTATTATTTTTTATACTATAAGAAAAAGACGGGTTGTTATATACAACCCGTTCTTACTTCCGCAATATTTTTAAAATAACTGAACGAGCAAAAAAATATGAATCGCTGCCATTAGTGGAAAACCAAAGGCAAATTTGTTGTGCTTTGTTTTGTGGCGAAATAAATACATGCCCAATACGCCACCCATTGCTCCACCGAATAAGCCTAATGTTAACAATGTCTTTTCAGAAATACGCCATTCTTTCTTTTTGGCACGCTCTTTGTCGATATACATGTAAATACATAAAATAAGTGAAATAATCCCGACATATGTAAGTGCTGCTAATTCCATTTATTATCCCCCTTAATCTGAAAAAAAGACTGATAAGGAGCGATTCCCTATCAGTCTTTTTATTATAAACTAAATATTATTTAGCTTGTGCAGTTTTTGCATCTGTCGCTTACGCTTTCGATGCAGAAATCAAAGCATATTAGCTAATTTAGAGTAAATCCTATCTTTCAAGAATTTAATTATTATTTAGCTTGTGCAGTTTTAGCAGCTTCTGCTAATTGTGCGAATGCTGCTGTATCAGTTACAGCTAGGTCAGCTAACATTTTACGGTTAACTTCGATACCAGCTAATTTTAAACCGTGCATTAAACGGCTATAAGATAAACCGTGTAAACGTGCTGCTGCATTGATACGTGTAATCCATAAACGACGGAAATTACGTTTTGTTTGACGACGGTCACGGTATGCATATTGACCCGATTTCATTACTGCTTGGTTAGCTACTTTGTATAATGTGTGTTTAGAACCGTAGTAACCTTTAGCTAATTTTAATACTTTTTTGCGACGAGCGCGTGTTACTGTTCCGCCTTTTACGCGTGGCATATAATTACCTCCTGCTAATTCTTTCGAATGTTTGATTTTTTTTGTTGAACCTGTATGTTCAAATGATTACTTCATGTAAGTTAATAAAGTACGGATGCGTTTGAAATCACCAGAAGTAGCGATTTTCGCTTTACGAAGTTTACGTTTCGCTTTAGTTGATTTGTTAGCGAATAAGTGGCTACCATAAGCACGGTCAAATTTTAATTTACCTGAACCTGTTTTTTTGAAACGCTTTGCAGCACCACGGTGTGTTTTCATTTTTGGCATGTCGATTTCCTCCTAAACTGATCAATTGAAAAAATTATTTCTCATTCTTCGGTTGAAGAACTAAGAACATGCTACGGCCTTCCATCTTCGGTTTTTGTTCAACCGTAGACACTTCAGCACAAGCTTCAGCAAAACGATCTAACACACGTTGACCAATTTCTTTGTGTGTAATTGCACGACCTTTAAAACGAATACTCGCTTTAACTTTGTCACCTTTTTCAAGGAACTTGATGCCGTTACGTAATTTCGTTTGGAAATCATGTTCATCGATTGTTGGGCTCAGACGAACCTCTTTCATAACGATGACTTTAGAATTTTTGCGAATATCACGGTCTTTTTTTTGCTGTTCGAACTTAAATTTACCATAGTCCATAATACGAGCGACTGGTGGTTTGGCTTGAGGGGCCACAAGGACAAGATCCAAGTTAACACGGGTAGCAATCTCAAGCGCTTCGGTACGTGTTTTAAGACCTAGCTGATCACCATTATGGTCGATTAGACGAAGTTCACGTGCGCGAATGCCTTCGTTTACATACATGTCTTTGCTAATAATAATCCACCTCCAAGAGTGTGTCGCGAATACATGCTTTGGTGTAAAGTATAACCCGGTCGAACGGTACAACTCAGCGTTATGTCCATACTTTCTTTTCGTTTTATACAAACAAAAAGGACGGACATTTGAGATGTCCGCCCGCTATATGTGCATACGCGTACAAGCGTAAAACAATTCAACGTGTCTATACCTGGTCGTAACTTATAAAAGCACTTGTCAGGTGAGAAGCGGGCAGCCTCTACTTTCAAAATTTGTATTCATAACTTAAATAATCTTAACACGTCTTATATAAACCGTCAACTGTTTTATTTACTTTTTAAACTTAAAAGATACATAGTTTTATTTCGTAACAAACAAATCCTCTATTCAGTAACTATATACTGAATAGAGGATTTGTTCTTTATATTACTTAGTAGCTTCTGCTTTGATGTTCGCTAAGAATTCATCGAAGCTAATTGTTTCTGAATCTTTAGAGCCATAACGACGAATATTTACGCTTGCCTCTGCAACTTCTTTGTCCCCTAAAACTAACATGTAAGGAATTTTTTGCATTTGTGCTTCGCGGATTTTATAACCTAATTTTTCTTCACGGTCATCCATTTCTACACGAATACCAGCTGCAACTAATTTTTCTTGTACTTCACGCGCATAATCGTAGTGCACTGAATTTGATACTGGAATAATAGTCGCTTGAACTGGTGCTAACCAAGTTGGGAAGGCACCTTTATATTCTTCGATTAAGAAGGCTACAAAACGTTCCATTGTTGATACAACACCGCGGTGAATTACTACTGGGCGTTGCGGTTGACCATCTTCACCAATGTAAGAAAGGTCAAAGCGTTGTGGTAATAAGAAATCAAGTTGAGCAGTTGATAAAGTTTCTTCTTTACCAATTGCAGTTTTCACTTGTACATCTAATTTCGGTCCGTAGAACGCTGCTTCATCTTCTGCTTCGAAGTAGTCTAAGCCAAGCTCATCCATTGCTTCTTTTAGCATGCGTTGTGCAGTTTCCCACATTTCATCATCATCGAAGTATTTCTCTTTGTTGTTCGGGTCACGGTAAGATAAACGGAATGAGTAGTCTGTTAAATCAAAGTCTTTGTATACATCTAAAATTAATTCTACTACTTTTTTGAATTCCGATTTAATTTGGTCTGGGCGTACGAAAATATGTGCGTCATTTAGAGTCATCCCACGTACACGTTGTAACCCTGAAACTGCTCCAGACATTTCGTAACGGTGCATTGTACCAAGTTCTGCGATACGTAATGGTAAATGACGATAAGAGTGTAAGCCGTTTTTGAATACCATCATATGGTGAGGACAGTTCATTGGACGTAATACTAATGTTTCGTTGTCCATTTCCATTGGAGGGAACATGCCGTCTTGATAATGATCCCAGTGACCAGAAGTTTCATATAATTTTTTAGAACCAAGTACTGGTGTGTAAACGTGTTTGTAACCTAAAGCTAATTCTTTATCTACGATATAACGCTCAATAGTACGACGGATTGTTGCACCGTTTGGTAACCATAATGGTAAACCTTGACCTACAGTTTGAGAAGTCATGAAAAGTTCTAATTCTTTACCGATTTTTCGGTGATCACGCTCTTTTGCTTCTTCAAGCATTTGAATATGGTGTTTTAATTCATCTTTAGTGAAGAAGGCTGTACCGTAAATACGTTGTAACATTTTATTGTCTGAGTTCCCGCGCCAGTAAGCACCCGCTAAAGATAATAGTTTAAACTCTTTTAATTTACCTGTAGATGGTACGTGTACCCCACGGCAAAGGTCGAAGAAATCACCTTGATAGTAGATTGACACTTGGTCATCTGCTGGGATGGCTTCAAGTAGTTCTAATTTGTACTCGTCGCCCACTTCTTCGTAAATTTTTTGTGCTTCATCACGAGAAACATTTTTACGATCGATTTCGATGTTTTCAGCAATGATTTTTTTCATTTCTTTTTCGATTGCTGGTAAATCTTCCGCTGTAATTGGTGTTGGCGAATCGATATCATAGTAGAAACCTGAATCGATTACTGGACCGATACCTAATTTTACATCTGGGTATAGACGTTTTACTGCTTGTGCTGTTAAGTGAGCAGTTGAGTGACGTAGAATTTCTAAGCCCTCAGGAGATTTATTTGTAATAATCTCGATAGCACCGTCTTCTTCGATACCTGTTTTTGCATCGATTAAAGTGCCGTTAATTTTACCAGCTAATGTTGATTTTTTAAGACCTGGGCTAATTGAACCTGCAACATCTAAAGTTGAAGTTCCTTTAGCAAATTCCTTTACTGCGCCATCTGGGAATGTTAATTGAATCATTTCTGACATGTTGTTTTCCTCCTTTTATTTTTGGTGGGCAATTTCAGGCAAAATAAAAAGCACCGTCCCTACAAAGGGACGATGCTGTATGCTCGTGGTGCCACCCTTCTTCCTTCTCACAAATGTGAAATAGAAGCTCTAGGTCAGTTAACGTACTGAGAAACGATGATGGATTCGCCCCATCACTGCTCCAAGGTAGTAAAGTTGAACGCTTATGCTAGGAAGCTTGCAGCCATGACTTCCCTCTCTAAAAAGCTAGTTCGTTAAACTTGTTATCCTCTTCAAAGCATTTACATTTAAATTGTTGTAATTACGTTCAAAGTATACGCTCGTTTTTTATGAAATGCAACTATGAATAAAAGAAATTTTTTTCATAATTTAATTTCGGCGGTTAACTCCGTCCAATTGAACCGGAGTCGTTACCGCTTTAATACGTTCCATAATTCGAGCAGCCTTCATCGGTTCATTATCGCCTTTTTGCGATTGCTTTAAATGATTTTCTAATCCATTATATTCAAAATTCGATGTTATAAATGTCGGTAACTCTTCACTCATACGGTAGTGTAAAATCGTACCTAAAATTTCATCACGTGTCCATGATGACATCGTTTCAGCACCAATATCATCGAGCATCAGTACAGGTGCTTTTTTTACATAATCGATTTTTTCATTTAATGTATTATCACCAATCGCATTTTTCATTTCACGTAAAAATTCAGGTACAAATACAACAACAGAACGAACTTTTAAGCTAGCCAATTCATTTGCAATTGCACCCAATACAAAAGATTTTCCTACCCCGAATTCTCCATAAATATAAAAACCTTTTTTAGGTAGCTCACCCGTCAGTTTATATTCAGCAACAAATTCAGCAGCTAAATTTGCAATTTTAATTCGTGAACTTGTATTAATCGATAAATCTTTAATAGTAGCTTTTAATACGTCTTTCGGCATATGCATACTTGAAATCATATTCGCCACTTCACGGCGCTCATCTTCACGCATTTTTTGTTCACAAGGCACGTAGGAAATATCAATTACGTTTCGTGTAATATAAAGTGTCGGAACATAGCCTTTTAATAAATTCGTACACGATTTCGTATTACCACATCCACAACAACTTGTAGCTTGATTGATATATTCATAAAGCTTCGGCAAACTAATATCGACCATCTCTTTTGTTACTTGATCCTCATGCTCTTTTAAAAATTGCTGTACTTTTGGATGCTCGATTGTTTCACGGCGCATCTTTTCAAAACGTTCTTCAAACGAAGGCATTCTTTTTTTTATTTCATTTAATTGATTGTTAATCGGTTCGATTGTTATTCACCTACCCCATCATGTTGTCCAAGTTTTTTTAAGATTTTTAAGCGTTCCTTTTCAAAATCGATACCTTCTTCTGGTTCAGGCTCTTTTTTTTCATGTCGTTTATAAAACCAATCTGGTACTTGTTCATCTCGCCCATTTTTCCGGTTGTATGAAGACTTTTTCGTCGGCTGTGTCGTATTTGGTTGTTTTACTGTTGTACTTTCTTGCTTCCACTGTGCATATTTATCGCGTTCTTGTCGCGCTAAATCCATTGCCTCTTTTGCTGTATTTAACTGCTTACGATTCCAGTGGTCTGCAATTCTTTCAACATAATTTTTAGGCAATTTCATGTCTGTTGATAGCATCACGTATTCTAATAAAACATTGACTACCCCAATTGGCATACTATATTTCACCACTAAATCTTCGGCAATTTGAATTGTTGAGGGAATCGGTTCTTTCCCGTTATTTACATCACGTAATACTTGGACAGGTGGTGTCGTTTCTAAATATTGAAGCAACTCCTGCTCTTTTGTTAAATTCTCTTTCGTGATAATATGCTGCTTTGGTTCAAATGTTTTCTGTAATGTTGGAGCCTCAGTAGAAATCGTTAATTTATAATAATCTGCAGCTGCTTTTTTTAAACGCTCTGTCGTTAACTTATTGTGGTCATCCAGTGCTGAAATAACAACCTTTTGCATTTGCAAAGGTGTTAATTGATACATGAATGCAAGCTTCGCAATTGTTTCTTTCGCTTGAATCGTTAAAGCCGCACTTGGTATTAATTGTTCGGAAAGACCCGCTTTTAATAAGTTGAAATCAAATTGTTCAAAATAAAACGGATAATCCGATGTTTTCTTATGTGTTTCATCATAGTCATCGGTTGGTAAGCTCATATTCACTGGGCGATAGACATCGACAAATGAGCGTGTCACTTCTTCAAAGTTCTCTTTACTTTTCTTAGTTAAAAAGCGTTGACGGAGTTTACGATAAGAAGCCTCCCCAATTTTACTAAATAAAAACATCGATAATAGCGGATCTTTAAAAAATTGCGGTGCATCCAGTGGTCGAACAAGCTCATAAATAAAGTGGCGGCTCGTATTTTCGTCTTTTCGCCATGTGCTTAATAAGCCAATTGCCTCGAGTGCAATACGTGCTTCAAACACTTTTTTTAATGGCATCGACAGCACATTCATCAAATAATAATGCGTTAATTGCTGTGGTGAATGACTTTCCGCTTCGGCCCATAATGTTAAATAAAGACTAATTGGCTCTGGACCTGTTAATGGCTGATAAAAAAGCGTTATTAATTGACGTTCATTTGTAGATAAGGCATGAGGGAGCGTTATTTCAAAATGATCCGTAGGCTGTAATTCATTAAAGTGAACCATTTTTTATCTCCCCTCCTTGTTATTTTTCATTTGATTGACGGGTCATAATTTCTTTTAACTCTTCAATAAATACCGTAATGTCTTTAAATTGACGGTAAACAGATGCAAAGCGTACGTAAGCAACTTCATCTACTTTCGCTAAATGATCCATTACCATTTCACCAACATCTTCAGAACGCACTTCTGCATTCCCTATACGACGTAGCTCTTTTTCGATATCAAAAACAATTTCTTCTAATTGTTCTAATGGAACTGGACGCTTTTCGCATGCACGAATCAAACCTCGAAGCACCTTCTCGCGGCTAAACTCTTCTCGAGAACCTTCTTTTTTCACAACGATTAAAGGTGTTTCTTCTATTTTTTCGAATGTAGTAAATCGGAAACTGCAAGATTCGCACTCACGACGTCTACGAATTTCTTTATTATCATCAACAGGTCTTGAATCTACAACACGTGTTCCATTGTATTGACAAGCTGGACATCTCATATTTTTGTTCTCCTGATCTGTTAGTATAAATGTATTATAACAAAAACAACGCACATGAAATAGTGATTCCGCGCGCGTTCGTATGTTTTAAAAATTTTCGCTTTCAAATTATAGTGCCCACGCTATTTTAATGCAATAGAAAAAAGCCTTTTACAGAAACAAAACACTTCTGAAAAGGCCTTTTCAAATACCAAATTATGCGTTAACTATTGCTAACTCATTCGCAATTTTAGTCGCTAAATCTACTACACGTGCAGAGTAACCCCACTCGTTGTCATACCAAGCGATTACTTTTACTTTACGGTCACCTAAAACGATTGTTGATAAGCCGTCAACTGTAGATGAGAATGTTGTTGTGTTGTAATCTGAAGATACTAATGGCTCCATATTGAAGTTTAAAATACCATTCATTTTACCTTCAGCTGCTTTCTTAAATGCAGCATTTACTTCTTCTACAGTCACGTCACGCTCTAAGTCTACAACTAAATCAACTAACGAAACATTCGGAGTTGGTACACGTAATGCCATACCGTGAATTTTGCCATCTAATTCTGGTAGTACTAAACGCAAAGCTTTTGCAGCACCAGTCGAAGTTGGGATAATTGACGATGCACAGTTACGCGCACGGCGTAAATCTTTGTGTGGGTTATCAATATTATTTTGATCATTTGTGTATGCATGAACTGTTGTCATTAAACCGTTTACGATACCAAATTCATCATTTAATACTTTTGCTACTGGAGCTAAGCAGTTTGTCGTACAAGATGCATTTGAAATAACATCATGCTTAGATAATTCTAATTTGTCGTCATTAACACCTAATACAACCGTAATATCTTCATTTTTACCTGGAGCGGTTAAAATAACTTTTTTTGCGCCAGCTTCTAAGTGCATTGCAGCTTTAGCACGATCATTGAATTTACCAGTAGCTTCGATTACGATATCTACGCCCATTTCAGCCCATGGTAATTTTAGTGGATCACGTTCGCTAACTAGCTCTACGCGGTTACCATTTACAATTAAAGCACCTTCAGTAGCTTCAACAGTACCTGGGAACACGCCATGATTTGTGTCATACTTAATTAAATGTGCTAACGTTTCAGCTGGGTAGCTTGCATTTACTGCTACGATATTTACATTGCCGCGCATCATAGCTTGACGGAACACCATTCGACCAATACGGCCAAAACCATTAATTGCGATAGAAACTGTCATAATTATTTAAATCCTCCTAAGATTTCGATTCGTTTATTTTCATTTCTCGCACATTAGTATAGCACATTTTTTTAAAAGGTGAACATATTTAATATACATAATAAAAGTTATTATTTTCTGATAATAATCCTACTTAAATCTGTTAGAAAAAGAAAAAAGATTGTCCGAAATCATTCAGAACAATCTTTTAAATCTATGAGTAATCTATGTTAAATTTTACAAGTTTAATTAGTACTTCAACACATTCCACTCATATAAAATGTTTTGCAATTGTAATGCAGTTTGTTCTAATGTGCCGTTATTATTAATCACTGCGTCAGCGAATGATTCTTTTTGTTTTACTGGAATTTGAGTAGCAATACGAGCTCGTGCTTCCTGTTCAGTGAATCCGTTACGTACCATTAAACGTTCTAATTGTACTTCCTCTGATACAGAAACAACGATAATCTTTTCAACAAAATGTTCCAGCTTACTTTCAAATAATAATGGAATATCCATAAAGACATTTTTTTCACCATACGAAATGAACTCATCGCGTTGACGGATCATTTCTCCACGGATTGCTGGGTGGATAATGTCATTTAATTTTTTGCGCATCGTCTCATCATGAAAAATGATATTACCAACTTTCGCACGATCCATTGAACCATCTTCTGCGATCACTTCTTGTCCGAAGACTTCCGCAATTTTTCTTAATGTCTCACTGTCTGGTTCAACAACTTGGCGAGCTACTACATCTGCATCTACGATTGGTAACCCATATGACTGAATCATTTTCGCAACCGCACTTTTACCACTTGCTATACTTCCTGTTAATCCTATAATCACAACAAATTCCCCTTTACTGCTGGCACTGCGGGCAATACACCGATGTTCGACCACCGATGACCATTGACTCGGTCGCTGTGCCACATGTTAAGCATTGTTTTTTTCCGTACATTTTTAAGCGATGCTGCATCGAACCAGCGCCACCATTAATGCTTCGGTAGTCTGAAATCGTTGAGCCCCCTGAGTCGATGCTTTCTTGTAGCACATCACAAATCGTATGGAACAATCCAACTTTTTCCTCATCACTCACATCGTTGGTTTTACGTCCAGGATAAATCCCTGTTTTAAATAACGATTCCGTCGCATAAATATTGCCGCAACCTGAAATAACTTGGCCATCCATAATTACTTCTTTAATAGGTTTCTTCGCAAATTTCGGCTTTTCACTTTGCTTAATAAAAAAATCACAGGCATCATCATCAAACGGTTCTGGTGCCATTTTTAAAAGTGGCGGATGGTCAGCAATTTCTTTCATAAAACGTAACTCTCCAAAACGTCGAATATCTGAGTAAACAAGAAGCTCACCCGTTGTCAATGTGAAAATCGCATGAATGTGTTTTCGGAATTTATCCTCTGTAATTTCTGTTACATCCTGTACAACAAACCATGCCCCGCTCATTCCAAGGTGGTTCACTAAAACAAAGGGTTCTCCGTTTTTTTCTAGATGAAAAAATATATATTTGGAACGTCGTTGTAAATTTTGAATGGTCATATCCTTCAAAAGCTGCTCAAACTGATAAGGCTCGCTATTTTTAACAATCGCTTGCTTTCCTGCTTCATGCGAATTATAAACAACTTCCGACAAAGCCACTTGTGCAATGGTTTTCCCCTCAACAATCGGCTTCAGATCGCGAACGACACCTTCAACTTCTGGTAATTCTGGCATAAAAATTACTCCTTACTTTGCATCGTACCAAGTCGTGCCATATGAATAATCTACCTTTAACGGCACAATGAGTTCAATCGCATTTTCCATCACTTCTGGTACGATACGTTCTAAAATCTCAATTTCTTCTTTTGGTGCTTCAAAAATTAATTCATCGTGTACTTGTAATAATAATTTTGCTTGTAAGCCTTCTTTTTCAAGTCGAGCTGCCATATCAATCATCGCTTTTTTAATAATATCCGCAGCACTCCCTTGAATTGGCGTATTCATCGCTGTGCGTTCAGCAAAGCTACGTAAATTGAAGTTCGAATTCGTAATATCTGGTAAATAACGACGACGATTTAAGATAGTTGTCACATAACCTGTTTTCTTCGCATCTTCAATAATCGAATCCATATAATTTTTTACACCTGGGAAGCTTTGTAAATAGTTGTCAATAAACTTCGCGGCATCTTTACGTGTAATATCTAAGCTTTGTGATAAGCCGTAATCACTAATGCCGTAAACAATACCAAAGTTTACGGCTTTTGCTGTACGACGCATATTACTTGTAACTTCATCTGCTTCAACACCAAATACGTCCATCGCTGTACGTGTATGAATATCCATGCCATGTTTAAATGCATCGACAAGCGCATCGTCTTCACACATATGTGCTAGCACGCGTAATTCGATTTGTGAATAATCGGCTGAAAATAATATCCAGTCTTTTTTTGATGGTACAAATGCTTGACGAATTTTCCGACCTTCTTCTAAACGAATCGGGATGTTTTGTAGATTTGGGTCCGTTGAGCTTAAGCGACCTGTTGCTGTTAATGCTTGTTGGAAACGCGTATGCACTTTTGAATCTTCAGGGTGCACTTCCTTTGTTAGTCCTTCGATGTATGTCGATTGTAATTTTGCTAATGTACGATACGATAAAATATGTTTTACGATATCATGCTTATATTGCAGCTTTTCTAATACATCAGCCGCAGTCGAATAACCTGTTTTCGTTTTTTTAATTACAGGTAGGCCCAATTTATCAAATAAAATAACCCCTAGTTGCTTCGGTGAATTGATGTTAAAAGTTTCCCCTGCTAGCTCATAAATCGTTGCTTCCATGACTGTAAGCTTTTCTTTTAACTCGTCGCCCATTTTCTCTAGTGTATCGACATTTGCTGTAATGCCTTCACTTTCCATCTTGCCTAAAATATGTGCAAGGGGTAGCTCTAGTTCTTTATAAAGTTCGAACTGTTCATTTACTTTTAACTTTTCTTCTAATACAGGTTGTAACTTCCAAACTGCTACTGCTTTACGGCTTACATGCTCCGCCAAGGCATCCGCTGTTGGTAATGCCCATTTTGCACCCTTACCATACACGGCTTCATTTGTTTGCACGTCTTGATAACCAAACTCTTTTGCAAGGGTTGCCACATCATCACCTGAAATAGATGGCTTTAAAATATAAGAAGCTAATAATAAATCAAACTCAACACCCTTCAATTCTATATCGAGGCGCTGAAGCATTGCTTGTGTTGCTTTACTATCAACCATGTATTTTTTCTTCGTGTCATCTTGTAGCCATTTCTTTAACACTTCATTGTTAAGTAGACCTTCAATTGTTGTGTAGACTGTTTTTTCGCCATCAGATAGCGCAAGTCCTAGAGCTTTACATGTATGATAATGTTCGTTTTCTAATTCTAAGTGAAGTGCCATCACATCTTGTAACATTTCTGCTGTAATTGCATCTACCGTATCAAACTTGAGTTCTGCTTGCTCTATTTGTTCTACTTCAAAGTCACTTTTTTCGATTAATGATTTGAAGCCAAGCTCTTTCCAAACTTCTACTAATTGCTCTTCATTTGGTCCTGCATAGGCTAAGTCCTCTAATGAAATCGTTAATGGCACCTCTGTATAAATGGTCGCTAATTTTTTCGATAAATGGGCTAGCTCTTCATTTTCAATAAGCTTTTCTTTCATTTTCGAAGCTTTCAATGATTCAACAACTTCGTATAAACCTTCCACAGTATGGTGCTCTTTTAGTAATTTGATGGCCGTTTTTTCACCAACACCGGGAACGCCTGGAATATTATCTGATTGATCGCCCATTAAGCCCTTCATATCAATAATTTGCACGGGTGTTAAACCGTATTTTTCTTCAATATGTGCGGGTGTATATTTTTCAATATCAGTAATCCCTTTACGCGTAATATAAACCGTTACATCATCCGTAGCGAGTTGCGTTAAGTCTTTATCACCTGACACGATGATGACTTCAGTACCTTCTTTTGCCGCTTGTTTCGCTAATGTCCCGATAATATCATCGGCTTCATATAGAGCAAGCTCATAACGTTTTATATTATAGGCATCGATTAATTTTCGAATATAAGGAAATTGCTCCGATAACTCTGGTGGTGTTTTTTGGCGCCCACCTTTATATTCGCCATACGTTTCGTGTCGAAAAGTCGTTTTTCCCGCGTCAAACGCAACGAGCATTTGTGTTGGGTTTTCTTCACCGATAATTTTTTGTAACATCGTCGTAAACCCATAAGTTGCGTTCGTATGGATTCCGCTGTCATTCGTCAGTAGCGGCAACGCAAAAAATGCGCGATATGCTAAACTGTTGCCGTCTAATAATAGTAACTTTTGTTTTGTCATGCTTGTTCCTCCAATAATTAGAATTCCTAAATACACATATATGTTCGGTTTTTTATTCTCTTTCTACTTTAGCGATAATTGCAATGAATTGCCAATAGAAACGTAATTTCTGAAGTAAAACTCTCTACTTATTTAAAATAAAAAGATCTAGATGTATGCAACTTGGCATAATCTAGATCTTTTTAAATATTTATTAGATTTTAAAATGATTAATTTGTCCTTTTAACTTAACAATCATTTGATTTAATTCTGTTGAAATGCTTAACATTTCTTCGGAAGAAGCCGTTTGTTCTTCCATTGAAGCTGCAATACTTTGAGAATGCTCATTTGATTCTTCGAGAGACTGTACTGTCGCATTGGTTGTTTCAAGCATTTGATGAGAACCTGCTGCTATTTCTTGTAACGTGAATGTTACGTTTTGGATTTCATTTTTCATATCATCTACTAAATTTGAAATCGTACTAAATGTTTCACCTGCCGAATAAATCGTAACGCTCTCCTGCTCGATTTTCGTTACTACATTATTAATTGCAAGTACTGATTCGTTTGAGTCTTTTTGCATTTCATTAATTAGTATTGTAATATTGCTCGCTGAATTGGCGGATTGCTCAGCTAACGAACGAATTTCAGCTGCTACTACAGCAAACCCTTTACCATATTCACCAGCTCGAGCTGCTTCAATTGCTGCGTTTAGTGCAAGTAAGTTAATTTGGTCTGAAATATTTGAAATAATTTTCGTAATTTGACTTACTTCCGAGGAACGACTATTCATCTGTTCAGTTTTCGCTAATGACATTTTGGCAGTTTCATTAATTATTTCAATACCTGCAACAGATTTTTGAATCACTTTATTACCTTGCATAGCAACAGTTGTTGCATTCACTGCCTCATCCGAAACTAACTTTGTTACATTCGAAATATCTGCAATTTGTGCTGTGATATGTTCTACCGCCACACGATTTTGTGTAGCCCCTGCTGTAATTAGCTCCGTATTCGAAGCAATTTCTTGAATTGCACTTGAAACTTGGTTGGATGCAATTGTTAATTGTTCTACACTTTGTTTTAGTGTAGATGACCCTTCTTCTACATGATCACTAGTTTCCGTTACATGTTGAATTGTATCCCTTAACTGTATTTGCATGTTGGAGAAACCATTCGCTAGACGGCCAATTTCATCATTACCGTGAACATCTAATTGTTTTGATAAATCACCTTGTGCCACAATTTCAGTATGGTCTACAAGTTTTGTTAAAGGATTAACAATACGTTTCGAAACGATATAAGCTATAATTGCGCCTGTAATTGTTGCCACAATAACTAAAGTGAGAATAATTTTTATTAGTAAATTATTTAAATCGTCAATAAAGTCCGCATCCGCATCCAACCCTAATACTGAATCCGTTCCTGGAATCTGTAAAAATGTTGATTTATGCTTACCATAATCATCTTCATAAATTTCACTAACAACCATGTTTGTCGTATTTAGTGCTGCTGTCTGGTCTGCTGTGAAATCAAGTGGTGATAAATACTCATCCGCATTTCCTAATACTAAAATAACTTCTTTGTTATCAACCTTACTCATAATATAAGCATTTTCCATATCAAACTCGTTTTGGAAATCCGTTGTAATAGTCTCTAACTCTTTATATGCATCTGCATTATTTTTTGCATCATTTACTAAATCCGTATCATATAAAGCGCTGAATTTCTCCATACTTAACTCTAAATTTTGATTATATTGCGGAATAATTTTAGATTCGATTAAATGACTTGAAACAAGGAATAGAATTGTACTAAATACAATACTAAGTACAATAATTGGTAGTAAAATCCCTAATAATATTTTAGCCTTTACTGTTTTAAACATTTTTAATGCTCTATAAAACAATGACAAATTGTTTTAACTGAGCAATCCCCCCAATTTATATATATATTTTATTCTTCAGTTAAAATTGTCTCTTTCTTTTCTACAAATTCCATAAAATCTAACGATAAAATATGTTCATTTTGTTCTAATGAATCACTACTGTAAAAAATTACAGCAAAAGTTGAACCACTTTCATATGGAATATGTCGATATTCTAAAATATGAGGAAATTGTTCTTTTAATAAATCATGACGCACTATGTATCGATCATCAATCTTTATATCTGTATCAAACTCTGCACATGTAAAGCTATAAATTTTATCATCCATTGCATCTATTAATTGCGACCAATTTGGCTTTCTTTGCTCAAAAAAATAGCCATATGGATTGACACCATATGCAAAATCGCCCAATTCAGTTGTACCCGCTCCAGCAAAACGCAACGGATTCACCTCAATCGGTACAATGACTCCACGTTCGTCAATTCGAAGTTCAACATGAAGAGGCATTCTTTGTAATTCGAAGATGTTTCCAAGTTGTTTTAAATAATCCGTAATTGACGCTAAATAGTTTTGTAATACTTGCTTGCTCGTATAATAAATACGATCACTCATATCTTTTTCGTCTTTAAACATACGTGCAAATACATTTAATACAACCGGCTCATTGTTTTTATCAAAATAAAGGTCTACCGCAAACTCCTGCCCCTCAATATAACTTTCGATAATAAATGACTCACTATCCAGAACATCTTTTGTGTATTTCCCACTTAATTGTTGCATTGTTTCACCAAGTTCATTGACCACACTATTGAACTCGGTTACATTTCCAATGCGGTAAACGCCTACACTCGAATATCCAACTGAAGGTTTTAAGATGATTGGATAGGCCAACGCTTCCATATCAACATTACTTAATCCACTAATTGATGTTTCTAAAAAGAAAAAGTCGGGATAACTCTCGGCTAAGCGTTTTCTAAAAGCAATTTTATTTTTAAATAAATTCGCCATTTTTGTTACATGCGATTCAGCGTGATACTCATTCAAAATATTAAAGGCTTCCTCAGCATTCATAATTAGTAACTCTTCATCTTCAAAGACATTCACTAACCCTTGCTGACCGTTCGATTGTCCACCTAAAATTTCGTGTCGGTGAATATCACAAACTTTAATTTCTTTTTTAATTATAGTCTCTGCTAAAAGTGGAGACACATATGTCGTATCTAATAAAATCAATGCTTCAACTCCTATGTTTAAAAATATGAACAGTTAAAATTTCCCTATCGTTCCGAATGATATAGGTAATTTTACTTTCTATATATTATAAATTATATAACCTTATAACTATATATTATCCATTATACACAAATGATAATTTTTTTCCATCATTCCAAATAAATAAATCCAAAATATGTGAAAAAAGGCTTTTTTATTACCGATATTACTTCGTATTTGATTATTTTTTCAGAATAGTAAGTTTATATAGAATATCAAATTTATATTATATTTCTAACAATTTCTCTTCAACTATGTAAAAAAACCGTATAGAATTCACTTCCATACAGGTTTTAAGCATTATTTCATTCGATTTTTAAATTTAACAATCTGCACATTAGTTTTTTCTTCTTCATAAAAAATCTCTTCATATATAACCGTTAATAAAAAAGCATTCATAAAAGCAAACACACAATATAATGGCATACCACCTAAATTAAAATGCATTAGATGACGTGCAAACACTTCAACAAACCCAATTTGTGTAAAGAAGAAAATACTGCCGATGCCTACTTGCCAGATTGGACGCTTATCTTCTCGTTTATCAAACCAAAGTACTTTTTTAAATGAGTCACGTACGTCTTCCGCAATAAATAAGCTTACACCTAAAATAACTATAAATAATACTGGTATATGAAAAATTTCAGTTTTCATGAATTCAATATTGGATTGAACAAACAAGGCTGATACAGACGTCGCCATTATAAAAGCTATTAAACTGTTTTGAATCTTTCTACTCAAGCTAGACACTCCTTTAAAATGATACTAATTCTATTATATCAACAAAATATTATATTCCAGTAATATAAATTGAATTTTTCGTGAAGGTAAATTAATACAAAAAAGGAATCTGTATGTTTAACAAACAGATTCCTTACAAAGATTAAATTAAATTAGATTAATTTACTTGACCTGATAATAACTTTGCATATGGCGAATCAGATGGAATGATAAGAACCGTCTCGCCATTTATTGTTTTCTTGTACGATTCTAACGTTCTAAATAAACGATAAAACTCTGGATCTTTTGAATAGGCATTATTATAAATCTGAGCTGCCTCTGATTCTCCTTGCGCAAGGATGATGGCTGCTTCTTTTTTAGCCGTCGCAAGCATTACCTGCACTTCTTGATCTGTTTTGGCATCGCCTCTACTCTTTTCAGCATCCCCTTCAGATAAATACTTTTGGGCGATTGATTGGCGCTCAGACACCATACGAGTATAGACTGATTGTTCATTTTCCTGTGGTAAATCCGTTCGACGAATACGTACATCAACGACTTCAATCCCGAAATTCGCAGCTGTAATTAATTCATTCACAAGCTCTGTTACACGGTCATTAATATTCCCTCGCGAGGAATTTTTTTCATTAATAATGTCTTCATAATTCGTTTGACCAAACTCTGTACGAAGTGCTGAATAAATAAATTCTTCCATACGATTTTCGGCATTTAACAATTGACCTGCATTCGAAATTAATGCTTTTGGATCCGTCACTTTCCAAATCGTATAATTATCAATAATAATCCGCTTTTTGTCTTTTGTACTGATTTCTTCTTCTGTCATATCATGAGTCATTAAGTTACGTGGCAATGTTGTCACACTTTGTATAAAGGGAATTTTCATATGGAGACCCGGTTCCTTCTCAAACTTTACAACTTCCCCAAATTGACGAACAACCTTATATTCGTTTTCTTTGACAACATACAGATTAGCAAAGGCAATAAGAAGCGCTGCAAAAATGACCGTAATTACAATTACGGAAGCAACCCATTGCTTCATATTCATAGGCTTTTTGGTTTTATTAATTGTTTTTTTTGTTTGATTTGGCTCTTGCCCATTATTAGAAGGCTCTTGATCCGATGATACTTCCTTTACACTATTTTGCTCTTTCTTATTGCCAAATAGCTTTTTGATAAACGCATCTAAATCGCCATCGAAATTATTATTGTTATTGCTCATCAGTTTGAACTCCCTTCCTTCTTCGTTTCAGTCGAAGAATTCGTTTGCATTTGCTGAAGTGGTAAGTATTTCATTGTACCGTTCGCATCATCGTTCATAATATATACTTGTGCATTTGGTAGTACTGTTTCAAGTGTCTCTATCATTAGACGTTCACGCGTAATTTCTTTGTTTAAACGGTATTCTTCATATAGCTTATTAAATAGCGCGACCTCACCATTCGCTTGTTCAACCCGTGCTGCCTTTTCTCCTTCTGCCTTAGACTTGATGGCATCACGTTCACCAGCTGCTTCACTTAAGCGTTGATTTTGATATTTTTTAGTTTCATTGATTTTTGTACTTTTCATTTCACGTGCATCGGTAACCGCTGTAAAGGCAGCTCGAACCTCTGCATTAGGGACATCCACATCCTGAAGTTTAACGCCAACAATCCCTATCCCAATATCGTATTTTTCGATTAACGAGACAAGAAGTTCGCGTGTTTCTGCTTCAATATCTGCCTTACCATCCGTTAGTGCTTCATCAATTTTTGAACTTCCAATAACCGAACGAATGGCACTCGATGTTGCACTATGTAGAATGATTTTCGGCTCCTGTGAACTGAATAAATATTTTCTTGGATCCACAATACGCCATTGTACAACTAAGTCTGTTAATACAATGTACTCGTCACCTGTAATCATTTTTGTTTCTTTATCAAACGATTCTAACGTTCCATCTGCTTTCTGTTTATAGCCAAACTGTAAACTATATGTTTCCTTCGATAAAACTTCTGCTTTTTGAATAGGCCAAGGTAATTTGAAATGTAACCCTGGATCTTGAATCATATCATCTACTTGACCAAATGTAATGACCACCGCTTGTTCAGACTCATCTACCGTGTACCAAGATGTTGTTACAGCTATTAGTGCAATTACTGTAAATAATCCGAGACTGACAAATAATAACGTCCGCTTAACACTCATCATAAAGGACCCCCTACTTCATTTTAAAAACTCTCTACTTTACGTAGAGAACTTACAAAAAGTTTCATTTTTTACAAAAATAAAACGCAACTTATCCAAAATGGACAAACTGCGTCATAAATACTTTATTTCTTAACTATCTTCACTATTTTGAAACGGGGGTTTCTAGTAATTACTATAGCAGTTAAATTTATAGTTACTATTTCTGTATTGTAAAGACATTGTTAAGATTTCTTATTGGAGTGGTAAATACACTTTCATAGTTGTGCCCTTTCCTACTTCACTCGACACTTGAATTTTCCCCTGGTGTGCTTCAACTAAGTGCTTGACGATTGATAAGCCCAAACCTGTACCACCTGAATTTCGACTACGTGCACGATCAATACGATAAAAGCGCTCAAAAACACGTGGGATTTCTGATTTCTCGATTCCAATTCCTTGATCCGTTATCTCAAATATTCCATATTGCTCATCACTGCTAATACGTAGTGTCACAGTTGTATGCTCTTTTGAATAAGCCATTGCATTATTAATTAAGTTCGTAAAAATTTGCATAAGACGGTTCACATCCCCCAAAATAAACGCATCTTGTTCAATGTTCACTTCAAATTGCATATTTTTACTTTCTAACTGGGCGCTTGTTAGATCAACAACACGAATTAAAATATCCTGTAATTTGACTGGTTCCACATCAAGCAAAAAGCCATGTCTTTCAATTTTAGAAAGCTCGAGCAAATCTTGTACAAGTACTTGGATTCGGTTACTTTCTTCATGAATAATATTTAAAAAAGAGAGCAGCATGTTTTCATCTTTAAAGGCCCCATCAAGAAGCGTTTCAGAAAATCCTTTAATCGATGTAATCGGTGTGCGCAATTCATGTGATACATTCGCAACGAAATCTTTACGAATTTGTTCTAATCGGATTAGTTCACTCACATCATGCATAACAATCACAACTCCGAGCCAACGACCATGCTCTCCAACTACTGGTGCGCCATAAATTTGTTCATTATAAAGTTCATCACCAATTTCCATTTCAAGCTGCTGACGATAGGGCATTTCCGTTAAAAATACATAATCGATAAACTGTTCCAATTGCTTCGTTAACCCTAAAGTTAAAAAATTCTTTCCAATCAATTGTTCTTTTTCTAAATCAAATAACACTTGAAATTTCCGATTGACGATAGAAATATTTCCTTCACGGTCTAGCATCATTAAAGCGCTTCCCATATTCTCAATTAGTGTTTTTAAACGTTCTTCTTCGATAACACGGGTTTTCGTAATATCTTGTAAATTTCGCGCTAAAATATTGATAGAGTTTCGCAGCTCCACGACCGTTTTTGGACCCTTTGCAAAAGCCCGTGCACGATAATTGCCTTTTGATAATTCCATTGCTGTTCGCGTTATATTATCAATTGGCGTAATAAAGTTGCTCGCCATTCGGTGTATCATGAACGCCATAATGATACATGCTACAACAATTAATAGTACAAGAATCGTGTAAAGATGCATTCGAACTTCATTATAAGTTGTTGCATTTTTATCAATTTCATATGTTTCAAGCAAAGCCCGCTTTTGTGCAGAACTTAATTGGATTTTTTCTTCTTGAACAACCTGCTCCATTTTTTGCTGATTTTCAATTATGGTAGATTGAATATAATCATTTGCAAAAAAAGGAAAAAGCTGTCCTACGAATAAACCGAGAACAGCTAAAATTGACACGATGACAAAAATAAAAGAATAAAATAAACGGTTATTCATTAATTTCTGGGCTCCTCAAATTTATAACCTAACCCTCTTATTGTTTTAATATAAATCGGTTTTCGGCTATTTTCTTCGATTTTATCGCGCAAATGACTAATATGAACATCTACAATCCGTGTATCTCCAGCAAAGTCATATTTCCAAACAGCGCTTAGAAGCTGATCCCGTGTTAATACACGATTTTTATTTTCTAATAAGTACACTAATAATTCAAATTCCTTCGGTGTAAATTCAAGTTTTTCTTCATTGATAAATGTCTCAAAACGTTCGGGATACACTTGTAAATCACCAAAAGTATATACAAGTTCAGATGATGGAACAGCTTCTTCAATAACTGGCCCAGAAAAGCGACGTAATACAGCCTTCACACGTGCAATGACTTCACGAGGACTAAATGGTTTCGTCATATAATCATCTGCGCCTAATTCTAAACCGAGCACTTTATCGAACTCATCATCACGTGCCGTTAACATAATAATTGGTAAGTTAATACGTAAGCGACGAAGCTCTTTACACACCTCCACACCATCAAGCTCTGGTAACATTAAATCTAACAGCATTAAATCTGGTGTCTGTTCTACTGCTGTATCCAACCCTCGCTTACCATCATGAGCTAATAAAACCTCAAAACCTGCTTGCTCTAAATTATATTTTAATAATGTTGCAATCGAAATTTCATCTTCTACTACTAAAACGGTTTTTTTCATGTATTCGCTTCCTCCAAAATTGATTTGAAACCCCCATTTCCAATCAATTATTCCATTTGTATGGTGGTGAAACTTTTCCTACTATTACTTTCAATAGTAACAACTTTTATAAAAAAGTACAATTATCGATGAACGATTCTATTTCATTAAGTAATACACTATATTCATACGATTAGCTGCAAAATAAAATACTGCCAAAAAGGGAGCTATACACTTTTGGCAGTACATTGATTACTATTTATTTTAATGCTTGCATAACATCCTTAACAGCAGCTACTGAATAGTCTAAAGCATTTTTTTCAGATTCATTTAATTGAAGTTCAAATACTTTTTCAATACCATTTGCACCAAGTAATGTTGGCACACCAAGATATATACCTTCATAACCATATTCACCTTCTAAATAGGCAATTGAAGGCAATACACGTTTTTGATCTTTTAAAATTGCTTCAGTCATTTCGATCATTGCCGCAGCTGGTGCGTAATAAGCGGAGCCATTTCCTAGCAAGTTAACGATTTCACCACCGCCACCACGTGTACGTTTTACAATTTGCTCAAGACGTTCTGATTCGATTAGACTTTCTAATGGTACACCGCCTACTGAAGCATAGCGTGTTAATGGAACCATTGTGTCACCATGACCACCCAAAACTAAAGCGGTAATATCTTTTACCGAAACATTTAATTCTTCTGCAACAAAAGCTCGGAAACGCGCTGTATCAAGTACACCAGATTGTCCAATTACTCGGTTTTTTGGGAAGCCTGTTTCTTTATATACTGTGTATGTCATCGCATCAACAGGATTTGTTAATACTATAATTGTCGCATCAGGTGAAGTTCGTGCTACTTCTTTTGATACGGATTTCATAACAGCTTGATTGATTTGAACTAAATCATCACGACTCATTCCTGGTTTTCGCGCAACTCCTGCAGTAATTAATACGACATCTGAATTAGCTGTATCATCGTAATTCACCGTACCCAATACATAGGAGTCAAAGCCTTGCACAGGTGCTGTTTCCCACATATCTAAAGCTTTTCCCTTTGTTGGGTTTTCAACATCTGGAATATCAAGAAGGACAACATCACCAAGTTCTTTTTGTGCAGCTAAAAAAGCCGCCGTTGCACCCGTATTTCCACTACCAATTACAGAGATTTTTTTACGTTTTATTACCATAACGAATCGCTCCTCTTTAATCAATCATATAGACAATTTAAGTATACAAAAAGGGAGAAAACAATATGCTTTCTCCCTTTGTTGTTACTATTCATTTTGAAACTTAAATCTATTAAAGTCAATATTCACCAAGTAAATGATTTATTATGTTCACAATATTATTCAAAATTGAATAATTTGTTCACAATTTCACATAATATGGCAAAAAGTAAGTTTTAATTAGAAGTTTTCGATTAAGCGAGTAGCGAATTCAGAACATTTAACTTCTGTAGCGCCATCCATTAAACGTGCGAAGTCATAAGTTACATATTTAGAAGAGATTGTTTTCTCAACTGAGTTTGTAATTAAGTCCGCAGCTTCTTGCCATCCTAAGTGTTCAAGCATTAATACGCCTGATAATAATACTGAAGATGGGTTTACTTTATCTTGACCAGCGTATTTAGGAGCAGTACCGTGAGTAGCTTCGAAAATAGCATGTCCAGTTACGTAGTTGATGTTAGCACCTGGAGCGATACCAATACCACCAACTTGAGCAGCTAATGCGTCAGAAATATAGTCACCGTTTAAGTTCATAGTAGCTACTACGTCGAACTCTTTAGGGCGAGTTAAGATTTGTTGTAAGAAGATATCAGCGATAGAATCTTTAACTAAGATTTTACCAGCAGCTAATGCAGCAGATTGTGCTTCGTTAGCAGCAGCTTCACCTTGTTCAGCTTTGATTGCATCGTATTGATTCCATGTGAATACTTGTTCGCCGAATTCTTTTTCAGCTAACGCGTAACCCCATTTTTTGAATCCACCTTCAGTGTACTTCATGATGTTACCTTTGTGTACTAAAGTAACAGTAGGCTCGTTATGCTTGATAGCATATTCGATAGCAGCACGTACTAAACGCTCAGTACCTTCTTGAGATACAGGTTTTACACCGATACCTGAAGTTTCTGGGAAACGGATGTTTTTTGTACCGAATTCTGTTTGTAAGAAGTCGATTAGTTTTTTAGCTTGTTCAGAACCAGCTTCGAACTCGATACCAGCATAGATATCTTCAGTGTTTTCACGGAAGATAACCATTTTAACATCTTCTGGACGTTTAACTGGAGAAGGTACACCGTCAAAGTGACGAACTGGACGTAAACATACATATAGGTCAAGTTGTTGACGTAATGCTACGTTAAGTGAACGGATACCGCCACCGATTGGAGTTGTTAAAGGACCTTTAATTGCGATAAGGTACTCGTTGATTTTGTCTAAAGTTTCTTGTGGTAACCATTCACCAGTTGCGTTGAATGCTTTTTCACCAGCTAAAACTTCTAACCATTCGATTTTCTTTTCGCCATTGTAAGCTTTTGCTACTGCTGCGTCGATAACGCGAGAAGCTGCTGCCCAGATATCTGGACCAATACCGTCACCCTCGATGAAAGGAATTACTGGATTGTTTGGAACCATTAAAGAACCGTTTTCTACTACGATTTTGTTAGTCATTGGAAATTTGCCTCCTAATAATCATAAATCTAGGATTGCAACTTACGTGCAATCCTAGACATTTTATCATACTTTTTTGATTAACGCTCGTTAATTGGAACGTATTTTTGCATTTCTGGACCAACGTATTCCGCACGTGGACGGATTAAACGGTTGTTCGCATATTGTTCTAAAATGTGCGCTACCCAACCTGAAGTACGAGATACTGCAAAGATTGGTGTGAATAAGTCATGTTCGATGCCTAAAGAATCATATACTGATGCTGAGAAGAAATCTACGTTTGCAGGTAATTTCTTTTGTTCAACGATCATGTCATGAATTTTCACTGACATTTGGTATAATTCTGGTTTACCAGTTAACTTAGTTAACTTTTCAGACATTAGACGTAAATGTGGTGCACGAGGATCTCCACCACGGTAAACGCGGTGACCGAAGCCCATGATTTTTTCTTTGTTGTCTAATTTGTTTTGTACCCAAGCTTCAACGTTATCTAATGAACCAATTTCAGTTAACATTTTCATAACTTGCTCGTTCGCGCCACCATGTAATGGGCCTTTTAAAGCGCCGATAGCTGAAGTTACACCAGAGTATACATCAGATAATGTAGCTACACATACACGTGCTGTGAATGTAGAAGCGTTTAACTCATGGTCAGCATGTAATACTAATGCTTTATTGAATGCTTCGATTTCGATTTCTGCTGGCTCTTCGCCTTTTAGCATATATAAGAAGTTTGCTGCATAACCTAATTCTGGTTTTGGAGCAATAGGTTCTTTACCTTGACGTACGCGTGCAAAAGTAGTTACTACTGTAGCAATTTTCGCTTGTAAACGAATTGCTTTACGGTAGTTTGCTTCTTTTTCCATAACGTCTGCTTCTTCGTCAAATGTACCTAACATAGATACAGCTGTACGTAAAGCAGCCATTGGGTGTACTGTTTTTAATGGCATAGATTTGAATAAATCTGTAATTGCCGCTGGGATAGCCATGTTATCAGCTAATTGTTTTTTTAAATCTGCTAACTCGTCCGCTTTTGGTAAACGAGTGTTCCATAATAAAAATACTACTTCTTCAAAAGTTGCATTGTTAGTAAGGTCATCGATGCCATAACCTACATATGTTAGTGTGTCATCGATAATAGAACTGATTTTAGTTTCTGCTGCTACGATACCTTCTAAACCTTTTGTTGCTGACATAAAAATCGCTCCTTCACTTAATAAATTAGTTTTGTAAGTGCTTTCTTTTCTTTGAACGAAAGAATTACACTCATATTGTTCTGCTCAGGTGAACCTATAAGTAAATCGCTTACATAATCCATTATAATCAATTTTGACGGCTTTGTGAATGAAATACTTTGATTTTAAGAAAAATCAGCATATATGATAGATTTTGCGACTTAAAGAGAATTTATCGTTACTAACGAGATATATATGGAATTTTTTAGGGGTGATTTTAGTGATAAAAGAAAGTAATTATAATAAATTCCTTCTAAATAGTCAAAAATATGTGGTCTTATTGCTCTATATATCGCTGTTATATTTTATTTTTCCGATTGTTCTAGGATTATTCTTAGCCTATCTATTTTACCCTTTATTTGACTTTATCAAACGAAATTTAAGGCTGCCATTTGCCCTCATTGTATTTTGCATTTCAATCATTCTCTTTTTAATTATAGGTATCTTCTTTTATTTAATAATCCAAAGTGCCATTCAATTATTACCTTCTGTCCAATCGACATTACGTTCTTTCTCTGAAAACTATTTAAATCACCCATTTTTACCATATTTCGTTGAAAAGCTTTCTTCAATCATTAACGAGATTACCTTATTTTTTGTGAATGTAATTAAAAATAGTTTGAATTCTCTTTTTGAATTATTTTTATTTACAATTGCTTTTTACTTTTCTCTTTTTGAAAGTAAAAAAAATAGACTTTGGTTCTTTACCTATGTGCCAAAAGTCTATCGTAATGATTGGTCACGCTATTTTACAAAAGCGATGTCACTCATAAGCTATTTTATTTTCGTTGAGCTACAACTATTTACACTTACATTCATCTTGCTAAGCATTGGTTTTTCAATACTTTCATTTGATGCAGCGATTATGAAGGCCTTTGTTATTGCATTAGCAGATTGCTTGCCTTTTTTAGGAATTGGTCTATTTTTAATTCCACTTGCTATTTACTATTTTTTTATCGAGCAACAATTACTTGCATTAGCAATTATCACACTTTATATTTTCGTTCAAATAACAAGACAGTTAACTGAATCACTGCTATGGGCACATACGCTTCATATTCGAATGATCCACACATTTTTAATAAGTGCTGCTTCCATTCAATTGTTCGGTTTTTATGGTATTTTATTCAGTCCGATTCTTTTAATGGTCGCCATTAAAGTCAAACAAACATCTATCTTTGCAAAATAACGACTTGTCCGTTACGCATTTTTTTACGTAGTAAATAAAAAATCATTGGCTTAAATAACTTTCTCGTAATACCTAACATAAATAATAATCCAATAATATCTGTTAAAAATCCTGGAAGTGCTAATAAAACCCCTCCAACAAAAATCATCACTGTTTCAATCATTGGTACAGTGGGTGCTTGCCCTTGTTGGATGCTTTTTTGAATCGTTTGAAATGATTTTGTACCACGTTTTTTGGCAATGAGAACGCCAATAATAGATGTCGCTACGATTAACAATAGTGTATAAAACACGCCAATGGCTTTTCCTACCATGATAAATACGGCAATCTCAGCGAAAACGAGTGCTAATAATCCGAAAAATATTTTTTTCATGAGCATATTGCCTCCTCTTACTTAATACTACGAAATTTCTTGCTAAAAAGTTTCAAAAAAAGAGCCGCTCGAAGAAAATTCTTTTCGAGCAACTCTTTTAAATTATAGTACGCTTGCATGACCTTTATAAATAACGCCTGATTCTGCATCCATTGTGATTTCTTGTCCGTGGCGAATTAATGTAGTTGCTTCTTTTACACCAACAATAACAGGAATACCAAGGCTTAATCCAACTACAGCTGCGTGAGAAGTTAACCCACCCTCTTCTGTAATAATGCCGACACACTTTTCAATGGCAGGCATCATTTCACGATCTGAACCAACTGTTACAATGATTGCACCTTCTGTATCAAAAGCTAATGCTTCTCCAGCATTTTTTGCGACAATTGCTTTTCCTAATACAGAGGATTTTCCAATCCCTTGCCCACGAGCTAATAAATCGCCAATGACATGGACTTTCATTAAGTTTGTTGTACCTGCCTCACCTACTGGCACACCCGCTGTAATGACTACTACATCTCCGTAGCTTACATATTCGTGACTTAATGCTTCGTCTACTGAAAGTTCTAAAATTTCATCCGTTGTTTCAACTTCATGTGTCACAATCGGCTTAACGCCCCATACTAAAGTTAATTTTTGGGCAGTATTCGCTTGACTTGTTACCGCAATGATCGAAACGCCTGGACGATATTTTGCAATCATTTTCGCAGTATTACCACTTTCAGTTGGCGCTAATATTGCCTTTACACCTAAGTTAATGGATGTAGTGGCTACAGCTTGCGAAATAGCCTCAGTCATATTTGTCCCTTTTTCACGGCTACGTTGTACAACGATTGAACGATAGTCTAATGAATTTTCTGTACGTTCTGCGATTTTATTCATCATAGCTACTGATTCTACCGGATAAAGACCCGCAGCTGTTTCACCTGAAAGCATAATCGCATCCGTACCATCAATAATCGCATTGGCAACATCTGATGCTTCAGCACGAGTTGGACGCGGATTACGTTGCATCGAATCTAGCATTTGTGTTGCTGTAATAACTGGTATGCCGACTTGATTACATTTTTTAATTAGTGATTTTTGAACAAGTGGTACTTCTTCAGCTGGAATTTCAACCCCTAAATCACCGCGGGCTACCATTAAGCCGTCTGAAACCTCGATAATTCCATCGATATTGTCGACACCCTCTTGGTTTTCGATTTTCGGGATAATTTGAATATGGCCGCCTTCATTTTGCTCTAACAATTCACGAATTTCTAATACATCTTTTGCAGTACGAACGAATGATGCAGCAACGAAGTCTACTCCTTGTTCAATACCAAACAAAATATCAGCAGCATCTTTTTCTGTAATACCTGGTAATTTTACGGATACACCAGGTACGTTTACGCCTTTTTTATTTTTTAAAATACCGGCATTTTCTACAATCGTATGAATAAGACCTTTGTCTAAGTCTTTTGCTAATACACGTAATTCAATTAAACCATCATCTAAAAGAATCCTATTATTTTGATCTACGTCTTCGATTAAACGTTCATAGGTTACCGAAAAACAAGATTCCGTCCCTAATACTTCTGTCATCGAAATATCAATAACTTGACCTGTTACAAGGTGTAACTCGCCATTTTCCATTGAATGTGTACGGATTTCAGGACCTTTTGTATCCAATAAAATTCCGACTGGTTTTTTCATACGCTCTGATGCGTCACGAATCGATGCAATGCGAATTGCGTGATCTTCGTGACCTCCGTGAGAGAAATTTAAACGTGCAACATTCATGCCCGCTGTAATTAACTTATCTAACATTTCTGGGGATTCACTAGCTGGACCAATAGTACATACAATTTTCGTTTTTCTCATATTATGTCATCTCCATTTTGCACTTTAAATTGATAGTTCTTGTGATAATGTATACAAACTTAAATCGGCTTTATGTTTATTTTCAAAAGCTTCTTTTAAATCATAATCAACGACGGCATGATTTTTTATACCCACTGCACGTCCACCTTGATTTTCTAATAATAATTCAACTGCACGCGCGCCAAAACGACCTGCTAAAACTCGATCTCGTGCAGATGGTGAACCGCCCCGTTGAATATGTCCAAGTACAGACGTGCGAATTTTCACTCCTATATGTTCTTCAAGTTGTTTGGCAAGTTTATGACCATTCATAACGCCTTCTGCAACAATAATGATACTATGGCGTTTACCACGTGCTACACCGCGCTCAAGTTTATTGACAATATCGCTAATATCCAGTGGCTCTTCTGGAATTAAAATGGATTCTGCACCAGCAGCAACACCTGCCCATAATGCAATATCACCTGCGTCACGTCCCATTACTTCAATAACAAACGTATTTTCATGACTTGTCGCTGTATCACGAATTTTATCAATTGATTCTACTACTGTATTTAACGCTGTATCAAAACCAATTGTATATTCTGTCCCTGGTATATCATTATCGATTGTTCCTGGAATGCCTACACATGGAAAGCCTTTGTCAGTAAGTTGCATCGCACCACGGTATGAACCGTCACCGCCAATAACAACTAAACCTTCAATACCTTCTTCTTTCATTTTTTCAATCGCTTTAAATTGGAACTCATCTTCTTTGAATTGTGGAAAGCGAGCTGAAAATAATTTTGTCCCACCTCGTTGAATAATATCGCCGACTGCACCAATATCGAGAAGCTCATAATCACCATTATAGAGCCCTTCAAATCCATGATAAACTCCGATAACTTCTACGTCGTGAAAACGTGCTTTACGAACGACTGCACGAATGGCAGCATTCATTCCTGGAGCGTCTCCTCCGCTCGTTAAAACCGCGATCTTTTTCATTCACTATTTTCCTCCTATAATACTCATACTATTCACATTAACAGAAAAAACACATATATGTAACTATTCTAGAAAACAATTATTTAAAGCTTTATAAAAAAATGAAAGAATGCGCTTTCACGCATTCTTCGTTGACCTACTAAGTCTTTCGTAAGCACTTAAACTACTACTCTTCAGAATATTGCCCAATCATTTTAAATTTTGTATAACGATTTTCGATTAATTGTTCTGCCGTTAATGAATTTAATTCACGTAATGTATCTTCAATACATTCCTTCATCGTTATCACTTGTTTTTCAATATTTTTATGCGCGCCACCCGCAACTTCTGGAATAATCCCATCAATAATTTCTAATCGTTTTAAATCAGGTGCAGTAATTTTCATTGCTTCAGCAGCTTGCTTCGCATAGCTTGCATCTTTCCATAAAATCGACGCTGCGCCTTCTGGTGAGATAACTGAGTAAGTGGCATTTTCTAACATTAAGATTTTATTGGCAACCCCTAAAGCAAGTGCACCACCACTACCACCTTCACCGATGACAATACTAATTACAGGTACCCTTAAACCAGCCATTTCAAACAAGTTTCGTGCAATCGCTTCGCTTTGACCACGCTCTTCTGCTGCTTTACCTGGATAGGCCCCCTTCGTGTCAATAAAGCAAATAATTGGACGATTAAATTTTTGTGCCTGCATCATTAAACGTAATGCTTTACGATAGCCTTCTGGATGTGGCATACCGAAGTTACGACGAATATTTTCCTTCGTTGACTTTCCGCGTTGATGCCCAATAATAGTCACTGCTTGGCCATTTAATGAAGCAATTCCGCCTACAATCGCAGCATCATCTTTAAATGTACGATCTCCGTGCAATTCGATAAAATCATCGAAAATATGTTCAATATAATCAAGTGTCGTTGGACGTTCTGGATGACGTGCTACTTGTACACGGTCCCAGGGCTCCATATTATCGTAAATATTTTGTTCTAATTGCTGCAAGCGTGTTTCAAGCTTTTCGATTTCACCGCTCATATCAACATCTGCCTCAACAGCAATCGATTTTAATTCATCAATTTTTTCTCGTAGTTTTACAACAGGTTCTTCAAACGCCATTAATTTAGACATGTGACACGCCTCCTTGTACATGTAGCTTCACAATCGTTGCGATTTTTTCACGCATTTCTAAACGACTAAATATCGCATCGAGTTGACCATGATCTAATAAAAACTCCGCCGTTTGGAAATCATCTGGTAATTTTTCTCGAACGGTTTGTTCAATTACGCGTCGTCCTGCAAAACCGATTAAACTTTGTGGCTCTGCGATATTATAATCACCAATCGATGCAAAGCTTGCTGAAACACCACCAGTTGTTGGATGTGTCATGATGGAAATGTACAGTAAACCTTCTTCACTATGTCGTTTTAACGCAACACTCGTTTTTGCCATCTGCATAAGAGACAAGACGCCTTCTTGCATACGTGCTCCACCACTTGCCGTGAATATGATAAAAGGTACGCGCAGTTCCGTTGCTTTTTCTACAGCACGCGTTATTTTTTCACCGACGACTGAACCCATTGATCCCATTCGGAAATGCGAATCCATAACTGCAGCGACTACTTGCATCCCTTTTAATGTACCCACGCCTGTTAACACGGCCTCGTTCAATCCTGTTTTTAATTTATCTGCATTCACTTTTTCAATATAAGCTGGGAAATTTAATGGATTTATTGTTTGTAAATGATCATCCATTGATGTAAACGAATCTTTATCTAAAAAGCAGCTAATACGTTCTTTGGCCGTCAGCGTAAAATGATATTGGCATTTAAGACATACTTTTAAATTTTTCTCGATTTCTTTTGTCACATGAATCGTTTTACATTTTGGACATTTCGTTACAATGCCTTCTGGAAATGTTTTCTCATCTGCATTATTTGCAAAACTTGCTGTATTTTTTTTTCGATTAATTGAAAATAAATCACGAATAGCCATCGTAATCCCCCTTTGTTCTTCTAAAATTAGTTACTCACTAATTATTTCCATCCATTTATCATAGGCTTCAATCGCCTCATATTCATAACCCATTTGTATCGATGTAAGCATCATTTCTACATGAATTTTTTCTGTTGATTGAATTTCTCGTTGCAATTCAGCAGTACTAAAAGCTAGTAATTGCAACCAAATTTTAAATGCTAAACGATTTCCTGAAACAATGATACATTCCCTTAAAATATCTTCCCTTTTTAAAGATTGTTCAAGCTCTACTTTTACAAAAAAGCTTTCCCAAATCGGTAAAACTCGCAATGTTTTATTTCGACTAATTTGACGAATCGCTTCTTGTTCATACATTTTTCTCGTTGCCTGTACATCTGCTATCGATTTTGCATCTTGTAAAATGAACGAACCGACGATTTCAACGAATTGATGATGCTTCATACTTGCCAAATATGTTCCCCCACCATGCTTCGTCTCAATTAATCCTAATAGTTCTAAACTTCGTAGTGCCTCGCGTACAGAAGACCTTCCCACTTGAAGCTGTTCACTTAGTACGCGTTCAGAAGGGAGCTTTTCCCCTTCTTGTATATTTTGTTCCGTAATTAATTCCCTAAGCTGATTAACAATTTGTAAAAATACTTTTTTGGTTGCCTTCTCCTCCACTGCTTCCACCTCATTTGATCAAGTCCACATAATCGTTACTCACCATAAAAGTGGTCTGACCAGTTTCTACAATAGAATACAAAATGTTTTTGATCTTGTAAAGAGGATTCGCACATTCTATTCACTATATATAACAAAAATTATGTATTTATAACTAAAAAACAAGCATTTCCAACTATATTTTTGGAAACTAACAAAAAAGAGCATCTCTAAATTTCATTAGAAACACCCTTTAATATTATTCATTTTATCCTGCATTAACTGACAGTAATCTATCTGTAGCAAAAGCGAAGCGACAGGTAGAAGACCCCCTACCTCAAGGTTCAAAATATACAATATAAGTAGTTATGGAATCAACTGTCAGTAAAAGCCCGATTAGTTCAACTAACAATCAGTGGGAGAACCCACTAATTGAAGTTTCACTTTATAACAATATGTTTCACTTTTACTTGAGCTTTATTGAAGCGAAGTTCTAAATTTCCTTCAATATATAATAATGTGCCCTCTTGTAACTTACCTGCAACAAGTTGATATTCTTTGGGGAAAAGTGTTAAAGAGACAAGTCCAAATTCATCCTCAAGTTGTACAAACGCCATTAATTCTCCGCGCTTTGTACGAAGCTGACGCATTTCGCTAACAATACCAATCATTTTGACATACATATTTTCTTTTAGCTTTGGTAGCATTTGCACAGTTGCAGTCACTTCTCGGAAATGCGGTCGCACTTTTACAATGGGATGATCTGATAAATAAAATCCAAGAACTTCTTTTTCAAATTGAAGTAATATTTTCTCAGGCATTGGGGATGTTTCTGTGTATTTTGGTTTCCCAAAAGCAAGCAGCACGCCATCAAATAAGTCTTCCCCTTCAGTTGGACGTACAAAATCAGCCTGTTTTTGTGCCCCTTCAATCGTTGCAAGAAGTGTGGCACGATCTTTTCCGAATTCATCGAGTGCTCCAGCCTTAATTAAAGGCTCCATAATTTTCCGTGTAAAGTTCGTCGTCGTTAACGCAATGGCTAAATCAAAAATCGATTCGAATGGCTGCTGTCTTTCTTTACGAGCTGTTATTAGCTTTTGTAAAAATGGCTGTGGCACGCCTTTAATGGCCGATAAACTAAATCGAATCTTACCATTTTCCACTTTGAAATGACGCATACTTCGATTGATGGATGGTGGTAAAATCTCGATATTTTGTGATTTTGCTTCCGCTAAAATCTGGGCGAGCTTATCAGCATTACCTGTTGCATTCGTTAATAATGCAGCGTAAAAATTAACAGGAAAATTTGCTTTTAAATACGCCATTTGATAAGAAATGATGCTATAGGCAACCGCGTGACTTTTCGGGAAACCATAATCTGCAAAGCGTACGATTAACTCATATACTTCCACTGCTACATGCTGTTCATAGCCCTGTTGCATCGCTCCACGAACAAACGCAGCACGCTGTTCTTCTAACACTTCACGCTTTTTCTTACTGACCGCACGACGGAGTAAATCCGCTTGTCCTATCGTAAAACCGGCTAGGATATTGGCGATGCGCATGATTTGCTCCTGATAAACAATGACGCCATATGTTTCTTGTAAAATGGGTGCGAGTGCTGGATGCGGCATAACGACTTGTTCCTGCTGGTGCTTTCTGCGGGCATATACTGGAATAAACTCCATAGGACCTGGACGATAAAGGGCATTAACCGCGACAATATCTAAAAAGTGTGTTGGACGAATTTCACGCAATGCATTTTTCATACCATCTGATTCGAGTTGGAAAATACCTGCTGTATCACCGCGCTGCAATAGTTGGAATGTTGCTTCATCTTGTAAAGGAATTTGATTAATATTGAGTTGCAAATGATGTGAAAACTGAATTGAACGACGAATTTGTTCAATAATCGTTAAATTACGTAGTCCTAAAAAATCTATTTTAAGTAGACCTGTTTGTTCCACTTCTACCATTGGCCACTGCGTTAAATAAATATCGTCATGTCCTTCCTCAATCGGAATTACATCGACAAGTGGTACTGGACTTAAAACGACACCTGCCGCATGAGTTGATGCATTCTTTGGCAAACCTTCTAAACGTAATGCTGCAGCAAACCACTTTTGACGAATCGGTTCACTAGCAATCCAAGCACGTAAAGGCTCTGATTGTTTATAGGCATCTTGCAACGTCGTACCAAGCTTATTCGGGATCAATTTTGAAATCATCTCTAATGTATCGCTTTCAAAATTAAACATTCGCGCTACATCTCGCGCTACTGCCTTAGCAGACAATGTCCCGAACGTAATAATTTGGGCGACATGCTGCTTACCGTATTTTTGCGCGACATATTGAATCACTTCATGACGTCTCGTATCAATAAAATCAATATCAATATCTGGTAATGACACGCGTTCAGGATTTAAGAAACGTTCAAATAATAAATCATAGTGCAGTGGATCAACTTGTGTAATTTGCAGGGCATATGCAACAAGTGAAGAAGCAGATGAACCACGTCCTGGTCCCGTTAAAATTTGTTCTTCTCGTGCAAAACGCATGAAATCAGCAACAATTAAAAAGTAATCTGAATAACCCATCGATTGAATTACATGAAGTTCATACAACATGCGCTTTTCGTAAGCCTCTGGCAATGCTTCAACATTTAAGCGAACTTTTAAGCCACTCAGTACTTCCTGCTGTAAAACCTGCTCAGCCGTCTTCCCTTGTTCAAGCGGGAACTTCGGCATATATACTTGATCACTATCAATCGTCACTTGGCAGCTTAATAAAAGTGTCTCTGTTTGCTCTAACCATTCTATTTTATTAGAGAAGCGAGCTAGCCATTCTTCATTTGTTAGCACATAGCTTTCTTGTAACGGCTCATGATCTGTAGCTTCACTTAGCTTCACGCCTGTTTCAATTGCTTGCGCCACTTCATATGAAAAATAATCGTCTTGTTTTAAAAATAAGCTTTCATGAAGTGCAATAATTTTCAGTGCATTTTCCTCTGCCAATAAAATAGCACGTTCTTCTTGCTGCTCACTCCCTAAAATTCGAGAAATACCAATATATAAATCCGAGTGATAGCTTTCCTTTAAAACCTGTATGGTCGGTTCAATCGATTGTTGAAGCCAAATCGCTTGTTGGGCTATTACTGGAACCACACAAACAATTCCACTGGCATAGGCTGTTAACCAACGCAAAGGAATTGTTTGCTGTTGTCTAATGGCTATACTGCTTGAAACTTTTAATAAGTTTTTATAGCCTTGATTATTTTTTGCGTAAAGGACAAGTGGTAAAGAGATTTCTTCTGTTACTTCGAGTTGTATCGTTAAGCCAACAACGGGATGAATGCCAGCCTTTTTCATTTGATGCACAAAAGGCAAAAGTCCGTACAATTTCGTATTGACAATTGCACAGCTTTTTGCCTTTTGTTGTTGTAAAAAAGGGATGAGTTCTTCGATACGAATCGTACTTTTTAATAAATCGGCACTTGTCCGTATTTGTGGATAAACGACCACGCTAATCCCTCCTTTTATATTAGTTAAATGCTTTACATATATCTTTTAAATCAACAATAACTTGGTCTGCTTCGTTCCATGAATACGCCGTTGCACCTGATGCTAACGGATGGCCACCGCCATTATATTTTTTGGCTAATTGATTAATAATGGGTCCTTTAGAACGTAAGCGTACACGGATTGTATCATTTTCCTCAATAAACATGACCCATGCACAAATCCCTTTTACATTTCCCAAAGAACCTACTAATAATGACGTTTCGGAAGGAGTCACATCAAACTCTTGTAAAATTTCTTTTGTCATTTTGATATAAGCCATACCTTGCTCATCCATCACGAAGTTTTGATAAATATAACCTTGTAAATGTAGTAGTTTACGGTCCATTTCATACATGCCATCAAATAATTCCGTACGATTAAAATTATACTTAATTAAATGACCAGCCGTTTCAAATGTTTTCTCGCTTGCACTTGGGAAAATAAAGCGGCCAGTGTCCCCAACGATTCCAGCAAATAATAAACGTGCTGCTTCATCTGGCATCTTCCAATTTTCTTGTGATTCTCCGATTTCAAATAAATCATAAATCATTTCACTGCAAGAACTAGCATCTGTGTCTACCCATAGAATATCACCGTATGCATCATCATTTGGATGGTGATCGATTTTAATGACAAAATCACCTTTCGCGTAACGTTGATCATCAATGCGCTCCGTATTTGCTGTATCTGTTACGATAATTAACGCACCTTCGAATTTTGCGTCTTCAATTTGCTGAGGCTGTGCTAAAAATGATAGTGAATCTTCATGTTCCCCAACAACATATACTTGCTTTGACGGATAATTATTTCGAATAAGCTCAGCTAAACCGATTTGAGATCCGTAAGCATCTGGATCTGGACGCACGTGACGATGAATAATGATCGTTTCATACTTTTTAATTGTGTCGATGATTTGACGCTTCAAAATGGTTCCTCCTGATTCCAAGTGATTTCCATTCGCAATTTCTACCAAAAATAGTTACAATATCTAATAGTTATGCTATTGGGAGGTTCACTATGGTTTTTTTAAATTTTTTTCTAGTTGCTTGTATTGTTATTTCATTTGTTTTTTATTTCTATTTTAAAACGAAGCAGTTTCGTTCAACACTACCCATTCGTAAAAAATGGTATACCGCAAAAGCTGGTGTCACTTTAGGAATTTTCTTAGCGCTTTTCGGATTAAATACGATGATTATTTACCCTGACTGGATTGGCTATATTGTGGCCGTTATCTTTGTCATTATTGGTGCAGTGTTAGGCTTTAACAACTTTAAACGCATGCAACATGAAGGAAAATTCGTACAACAAGAATACGAATTAAATAAATAGTTTTAAAAAAGGGGACCTCTCTCAATTGAGTGGTAAACCCTTTTTTTGTTATCGCTCTAGTAGTTGGAAAGTCATAAGCGCTTTCCCAACAAGTAATGTTCCACTGAACACTTCAAAATCCATCTTCACGAATTTACGTGACATATCTAAAATACGTGGTTGTACAGTTAGCACACTTTCCATTTGTACTGGTTTAATAAAATAGATTGTCATATTTTCCATAACGGCATCGCCACGCTTACGTCGTTTCAATGCAAATGCACCAACTTCTGTAAGCAATGTTGTGAACGCTCCATAAGAGATTGCGCCAAATTGGTTGGTCATTTGTGGCGTTACAGTAAATTCTACAGAAATATCTTCTTCCCCAAGTACACGCATTTCATTTTTCACTAAATCGTCAATGGTTTCACCATGTTGTGGCTGACGTTGAGCATGTTGCAATGCTTTTAGAACGTCTTGACGACTAATAACACCTTTTAAATGGCCATCTTCATCGATGACTGGTAGTAAATCGATTCCTTCCCAAATCATTCGGTGACCTGCTGATGCAACACTGGTTTTCATTGATGCCGCAATTGGGTTCTTCGTCATGACTTTATCAATTGCATCTGTCTCATCTTTTCCAATTACATCTTTACTTGTAATCATCCCGACAAGCTTGTTCTGGCTTGTGATAACTGGGTATGCACCATGTGATGTTCGTTGATTTTGTACATGAAAATCTGCAATCGTATGCGTATTTTTAAGTACAGCTGTCTCCTCAATCGGTACATAAATATCTTCAATTAATAAAATATCTTTTTTAATTAATTGGTCGTAAATCGCACGGTTAATCATCGTTGCAACCGTGAATGTATCATAACTTGTTGAAATAATTGGTAAATCCAGTTCATCCGCTAAGCGTTTATTCTCATCCGTCGTATCAAAACCACCTGTAATTAATACAGCAGCACCTGTTTTTAGCGCGTATTCATGTGTTTGTGTACGATTCCCTACAATTAATAAACTACCTGCATCCGTATAGCGCATCATGTCTTCTAGCTTCATTGCACCTATTACGAATTTCGTTAAAGTTTTATGTAAGCCTGATTTCCCACCTAAAACTTGACCATCAATAATATTTACAATTTCAGCAAATGTTAAACGCTCAATATTTTCTTTCTTTTTCTTTTCAATACGAATCGTACCGACACGTTCTATTGAACTAACGAGACGACGATTTTCCGCTTCTTTAATCGCACGATAAGCGGTTCCTTCACTTACTTGCATTTCTTTTGCAATTTGTCGGACAGAAATTTTATCTCCTACTGGTAGTGATTCGATGTATTGTAAGATTTTTTCATGTTTCGTTGACAACTTCATCACCTATTTCTCATCATTCATTTCTGTCTTTAGTGTAACACATTTAGGCGGGGAAATTTACATTTTTCACTACTGACTACCGCTTTCGTTCTATTCATTGAGCGAAGGCTCTATCGATTTATCCACATAAAACTGCCCAGTAACATAGTTTATTACTGGGCAGTTTATAATTTTCGTTATAGATTAACAAAATCACCTGAATTTAAAATTTGTACATCCGTACTTTCTACCATTTCAGCAAACTTATTGGGATCTTGTTTGATTGGTGGGAATGTATTGTAATGAATCGGTACAACAATTTTTGGTTTTAATAGCGACACGGCATAAGCTGCATCCTCAGGACCCATAGTGAAATTATCACCAATTGGTAAAAATGCTACATCGATTGGATGACGTTTTCCGATTAACTCCATATCTCCAAATAATGCCGTATCCCCCGCATGATAAATTGTTTTACCTTCTGCTGTGAATAAAATACCTGCGGGCATACCTGTATAAATAATTTCATTGTTTTCCGTCACGTAAGAAGAACCATGAAATGCTTGTGTGAATTTCACTTTTCCAAAATCGAATTGCCACGCCCCACCAATATGCATATTGTGTACACGACAGCCTTGCCAGCCTAAATAATCTGCTAGCTCATTCGGTGCCACAACAAGCGCATCATGCTTTGTCGCTAGCTCCACTGTATCTCCGACATGGTCATTATGCCCGTGCGTTAATAAAATAACATCAGGCTTCTCATTTTCCACCACTAAATCCGTTTGCCCATTGCCATTAATAAAAGGATCAATTAAGATCGTTGTCCCGTTCGTTTGAATTTTTACAACTGAATGTCCATGATATGAAATTTGCATCTATAAAATCCTCCTATAATAAAACACACTTTTACCAACACAATTCGATAGTACTGCAGAATTCTCCTTTTTTTGATATGCTTATTACGCAGAATAAATTTAAATGATTTTTTTACTAAAATCAAAGGAGCTAACATTGTGTCAAAATTACATGAACTACAAAACTATTTACGTGAAAACAGCTTAGATGCTGCATTCATTACAACACCTGATAACGTATTTTATTTTTCTGGCTTTGAAAGTGATCCACATGAACGATTATTAGGGGTTATGGTATTCAAAGAAGCTGAGCCATTTTTAATTTGTCCAAAAATGGAGATGCCAGATGCTGTTGCAGCAGGTTGGAAATATGAAGTAGTTGGACATGAAGATACTCAAAACGCGTGGGATGTTGTCGCAAAAACAGTTGCAGCCCGTCACCTTGACTTCAATTCACTAGCAATTGAAAAATCACACTTAACAGTAGAGCGTTATGAAGCGATTCAAGAGCGCTATGCTGAATTGAAATTTGCTGGTATTGATGAATTAGTAAACGCACTACGTATTCGCAAAGGTGAAGAAGAACTTGTGAAATTACGTAAAGCTGCCGAATTAGCAGATTATGCAATTCAAGTTGGTTGCGATGCCATTGCTGAAGGCAAAACAGAGATGGAAATTTTAAACGAAATTGAATCTGCAATCAAAGCAAAAGGCTATGCAATGAGCTTTGATACAATGGTATTAGCAGGCGAAAAAGCAGCTTCTCCACACGGTACACCAGGAGATCGTAAAGTTCAAAAAGGCGATTTAATCTTATTCGACTTAGGTGTTATTTATGATGGGTACTGCTCAGACATCACTCGTACTGTAGCATTTGGTCAGCCTGGCGAAGAACAAATGGCTATTTACAATGCTGTTCGTAAAGCAAATGAAGATGCGATTGCAGGTGTTAAACCAGGTGTACGTGCTATGGACTTAGATAAAATCGCGCGTGACGTTATTACTGAAGCAGGATACGGCGAATACTTCACACACCGTCTTGGCCACGGCCTTGGTATTTCAGTTCACGAGTTCCCTTCAATTAATGGATCAAATGAGATTACATTAAATCCAGGTACAGTCTTTACAATTGAACCTGGTATTTATAAAACAAATGTCGCAGGTGTTCGTATTGAAGATGATGTTGTCGTTACAAACGACGGTGTTGAAGTATTAACGAAGTTCACAAAAGAATTAGTAATTCTTTAATTTTTTTCATGAAGTAACACATAATTGCATACGATATGACGAAGGAATCATCAGAGTAGATAATACGCTTTGATGATTCTTTTTTAGTTATTTTTAAGTCTCTTTTATCATTTTTTGTTATTTACAATAATTTACTCGTTTCTTATAGGAGAAAATAAGGAATAGACTATTATAACGTGCGAAAGGAAGTGCATCATGAAAGATCGGACAATTTTCTCAATCATTATTTTATTATCTACACTCATGGTTAATAACTTTGCGAGCGAACACCAGATTCAAGCGGCAACACCATCTGTTGCATTATCTAATGATCGATTTTTACTTGATGCACCGAATATTCACGCGACAAATTTCATTGCAATGAATAAATTAGTAGCAAGTCGTATTCCATCGTTCTCAAAAGCTGAAACTTCCATTCGTCCAAATTGGAGTAATCTTTTTGTAGATACCTCAATTTCAAAAATAACTGTATCAACAAAAACAAAAGAAACTCCTGTCGTAACAAAGGGACTTTTACCACAAGCAAATCATAATTACACATATTTCCCTTCATTTGAAGGTGAGGAACAGAAAACGTATGTTGCTTCGGTCAATCCTTATGTTTCAAATGCAATTGATTTATTTGAAAACGAATGGACTGGATATACGTATATCGAATCTGAAAACAGCTTTAATTTCGGTGTCGGATACTCTGATGTATTTTTCTTTTCACTAAGTTATCCAATGAAAGAAAAGACAACAACGATCGATACTGACTACGGCTTTGAGTCAAATAACAAAATCGAAGTAAAGGTTAACAGTACTTCAACTACTTTAACGACAGAAGCTGGGACATTTGAAAACGTTGTCGTCTTAAACTATCCGAATGGCTCAACCCTTTATTTAGCTAAAGGGTACGGCATCATACGGATTACAGACTTTGAAGGAAACATTACAACAGAGCTCATTGCAGTGAAATAAAAAAGGGCTGACGAATTTACTTTTCGTCAGCCTTTTGCTTAATTACTTGAACCTGATAAAACTCCTAATACATCATCAACTACTACGTATGGTAAACCTTGTGCATCTGCGACTGCTTCGTACACAACATGACCATCTAATGTATTGACACCTAATTTTAATGCTGGGTTTTCTAAACATGCTCTTAAGAAACCTTTGTTCGCAATTTGTAATGCATACGGCACTGTATTGTTTGTTAATGCCATTGTCGATGTACGCGGTACGGCCCCTGGCATATTTGCTACTGTATAGTGAACTACACCATGTTTAACAAACGTCGGGTTATCATGCGTTGTTACTTTTTCAGACGTTTCGAAGCAACCACCTTGGTCGATTGCGATATCAACAACAACTGAACCAGGAGACATCGCTTGGATCATTTCTTCCGTTACAAGTTTCGGTGCCTTCGCGCCAGGAATTAACACCGAACCTATAACTAAATCTGCTGTGCGCACTGTATCTGCAATATTATATGGATTTGAAATTAATGTTTGTACATCACGTCCAAAAATATCTTCTAATTGACGTAAACGTTCTGGACTTAAGTCAATGATCGTTACATCTGCCCCCATACCAACGGCCACTTTTGCAGCATTTGTTCCTGCAATACCGCCACCGATAACTGCAACTTTACCACGAGGTACACCCGATACTCCACCTAGTAAAATTCCTTTACCACCTGGTAATTTTTCTAAATAATGTGCGCCAATTTGTGTAGCCATTTTCCCTGCAACTTCACTCATCGGAGTTAATAAAGGTAATGAACGATTCGGTAATTGAACTGTTTCATACGCAATACCAGTCACGCGATTTTCAATTAAAGCCTTTGTTAATGCTGGCTCTGGAGCTAAATGTAAATATGTAAATAAGATTAAACCTTCATGGAAATACCCGTATTCACTTGTAACTGGCTCCTTTACTTTCATGACCATCTCAGCATTCCATGCTTCTGCAGCAGTTTCTACAATTTGTGCACCTGCCATCATATAATCATTATCTGTAAATGCTGAACCTAAACCTGCGCCAGTCTCAATATAGACTTCATGTTTATTTGCGATTAATGATAATACTCCAGCTGGCGTCATCGCGACACGATTTTCATTATTTTTTATTTCTTTCGGTACCCCAATTTTCAACGTAAATTCCTCCCCTTACAATTTAGTGATAGTAAATCAAATCCATTCTACCAACTTTATTCGAAAAAGAGTAGTTATATTTTAAAAATATAATATATTTAGAATTATAAGATAATGAAAGTTATTCTATTTCACCAATAAATTCGCTAAATATCCGTTATCACTCATTATATAACAATAGTTATTTTACAAAATTTGTGTATTTTCTACAAATATCTAAATTAAAATAAGTTAAAACTGGATAATATCACATAATTTTCACTGTTAGGTATTTCCAATCCCAAAACATTTGATATAATCATGTTATAGACAATTAGGAGGTAATAGAAATGGCAAATCATTATAAAAGTATTGTAGTAGCAGTAGACGGTTCTAAAGAAGCAGAATTCGCATTCCGTAAATCAATCGATGTTGCAAAACGTAATGAAGGTGCAACTATCAATCTTGTAAACGTAATCGATACGCGTTCATTTGCAGCAATCGAAGCTTACGACCGTTCAATCGCTGAACGTGCTCAACAACATTCAGAAGAATTATTAAACGGTTACAAAAAACAAGCTGAAGAAGCTGGCGTTGCAAACGTAAATTTAGTAATCGAATATGGTTCGCCAAAAAATATTATTACGAAAGAACTTTCAAATGTTGTAGAAGCAGACTTAATCATCTGTGGCGCTACAGGTTTAAACGCAGTTGAACGTTTCTTAATCGGTTCTGTATCAGAAGCAATCGTACGTACTGCTAAATGTGACGTATTAGTTATTCGTACTCCAGAGTGATTTTATTTTAAATGAGAAAAAGACCATTGCAACCTACGAGGTGCAATGGTCTTTTTTTGTTATTTTCCTTCTTTCCACATACGCACTTTTTCAAAGAACATAGCAAGTGCTTGGCGGTTCGACATATTCGGTACTTTCGCAAGTAATACTTCACGTGGTGCCTTTAAAGCTGCACTCTGTTTTTGAAGTATTAAAATACTTTTCTCATGGGCACGTGCAGAAAATAGATTTTCAGGAAGCTGAATAACCGCTTGAATCCAGGCATGTTCCTTAATAAATTTATGCAGTTGTTTTGCTTGCTCAGTTTCAAACAAATTCGCTGGAATTAAGAAAAATCCGTAGCCGCCTTCTTTTGTATAATTCATCGACTGTTCGATAAATAGATGATGTGCATAGCTCAATCCTTCAGCTGTACAAACTTCATAGTCTAGTGCTACTTCTTCATTTGGATAAAAGCCAACTGGTAAATCACAAATAACTGCATCAACTGGGTCGATTAATAATTTTTCTAGTGCATCTTGACGGTATAATGTCACTGGTTGCTCGATTAAATCGCCTGTTGCCGCTGCTAAACGAATTAATAAATCATCAACTTCCACACCAGTTGCATGCACTTTTCCATCAAGTGCATTCATCACCGTGTAAAGTAAATTCCCCGTACCTAATGCCAGGTCAGCAACTGTAATGGAGCCTTCTGTAAATTCTTTTTCAAAACATTGCTCTACAAAGTGACTTACTAATAAGCCTAGTGTATCTGGTGTCATTTGGTGATTTGGCTGTGAACTTTTACGCATACCTTTTAAAATCGCAATTTGAATAGCTTTGCGCATATCCTCTTTTGTTGCGCCTTCTACATGCCATTCAAATTTACCATCAAGCGTATCTTCTAATACTTGTAATAGCGCCTCTAAATAATCAATCTCTTGTGCTTTAATTTGTTCTTCCGCACGATTGTTAATAAAACTAAAAATTTGTTCAAACTTTTCCATATACTAAACTCCCTCAATCCATGTTTGCACTACTTTATGTTATTTCTTTTTTCAAATGAACAACCCACTCAAAGACGAGTTTGAGTGGGTGAACAATGTATCATATTTACTTTACAACAAATTCACGAAAAACGAAATTATTTTGAAAGAGCTTTTACTGCTTCAATGGCAGCTTCATAGTTTGGATGTGTTGTACCTTCTGAAACGTATTCTACATACACAACCTTACCTGCTTCGTCTACTACGAAAATAGAGCGAGCTAATAGGCGTAATTCTTTCATATGTACGCCATATGCTTCACCAAATGAAGCATCACGATGGTCAGAAACAGTTACAACATTTTCAATACCTGCTGCACCACACCAACGTTTTTGAGCAAATGGTAAATCCATTGATACTGTATAAATAATAACATTATCGCCTAATTCCCCTGCTGCTTCATTGAATTTACGTGTTTGTTGATCACAAACACCTGTATCTAATGATGGAACTACTGAGAATAAACGAATTTTACCTTCTGAATCTTTTAATGTTACTTCTGACAAATCATTTGCTAACACTTTGAAATCAGGTGCGTTGTCGCCCACTTTTACCTCTTTACCGATTAATGTTACTGGACTGTTCTTAAATGTTACTTGTGCCATACATAACGCCTCCTTTGTTATTCCCTAATATTACTAAAGTCAAATTCATTAATGCAACTAAGTGAACTTGAAAACCATCATTTTCTCAAAGAAAAAAGCTGTATAGTAGGCTAATGCATACCTTACAGCTCTTTCCTTGTTTAGAAGATATCGATAGTTACCCCTTCTGCATTTGATTAAACATTTTCCACAAAAATATTCTCATGAACAACTACCGTATCAGCAAAATAATCGGCTACACTTTTATTTCGCGGTGCAAATGCTACGATCAAATAGGGCAAATGAAGTAATGTCCCGTTAATAAAACGGCCAACCCCTTCACGGAATAGAACGGTTGGCCAATCTAACGGCCCTCCGTTATCTTTTTCTACTTTTAAGCCAAATACCATTTTCCCTAAAGTTTGCTTAAAAAATTTCGTCAATAAAACAAAATACACATAAAAAATAGTACTAGATATTATCGTCACTGGTGCATACCAAGTAGATCCAGCTAAATCCCAATCCATGACGGCAAATAGTGGTCGGACTGTTATTCCAACAATTGCACTAATAACAAGTGAATCAAGAATGAACGCCCAAAAACGCATCCAAAAGCCCGCAGTTTTTAAATGTATCGAAGGGTGCTCTACAGTCGGTATCATCTCAAATGTTTCGATTCCCTCAGTCATCGCGATCCCTCCCCTTAATGTTCACCGTATAAGTACATCATACGTGGTGAATTTGTTGAAGAAATAATTTTTGATAAGTATTGTGATTCAGCTGATGGACTAAAGAAAGAACCAATTTTAACGCCTAATAATGACGCCCAGCTATCTGTATCTACTGTGTACTCAAAAAATCCCGCTTTTTCTAAGCCATGATCTTCACGTAATGTACGAAGCGTAGCTGCCTCATTACCAATTTCATCTACTAATCCTGCTTTTAATGCTTGTGAACCGCCTAAAATTCGACCGTCAGCAACTTTTTTCACATCCGCTTCTGTCATACCTCGGCCTGCTTCGATAATATTAACGAATTCTTCATACGATTCGTCAATCATTTCTTGCAACATTGCTAACTCTTCTGGTGTTGATGGACGTGCACCACCGAACATATCTTTATGCTCCCCTGATTTAATCGTCTCATATTCAACACCAATTTTTTCAGCCAATTTACTGTAATTGATCGATTGCATAATAACACCAATCGAACCTGTAATGGTTTCACGCTGGGCAAAAATTTTATCTGCAGGTGCTGAAATATAATACCCACCAGAAGCGGCCATTGAGCCCATCGAAACATAAATTGGAATTTGTTTCTCATCTTTAATTTTCAGTAATTTTTCATGAATTTCTGCTGATTCAATAACACCACCACCTGGTGAATTTACCGATAATAATACGGCTTTAACTGAATCATCCTCTAGTACGGCATCTAATTGATCTAAAAAAGCTTGGTGATTATAGTCGACTGTTTGCCAAATACTTGGTTCACTTACATCTTGAATGACACCATTCACCGTTAAGTGAGCAATTCGTTTGTCGAAATCGCCTGGTTCAATAACCTTCTCATAGACAATATCCTTTGTCCCCATAATGCTATCAAAACTACTAAAAAAATCTGTTTTAAATATGGTAATAATCGTATTAATCCCGATTGAGAAAAATAATAATACTGCTGCAATAATAAGTGCTACTATTCGTTTTGTATTCATCTATATACCTCCTTTACTTTTTGTACGAAAGTATTCTACAAAAAGTTTCATTATTCCACATTTTAGCAAAAAATAATTCACGACAGAATAATGCGAATGGATGTCTTTGCTTATGTGAATTCCCCTTTTCTTATCCACTAAAAAAGATGGCTGATAATCCACCATCTTTTTTTCATTACCCAGGAAATATTTCGACAATCGCTTCCTTAACTTCGTTCTTTTAAACGAAGTTCGACACGACGGATTTTACCTGAAATTGTTTTTGGTAGTTCATCTAAAAATTCGATGATTCGAGGATATTTATATGGTGCTGTTAATTCTTTTACGTGATTTTGTAACTCTTCAATCATTGTCGGCTTCTCTTTTAATGCTGGGTCCTTTAATACGACAAATGCTTTTACGACATTACCACGCATTTCATCTGGACTTGCAACAACTGCGCATTCTTGCACATCAGGATGCTTCGTTAGCGCATCTTCTACTTCAAATGGACCAATTGTATATCCTGAAGAAATAATAATGTCATCATTGCGCCCTTCAAACCAGAAATAACCTTCGTCATCTTTTGTTGCGCGGTCTCCTGTTACATACCAATCGCCACGATACTGAATGGCTGTACGCTCCATATCTTTGTAATAGCCTTTAAATAATGCTGGTGTCGATTTGTGCACGGCAATATCACCAACTTCACCGACTGCTACTGGCTCGCCAAATTCGTTAACTAATTCAATTAGGTTTCCTGGAGTTGGTTTCCCCATTGAACCTGAACGTAACTCTGTATCTAGCAACGTACCAATCAATAAAGTATTTTCCGTTTGACCATAGCCATCACGTACGATCAGATTATGTTCACGCTTAAATGTCTCAATTACTTCACGATTTAAAGGCTCACCAGCTGACACCGCACTGCGTAATGAGTCTAAATGATAGTCCCCTAAATCATTCAGCTTAGCCATCATACGGTATTCAGTTGGTGTACAGCATAGGACGTTGATTTTTTGAACTTCAATACAATGCAAATATTTTTTTGCATCAAATTTCCCTTTGTAAACAAATCCTGCTGCTCCACTTCCTAGTACCGCTAAAAACGGACTCCAAATCCATTTTTGCCATCCAGGTGCCGCTGTTGCCCATACAATGTCGCCATCTTGTACGCCTAACCAAGCTGCGGCGGCTGTACGTAAATGTGCATAGCCCCATCCGTGTGAATGCATAACACCCTTTGGATTACCTGTTGTACCTGATGTATACGCTAAAAATGCTAAATCATCTGATGTAGTTGCAACATTTGTAAATTCCATTGATTGCAGCTTTGCAAGTTCCGTTAGCGATTGCCAATTTTGTCTTTCGTCCCCAACGATGAAACAAGTCACATTTGCTAAATTTTGTACTTGCTCAAATTCTTGAATAAATTGATCATTTACAATAATCGCTTTTGCCTCTGAGTGAATGAGGCGATAATCAATATCTTTTGCGCGTAGTAACTCTGAACTCGGAATAATGACAAGTCCTGCTTTTAATGCGGCAATATACGCTACATAAGCTTCTAAGCAGCGTGGTAACATAATTAAAATGACGTCACCTTTTTTTAAGCCTTGTGCTTGAAAGACGTTTGCTACTTGATTTGCTTGTTGTAATAGCGCTTCATATGTATAACTCGTCTGTTCGCTATTTTCTTCTTGAATAATTAAAGCTGTTTTCGTTTCTTTGTTTTCATGCTTTTCAAATTCATCCACAATATTAAACATTTTCGGTGCAATTAGGTGTTCGTGATTCATTTCTTACTCTCCCCTTTGATAAAAAATGATACTTACCATCTTAGTATAATTATTATACAGATAAAATTCAAAAATTTCTGTCATTTGTTCAATATTTTTTCAACATTTGACCAAACTAAAAAAGGAACTGCAACTTTTTAAGTTACAATTCCTTTTTGTTTTACTTATTGATTGTTGTTTGAACCGCGTAATTGTGATTCTGCCATTTGAACTAGGCGTTTTGTAATTTCTCCACCTACAGAACCGTTTGCACGAGATGAAGCTTCTGCTCCAAGTTGCACGCCAAACTCTTGTGCAATTTCGTATTTCATTTGATCAAGTGCTTGTTGTGCACCAGGGACACGTAATTTGTTTGAACTACCATTGTTGTTTGAAGCCATGTATCTCTCACCTCCTTGTGCAATTAGAATGCGCCGTGAGGAAAATAAAATACATCTATTCAGCAGGTAATTTGTTCTTCTATTAGGTAATTCCTATTGATACTTGAAAAATTTATAGTAAATCAGCAAATTTATCCGCTTTCACTTCTTTTTGAGGGAAGCTATATGTTTCGCGGTTTTTCACTGCACGTTCGATTAAATCTTCAAATTCCGTGAAGCTTTCGAAATGCTGAACTTTTTCAAGTTTTGGTTTTGTTTTTGGACTTGCTGGCGTGAAAATCGTACAGCAATCTTCAAATGGTTGGATAGATGTTTCATATGTTCCAATTTTTTCAGCGATTTTAATAATATCATTTTTGTCTGCTGAAATTAGTGGACGTAAAATTGGCGTACTTGTCACATCATTAATAGCAGTTAAGCTTTCTAATGTTTGAGAAGCTACTTGTCCTAAGCTTTCACCTGTAACAATTCCAAGTGCGCCAACTTCTTCACGAACACGGTCTGCAACTTTCATCATCATACGACGTGTTGATGTCATTGTCATATTGTCTGGTACATTGTCTTTTACAGCCACTTGTAATTCTGTAAATGGAATAACGTGTAAACGAATTCTCGCACCAAATTTTGTTAATTCATTTGTAAGCTCTTTTACTTTTTGTAATGCATTATCACTTGTATACGGTGGGCTAAAGAAGTGAATTGCTTCTAAACGAACACCGCGCTTCATCATTAAATAACCTGCTACTGGGCTATCAATACCGCCAGAAAGCATTAGAAGCGACTTCCCGTTTGAACCGATTGGCATACCACCAGCACCAGGGATCACCTGTGCCATCATGTAAATCGCGTCTTCACGTACTTCGATACGTAATGCCACATCAGGGTTTTTCACTTGAACTTTGAAGTTGTCGAATTTTGGTAAAATGGTTCCACCCATTTCACGTTGTAATTCATGCGTGTTTAATGGGAATGTTTTATCTGTACGATGAACTTCTACTTTAAATGTTAAATCACCTTTGTCACGGTAATCCTCTAAAATGTCGAATGCTAAAGCTTTCATCGCATCTAAATCTTTTTCACAAGAAGCTACTGGGCTAAATGATTGGATCCCGAATACATGTGGTAAACGCTCCATTAATACCGCTAATTTTTCTGCGTTTTCAATTTCGATAAACATACGGTCACGTTCTGCACGAATTTTAAGTGGTAAAATGTCATGGAAAGAATAACGTACATTGTCACGTAAACGGTTAATGAAATCTTTTTTGTTACGACCTTTTGTTGATAATTCACCGTAGCGAACTAAAATTTCTTTAAAAATCATGAATGATAGTCTCCTTTTAACTCTTTCATTACAGCTGTAAATCCTGCTTTAAACGCTTCAATTTCTTGATCTGTTGTATAGCCACCAAAACTAATGCGCAGTACACCGCTTTTAAATCGACCGTCGATATTAAGAGCCTCTACTACATGGCTTGTTTTCGTTTGTTTTGATGAACATGCACTTGATGTCGACACAATAATATCACGTTTTTGTAGAGCATTAATTAAAATTTCGCCCTTTAACCCGCGAACACTAAACGATAAAATATGTGGTGCACCTTTTCTAGATGATAATACATAAACATCCTTGCCAAATGATTCAAAGAAATCATGCAGCTGTGTAGACCATTTTTTATAGCTTTCGAATCGTTCTGGCATTGCTTCAACAGCTAAACGTGCCGCTTTCGCCATCGCAACAGCTTGTGGTACAGCCACGGTCCCGCTACGCAAGCCAAACTCTTGACCGCCACCTACTAAAAATGCTTTTAACATTGGTTTTTTACGGAATGCCACAACACCCGTTCCTTTTAATGCATGAATTTTATGTCCTGAAATTGATACAATGTCTGGACCTTTTTCATCATTAAATCGCACGGGTAATTTTCCGAAGCTTTGAATCGCATCAATATGGAACATCGCATTACTTTTTTCATGAATGAGTCTAGCAGCTTCTTCAATTGGCTGAATCGCACCCATTTCATTGTTCACATGCATAATACTAACTAATATTGTATCTTTACGTAATTTTTCACGTAGCTCATCTAATGAAATGACGCCCTCTTTATCGACTTTTAAGTAGTCTACTTCAAATCCTTCTTCAGCTAAACGTTTCACAGCTTCTAATATCGAAGGATGTTCAATTTCAGTTGTAATAATATGTTTACCTCTAAAGCCACTTGATTTTGCGACTCCGTATACAGCAAAGTTATTCGATTCTGTACCACCTGAAGTAAATAATACGCTGTGTGGCTCGGTATTTACTATTTGTGCCATTTGTTCGCGTGCTTTTGTTAATAATGCATGTGATTCAACACCCGCTTTGTGAATAGACGCAGGATTCGCATAGTATAATTCATTCACTTGCATAAACGTTGCAAGTACTTCTTTATGGGGTTTCGTTGTTGCGCTGTTATCTAAGTAAATCATTTATATTCAACCTTCTTTATGTTATAGATATCGTTTAATTCCGAAAGAAAACCACCTGCACAAAAAATGCAAGGTGGTCCTCATTTTGCTGTTTTATTATACCTCTAAACGGCTTAACATGTAACCGTTATGCTTATGATTTTATAAGTAATTGCTCTTGAACTAATGCCTCAATACGTTTAATCGCCTGCGGATCAACCATTTCAACTGCTTTAGCTGAATCTTCAAGTGCTTTCACATAACGGAATTTTTTAAATGCATCTTCTGCTTCTAATAAACTTTCGTTCACTGAATGGTTCGTTGCACGGTATCGATTGCCGAATTGAATTAAACGTTCAATAATTAATACATTTTCAATCATTTCTTGTGCACGATCATGTGTTTCTTCAATGCACTGTTTTGCACTTACTAAATGTTGGTTTACTTGTATGATATTAAGCGGTACTTCTTGAAGACTTTGTACAACAATATAAATGCGCTCTGCCGCTTCTTCTAAGCGTACGTCCATTTCTTCTGGGACTCCAGGGATATTCGCACGACTTAATAATCGTTCTGTATTTTGTAACAGACGCTTCAGCTGTTCTAAATCAGCACGTGCCTTATTTTCATCGATACGTAAATTTTTAAGCTTGTTTGAGAAGCTTTCTTGCTCTTCTGCGATGCGTTCAATTTCTTCTGTGATTTCCTGCAACTCTTCTTGTAAGCTTGAATAAGCAGACTTTTCTTCTTGTACACGCGTTGAAAGAAGTTCATAACGCTTTTGAAGTACTTCTAAATGCTTTAACCCCACTTTTGGAATTTCAGCTTCTTTTTCCTGCAAGCGGTAACTGTGTTGCACATAGGCAACTTCATCACTAATGTCCTTCGTTAAACGCATTACATCCGTTATTGTGCTATACATTGCTGAGCAATTGCGCTCTACATAATTACGCGCATGCACTTCTTTTTCAAGTAAATCATAATAATTATCAATCTCATCATTAATCTCTTGAATACGTGGTGCAACAATTTCTAAATTTAGTTGTGCAATGGAGTCTTTTAATTCATTAAGTTCATTTTCTACCTTATCTAAGTACTCAGTCAGTTCTAAATGACGTAAATAATAATTATGTTCTTCCATTTCACGTTGACCATTTCGAAGTTCATGAATAGCAGTCGGGATTTTCGCTTGAATATCCGTCAACAATGTCGGTACTTCATTTAAATAGTTAAAAATTGTTTGTGCTTCACTATTAAGTTGCAATACGATTTCACGCGCTTGTAAGTAATTTCCGTCTTTCGTCAGCTCATTAAACTCTTCAAATTTTGGTGTGAAGTTTTCTAATCGCTGTTCTAGTTCTGCTAATGCAGGACCAAAAGAATGTTGATGTGCTAAAATCGTTTTTCGAGCAGAACGGTAATATTCTTTTAACTGTTCCATTTCGATGCGATTTTTTTCTTCGCTACCTATCAGTTCATCCAGCTCCGAAATAATTTCAATACGAACTTGCTCACATTTTATAATTTCTTGTTCAATTTCACGCTCTGTTTGCGTTGCTTTTTTAAATTTAAAGCGGTCGATGTATTCCTCCGCATCAAAAAGCATTTCATCTAATTTTGGCACTTGAACATCCACTACATCTAACCAACGATTGCGCCAGTTTTCAAATAGCTCTTCTGTTTGTCCATTCATATTTAAAGCTTTTACTTTTGCTAGTTCTTCGAAAATTGGATAATGCTGGATTTGCATTTTTTCTTTTTCTAATCGTCCTATTTCTGCATTATGCTTGCGTCGTACTACTAAACCCGCGACTAATAATGCTAATAGTATGACGACAACAATGATGATATACTTTATCATTGTAAGCCCCCTAATCCCAAATAAAATCAATAATTGGCTATATACGTATTATTAATAATACCACGTTTTGGTTAATTTGTTGAACTATTTCAAGGAATTTTTAAGTTATCATATCTTATTTTTAAAGGAGAATCTCCAAATGAAAAAAGATGGCCATATTCACACACCATTTTGTCCACACGGTACGAAAGATGCTTTCGAAAAATACATTGAAAAAGCAATTGCACATAACTTTGACGAAATCACCTTTACCGAGCATGCGCCATTGCCAAAAAATTTCATCGATCCAACACCTGATCAAGATAGTGGGATGAAAGAAAACGATTTACTCGCTTATTTCCAACAACTGCAACAATTAAAGCAAAGCTATCAATCACAAATAAAAATTAATATTGGTTTAGAAGTTGATTTTATTGTTGGGTATGAACAAGAAACACGCGATTTTCTAAATACGTATGGTAGTTATTTAGATGATGCCATTTTGTCGGTTCATTTTTTACAGCGTGAAAATACTTACGATTGTATTGATTTTTCAGAAGAAGTTTATTTAAATTTCGCCGAAAAGGTCGGTGGAATTCAATGTATGTACACACAGTATTACGAAACGGTTAAAAGATCAATTGATGCTGATTTAGGCCCATTCAAGCCAAAACGAATTGGACATCCGACGTTAATTCATAAATTTCAACTCGCACACAATGAAACAATTGATGACGGGCAACAAATCGAAATGCTATTATTACATATGAAAAATAAAGGGTATGAATTGGATTTAAACAGTGCTGGTTTAAGTAAGCCTTTCTGCAAAGAACCTTACCCGCCATTCAAATCTATTCATTATGCTCATTCCATTCAATTACCTTTAGTTTTTGGTTCCGATGCGCATACTGTAAAAGATTTACATCAGCATTTTCATACCATTACCGAAAAATTAAATTTCTAACGGAGGTTACTTATGTTTTCTAAAACAACTTATGCAGGTACATTATCTGAACAATATCAATCACTATCAAAGCAGCTAGATGCTTTGCTTACCGGCGAACAGGATCTAATCGCAAATTTAAGTAATGCCTCAGCATTATTAAATCAATTTTTAGATAAAATTAATTGGGTCGGCTTCTATTTGATGAAGGACGGGGAATTAGTTCTTGGACCGTTCCAAGGATTACCAGCTTGCGTTCGCATTCCGGTCGGTCGTGGTGTTTGTGGTTCTACCATCGAACAAAAGCGCACACATGTTGTTGATGATGTTCATGCTTTCCCAGGACATATTGCTTGTGATGCTGCCACAAAATCTGAGATCGTTATTCCACTTATGAAAAACGAGGAGGTTTTTGGTGTGCTTGATATTGATAGTCCGCTAGAAGCAAGATTCTCTAAAGACGATCAAACAGGTTTAGAGTTATTTGTCATGACACTATTAAAACATATTTAATACAAAAAAGAGAATGTCCTCAACAAAATGAGGACATTCTCTTTTTTATGATTGTAATTGCATCGTATCTTCAAATACACATACTCGGTTTTTGCCATTATGTTTGGCACTATATAAAGCCGTATCCGCTTGTAAAAAAATCTCTTGAAAATCTGGACGATTTGATTTATTCCATGTAATCATCCCCGCTGAAATTGTAACAGTTGGGTTTGTCACCCTCGGAATAATGTCAACAATTTCATTTGAAATCTTCAATGCTTCATGATCTAAAATATTAGGAATATATATAGCGAGTTCTTCGCCGCCCCATCTCGAGCAAATTCCACGAGTTCCGATTTCTTGTTGCAATTGCGAACCAATTTGCATTAAAATTCCATCGCCCACTTGGTGACCGTATGTGTCATTAACCCTTTTAAAGTTATCAATATCAATCAATAAAAACATTCCAGAATCATCTTTATCAATCGATTTTTCTACGTAGGTATCAGAATAACTACGTGCAAATAGTTTCGTTAAATGATCACGGTCTACCATTTCTTGTAGCTTTTCTCGCAAAATAGAATTCGAAATAGCTAAAGAGGAATGATGAATTAAAGACTGCATTAATTTAAAACTATCAAACGAGAAGAAATAGGGGTCTTCATGTAATACAATGCTAAACCCATTAATTTTCTCTTCGACTATCATTGGAATCGCCATAATCGATTTGTACTGAATATCTTCTGAAAGTAGTCTACTAAAATCAGCGATAAACAACGAATCTTGCGTTGTCTCAAAATGTTGTTGAACATGTTGAATATATACCTGACCAGCTTCTGTATTGAAAATAGCTGTACGCGCTTCGGTCATTTCAAATGTTTCGCCTTCTTTAAATAAGAAGCCAATTTCCATTGGTTGGAACGATTTTAATAGTTGCGTTTGTAAGAACAGAAGCATTTCGTTAATCGATAATTTCATGTTTAAACGATGCGATGTTTCATTAATTAATTGCAGGTCACTGATCAATCGATGGGATTGATGATATAATTTAGCATTTTCCAATGAATTTCCAGATACTTGAGCAAGCATACGGATAAATTCTTTTTCAGTAGCTGTAAATGTATAAGCAAGTGGTGCTTTCACTTGTAAAATACCATAGATTGCTTGTCGACCTTTAATCGGCGCATTTAAAAGACGATAATCTAACTCTGTATCCTCATCTTCTTTTAATTCCCCTGATACGAATGATTCAATCGTTGAGGGTCTTTCAGATAAATAATCAAACTGCTTAATACGAATTCTTGTTTGACGATCTTGGTCATTTGATAAAATGAGTTCCACTTCTAGTTGTGGAAAATTCTCTTCAATTGTTATAAGAACATTTTCTAATATAACATCAATATCCATTGTTGAATGAAAGAGATCCGTCATATTATATAATTTTTGGAATTTTTGTTCATTTAATTTCACATTATAGCTCTGAACTAAAAAGTTAAAAACAAAAGCAATACCATCTATTAATTCTTCAGATAAATTAGAATAAGATGGTTCGTTGGTGTTTTTATATTTGAATAATAGAATTCCTTCAAGCTGGTCATCGATTTGAAGCAACATCATACTTGTATGATTTTCGAAATACTCCATTTCCTTTAAAAAATTCGGCAGGTTTACGATTTTTTCCCCACCTAAGTAGTTTTCGAATGATTTTAAAGTTAATTGAGTATTAAATAGAAATTGTTCCTTTTCATCATTTAAATGATTTAGTCGCAATCCATCTACTTTCAATAAAATACAATCTTCCATGCCAAAGTAGTTATGCAAACTTTCCTTTAGAAATGAAAAATATTCCTTATACTGATTAAATTGCTTGCTCGAATTAATACAAAGGCTCAGAACGTCAGATTTAAACCGATCAATCTTCTGTTGATTCTCCATCATTAAATCACCTTTTCTTTCACATTACCTTTATCAGTTACTAATCACTTACTTTAAAGTATACACTTATCGTGCCATTTTGACTATTAAATTTTGTTATATTTTTCTAATTATAACGATAATACACTCAATTTCATCCATATCTGTTTCATTTTGTTTATGATAGCTCTATTTATATATAGGTATTTTAGATTACACCATGTAAAGCGGGAAAACGTTTAGTATAAATCCGGTCACAATCCTCCTTGTTGACGAATGTTTTAAAAAAAGATACAATAGATTTTGTGTAAAATGAATGCAGTAGTTGTATAACTTATTCGCTGTATTTTATTCCTTCTATTTATATAGAATGGTGTATTGTGTAACCCTTTAGGCTGCATGGGCGAAGATACGTGAAAATAAAATACCGTTTAAGCTCGGGTACAACTGGTTTTTCTTTTACAACAAAAACCAAATTAAAAGGAGGAGACACAATTATGTCTCGTTATACAGGTCCATCTTGGAAGATCTCTCGTCGTCTTGGTATTTCATTAAGCGGCACAGGTAAAGAAATCGCAAAACGTCCATACGCACCAGGTCAACACGGCCCAAATGCTCGTGGTAAAAAATCAGAATATGCTTTACAATTAACTGAAAAGCAAAAACTACGTCATATGTACGGTATGACTGAACGTCAATTCAAAAACGTATTCCTTAAAGCTGCTAAATTAAAAGGTTTACAAGGTGAAAACTTCATGATCCTTCTTGAAACTCGTCTTGACAACTTAGTTTACCGCTTAGGTTTAGCTCGCACTCGTCGTGCAGCTCGTCAATTAGTTAACCACGGTCACATCTTAGTTGATGGTAAACGTTTAGATATCCCATCTTACTCTGTAAAACCAGGTCAAACTATTTCATTACGTGAAAAATCAGCTAACTTATCAGTTGTTGCTGAATCAGTAGAAGTTAATAACTTCGTACCTGAATATTTATCATTCGATGCTGACTCTAAAGTAGGTACTTTCGTACGTATGCCAGAGCGCTCTGAATTATCTGCTGAAATCAGCGAACAATTAATCGTAGAGTACTACTCTCGTTAGTCGTTACGATTTTCAGATAAAAACCACCAAGCTTATAGCTTGGTGGTTTTTTTGTTGTCTCTTGTTTATTGTACATAACTAAAATTGAACAAAATGAACAAAATGCACTTTAATTATTAAAGCGCTTACATTTCTTTGGTGTAATAGAACAGTTTATACATGGCATTATACAGAAATTATGTTTTATAAACAGAAATTACGTATTTTCAACAATGTAGCAAAGTAATAGTAGGAAATAATTTTTATGAACAAAATTACACAAATGATTTTCACGGGTGTATTATAACAACATCTTAAACAATATCAGATTTTTATTAATACTATTTACAGGAAGAAGGATTTTTATGAAGTTCCTAAAAAATTTAACTGTACAAGTAATTATAGCTATCCTACTTGGGATTGTTGTAGGTGCGATTTGGCCTGAATTTGGGGCTAGTTTAAAAATTTTAGCGGATTTATTCATTAAGTTAATCAAAATGTTAATTGCACCGATTATCTTCTTAACCGTTGTTATCGGTATTGGTAGTATGGGTGACATGAAGAAAGTCGGAAAAATCGGCGGGAAAGCGTTACTTTATTTTGAAATTGTTTCTACAGTGGCATTAGCAATTGGAATTTGCATCGGGATTTTTGTTAATGCAGGTGCTGGAATTGATACAACACACGCTGGTGATACAGATATTTCAAAATATACCACTGCTGCCGCTGAAAACAGTGATGCTGGTTTAGGTGGATTCATCTTTTCAATCATTCCAGATAATTTTGTTGGGGCACTTGCAAATGGTGATCTATTGCCTACTTTATTATGTGCGGTATTATTCGGTATCGCGGCTGCTACATTAGGTGAAAGAACACGTCCTGTTATAACATTTTTTGAACAAGTCTCAGAAATCTTCTTTAAAATTGTTAGCATGGTCATGAAAATTTCGCCAATCGGGGCATTTGGTGCAATGGCCTATACAATCGGTAACTTTGGTTTGGGCTCATTAAAATCTCTTGGTCTACTAATGGGTGCTGTTTATCTTACAATGTTTGTGTTTGTCATTGTTGTACTAGGATCAATCGCTCGTTTTTACGGCTTTAACATTTTCAAATACATTAACTACATTAAAGATGAAATTTTCCTTGTAATTGGTACTTCATCATCTGAATCGGCACTTCCTACGATGATGCGTAAACTTGAAAAATTAGGATGTTCAAAACAAGTAGTTGGACTTGTTGTTCCTACTGGATATTCATTTAACTTAGATGGTACTTCCATTTATCTATCAATGTCTACGCTATTCATTGCCCAAGCATATGGCGCTGACCTTTCATTAGTTCAAATGATTACCTTACTTGGTGTATTAATGATTACATCAAAAGGCGCTGCTGGTGTAACGGGTTCAGGTTTCATTACCCTTGCTGCAACACTTGCTGCTTTCCCAATGGTTCCGGTTGAAGGTATCGCGTTATTAATCGGTGTTGACCGTTTCATGTCAGAAGCACGTGCAGTGACAAACTTAATCGGTAATGGTGTCGCATGTATCGTCGTTTCAAAATCTGAAAAAGAATTTACATCTAACGAAGTTTCAAAATCTATTGCCATCAAATAATAAAAATCCCATCATTCCATTTTAGTGATTTGGAATGATGGGATTTTGTGTTTATTACAAGAAAAATACTATTAAAAAAACTAATATTAAAATAACTATTAGCGCTGCGAAAAATGCGCGCCATTTGGAAATCTGATGTACTTCTGAAATACCAATAATCATCAATGCAAATGTCCAAATCGATGCGATAAAAATAAACGTTCCACAAACAAACTGTAAAATTATATCACTCAAGCCCGTTTCTATATAGGTGATTTCAAAAAATGACTGGGGTGCGAACTGCATCCAAAATAATATCATTGGCAATATCCAAATATATGGAATCATCGTCACACTAATCATACGAAACATTGGCTTAAATCTACCTTTTCCCCCGAATACTTTAGCAGATAACATTAAAACAGCAGCAGATAACAACGTCGATAAAAAATATAAAAGGAAGCTCGACATAAATGCAGAGTAAACGTAATCACCCAGCGTATAATTTCCATTAAATTTAGTACCTACTAAACTTATTAAATTATTCGTAAACATCCCTACAATGCCTAAAAATATAAAATAGGCAATGTTTTTTGTCTTTAATAAATAGCGAATTGTATCACGTGGTTTTACAGCTATGCTTAGTATTGCATGCCGATCATCGACCATTGTCGTTTGTTGCTCACTCAAAACAGAACCCCCTAAAACTATGTATACCTTCTATTATACTGGTATATTACAGGTGATTCAAAGTTATTGAATGTCTCTAGCAGTTATTCAACTAGCGGAATATGAAATTATTTATAGGAAGATATCGGAACGTATCCAGCCTGTTCTACTAATGCCTGCCCTTCATCAGATAATACCCAATCGATTAAAGCTCGAACATTTCCTTCTGGCTCCCCACTCGTTACGATATAAAATTCCGAAGTAATCGGGTACGTATTTGCGCGTATTGTTTCTTTTGTTGGTTCAACTCCATCAATCGCTAATAATTTGATTTCCTTATTGCGCACCATTTCATTTGAGTAATAGCGAAATGTATACCCTATGGCATTCTTATAATTTTTGTATTGAGAAACTTCATTAATGATGCCACCCATTCCCGTAGCGACATCTTCTGATGGGGCTTCCATAATGGGTGTGTCTCCCATTAATCGTTGTAAAGCTGTTTGTGAGCCGCTATCTTGCGGTCTTTGAAATGCTCGAATCGAATCGTTTTTTCCGCCTACTTCAGACCAGTTCGTAATATTTCCTGAGTAGATTTCTTTTATTTGTTGCAATGTTAAATTATCAATTTCATTTTTATTATTCACAAAAAATACGAAGGCCTCTTTTCCAATCGGTGTTCGTTTTAACTCAATTCCGTTTGCTTCTGCACGAGCTAACTGCTGATCAGATGGTCCTGCAACGAAAATCATATCTACTTTTCCATTAATTAAATTCGAATAGGCTTCATGTGTTTGATTGACCATAACAGCACTTGAATAAGGGTCATAATGATTTTCTGGATAGACCGCTTGCGCAATAGCTGAATATAACGGATATAACGCGGTAGCACCATCCATTTTTGGTAATGATTTTTCTAACTGTAGTGTTGCAGGAACAGGCAATTTTACAACTTGATTTTTCTCTACAAATGGCATGTATTGATAAATATCAACTTCTGCATTGACCGTTGAAACTTGATTATCTATCCATTCATAAATTGGCTGAATCGAAGCTAGTAAAATGGCAAATAACGAGATGCCTGTGAAAATTTTTTTATTTTTCTTACTTAGAGACACCTTAAATATTAAGAACACTAAGAAAATATAAAGAACCGCCACAAGTACAAGAATTAGTGGAATATAATATGTTGATCCGCTTATTAACATAATAAATAGAACTGGCAGTACAAAAAAGCCGAATGCCATCAATAAAATAATTGCGCTAAAAATTTCACTAATATAAGATTTCCTTTCCATATAACCCCTCCTTAAATTGACAATTCAAGTTATATTGAAGAAATCCTCTTAGAGTGAACCCATTTTCTTTAAGTCCATTCATTCCCGCCATCATTTAGCCATAATTTTAGACATAAAAAAACGTCCTAGAAGTCAATCTAGGACGTTACTTTCATCAAATTCAATTAAGCGAATTTCACCATATGGTACTTTTTCTTACCGCGACGGATGATTGCGAATGCGTCATCAAGACGATCTTTTGCGTCAACTACGTATTCTAAATCCGTTACTTTTTCACCGTTTACGCTAATTGCACCATTTGTTACATCTTCACGTGCTTGGCGTTTTGAAGATGAAATGCCTGCTTCTACGATTAATTCCACGATGTTTTTATCTTCTTTAACAACTTCAACAGAAGGAACACCAGCGAATGCTACTTTCATTTCTTCTACTGATAATGCTTTTAAATCGCCAGAGAATAATGCTTTGGTAATACGTTCTGCTGCTTCTAAACCAGCTTCACCGTGGATTAAGCGTGTCATTTCTTCTGCTAATGCTTTTTGTCCTTTACGTAAATGTGGCTCTTCTTCTACACTTACTGAAAGAGCTTCAATCTCTTCACGACTTAAGAATGTGAAGATTTTTAAATATTTCACAACATCAGCGTCAGCTGTATTAATCCAGAACTGGTAGAACTCATAAGGAGATGTTTTTTCAGCGTCTAACCATACAGAACCACCTGCAGATTTACCAAATTTCGTACCATCTGCTTTTGTTACAAGAGGAATTGTAATACCGTAAGCTTTCGCATTTTCATCATGTGTTTTACGAATCATTTCTAAGCCCGTTGTAATATTACCCCATTGGTCAGAGCCACCCACTTGAATACGTACATTGTGGTGATCGTATAAATGGTTGAAGTCAATACCTTGGATTAATGTGTACGCAAATTCAGTAAATGAAATACCAGAATCTAAGCGAGATGCCACTGTATCTTTATTTAAAATGTAGTTAACATTAATTAATTTCCCGTAATCACGTAGGAAGTCGATTAATGACATTGGTCCAACCCAGTCATTATTATTTACAAGTTGTGCTGAGTTTTCAGCACCTGAGTTAAAGTCAAATAGACGTTCCATTTGCTTTTTAAGACCTTGTACGTTTTTCTCAACTTGCTCCATTGTTTGTAATTGACGCTCTTCAGAACGACCTGATGGATCCCCTACTGTACCTGTCGCGCCACCTACTAAAAGAATCGGTGTGTGACCTGCTTTTTGGAAACGACGTAATGTTAATAGAGGAACGATGTGACCGATGTGCATTGAATCTGCAGTTGGGTCAACCCCTACATATAAGGAAACCTTTTTCTCATTAAGTAATTTTTCCATACCTTCAGCGTCTGTTTGTTGGTATAACAAACCGCGCCACTCTAAATCTTGTAATAATTCATTCATTGCAAATCTCTCCTTTTACATGTTTTGTCCTGCATGTAGGGAAAATAAAAACGTCCCTACATGCAAATTGCATGCAGGGACGTCAAAGTTTCATTTAACGCGGTACCACCCGGCTTGAAGAAAAAAGTTTTTTCTTCCACTTTAAGCGCCTTTATCGCAGGCGAATCGTTTCAAACTCCAAGTACGTAATTCATGAATCACATTATGTCTAGCTTTCACCAACCGCTAGCTCTCTATAACAGGGAATGTATTCATTACTGCAAACTCATCTATGCTTGAAAATTTATATTCTTAATTCTAACCAATAAACGCTCGTTGTCAATAACTATGTTCGTCTAGTTAACAAATATGCTATAATAAACAAGATTTTAGGAGGTCGATGATGTGAAAGAATGGCTTGAAAAATTGAATGAAAAAATCGAAATCCTTGCTTCTTCAAAGCAGATGCGCCACTTCCGAATCGCGGGCGGTGTATTTTGGAACTTATTCCTTTTAGCTATAATTTTTATTGTCACAGTCACAATATTTGTCGGCAGTGTCGGTGCGGGTTACTTCGCTTCATTAGTGAAAGACGAACCTTTACGATTAAAAGAAGAAATGCGCGAACAAATATTTAGCTATGAAGAAACAAGTGAAATTTATTTTGCAAATGAGCTTTACATTGGAAAAATTCGTACAGATTTAGACCGCCGTGAAACATCACTAGCCAATATAGCACCCATGGTCATCAATGCTGTACTTGCTACAGAAGATGAATATTTCCGTGAACACCCTGGTATTGTGCCAAAAGCAGTAATACGTGGGCTTTTACAAGACGTATCGAACTCTTCTACACAAACAGGTGGTTCAACACTTACACAACAATTAATCAAAAATCAAATTTTAACAAATGAAGTGTCATACGAACGTAAAGCTAAGGAAATTTTACTTGCCTATCGTTTAGAACACTTTATGACAAAGGAAGAAATTTTAGAGGCTTATTTAAATATCATTCCTTATGGACGTAATTCATCTGGTCGAAACATTGCAGGTATCGAAACAGCTGCACAAGGAATTTTTGGTATAAAAGCATCTGAATTGAATTTACCACAGGCAGCCTATATTGCAGGTATTCCTCAAGCACCTTTCAAATACACACCTTTCACAAATAAAGGTGAGAAAAAGAGTGCAGAAGGAATGAAGCCTGGTGTAGACCGAATGAAAACAGTATTATTCCGTATGAATGAAGTTGGCTATATTACGAACCAGGAATATGAACAAGCAATTACTTATAATATTACCCAAGATTTTAAAGACTATGAAGAACGTCCAGAAGATAAATACCCTTGGTTAACAGCTGAGCTTGAAACACGTGCAAAAGAAATTTTTGCGCAAACGCTCGCTGAAAAAGATGGCATTGATCCTGCACGTTTAAAAGAAGAATCCAATTTAAATGAAAAGTATACAATTTTAGCAGATCGTACAATTCGTTCAGGTGGCTATCGTATTTATTCGACAATTGATAAAGATATGTATGATGCGATGCAACAAGTAACAGACGAATTCACATTGTACGGACAAACATATAAGAAAAAAGTTAAAGATCCTGAAACAGGTGAAGAAATAGAAGTGGACGTTCCTGTTCAAACAGGTAGCATTGTCATTGATAACAAAACGGGAAGAATTTTAAGCTTTGTTGGTGGTCGTGATCATGCACTAGAGCAGTTAAATCACGCAACGCAAGCTTATCGTTCGAATGGTTCTACAATGAAGCCATTACTTGCCTATGCACCAGCGCTTGAATACGGTGTTATCGGTGCAGGTAGCCCAGTAGTCGATGTCAAATTTGTACGTGAATATGACGACTATAAACCAGTAAACTACAATCCAGAACAAGAGCTTGGGATTATCCCTGCGCGTCAAGCGTTGGCCTCTTCTCAAAACTTGCCAGTATTACGCCTATACGATTCGATTTTAGATAAACGCCCTGCTTCATATTTAGAAAAAATGGGCTTTTCAAAATTAACGAGTGGTGACTATGTTAACTTATCGACATCTATCGGTGGATTAACTCATGGAGCTACCGTTGAAGAAAATACAAATGCCTATGCGACATTTGCCAATGGTGGTAAATTCGTAGATGCCTATATGATTGACAGAATTGAAGATTTAGATGGTAATATCATTTATCAACATGAAGTAGAACCAGTCGAAGTCTTTAGTGAAGAAACAGCCTATATGATGACAGATATGCTACGTGACGTCTTACAACAAGGCGGTACTGCAACACGTGCGCAAAGCTTATTAAAGTTCTCGTCCGACTTTGCCGCTAAAACTGGTACAACTCAGGACCATAAAGATGTTTGGCTAGTTGGTTACAATCCAACTATTTCAATGGGCGTATGGATAGGCTATGACCAGCCGAGAACATTATTTGCATTTAATAATAAGTATCAACATCCAAGTTATCGTGTTAATACGCTTTGGGCGAATTACATGAATGCTTTATATGATATTGATTCTGAATTTATCGGAACAAAAGAAAGCTTTAAGCAACCAGCAGGTGTAGTAACTAAAGAATTCTGTGGTATTTCTGGATTAGCACCTTCGTCATCTTGCGCAAATGCTGGCTTAATTACTTCAGATTTATTCAATAAAAATAACTTACCAACACAGCCAGATGATAGTTTTGTTTCATCTACAACGGTTATTATAAATGGTGGATCCTATGCAGCCTTACCAACAACACCAACAGAATTTGTTGAAATGAAAGGCTACGGGTTAAACCAAACATTTATCGATCGTATGCTTGGCAAGCTAGGTGGCGATGCATCCAAACTATTATCATTCAGCTCAGGTAATGGTGTTTCAACAGGGGCACAGTTCTCTGCTGATAGCGTTGCACCGACTTCTGTATTTGCAACATTATCAAACGGTACATTATCGTGGTCTGCATCTGCTTCAAATGATGTCGTCGGCTATCGTGTCTATAATATTTCAAATGGTTCACATACATTCGTTGCATCCAAGAGATCCTACGAAGGCTTACAGATTAATGTATCATCCGGTACACGTTATGTCGTTGTAGCAGTCGATATTACAGGATTAGAATCTGCTTATTCAAATGAAGTAGGTGAAATCATAGAAATTCCACCGCCAATTGAAGAACCGATTGATCCTGTTGAAACAGATATTCCAGATGAACCAGATGATTCGATTGAAGACCTTGATCTTGATTTATCGGATTTAACAGGTGAATAAAAAAGTGTGATTCCCTAATCCAAACATTAGGAGAATCACACTTTTTTTATTTAAGAATAACTGATTTCAAAACAGCTACTGCTTCATCAATTTCTTTTTCAGACACCGTTAAAGGTGGTAATAAACGAATAACTTTCGGGCCTGCTGCGACGGTTAATAAACCCGCCTCATCAAGCTCCGTTACATAAGGAGCTACATCTATCCCACCGAGACCTAGGCCAAGCATTAGACCTTTTCCTTGAATTGTATAGATATCATCAGGAAATGCTTCTTTTAACTTTCCAATGAAGTATGTAGATTTTTGTTTCACATTATTTAAAAAAGATTCATCAAATACTTGATCAATAACTGTTTGCGCGACAGCAACGGCTAACGGGTTTCCTCCAAATGTTGTGCCATGCGTACCCGCATTAAATGTATCAAACAGCTCTTCTGTCCCGAGTATGCCACCAATAGGGAAGCCGCCACCAAGCCCTTTTGCCATCGATACGATATTTGGTTGAATTGCGGTTTGTTCAAAGGCAAAGCGTGTACCTGTTCGACCAATACCCGTTTGCACTTCATCGACAATAATTAAAACGTCTGTGGCTTGCTGGATTTCATGAATGGCCTTGGCAAATCCCTCTGAAACCGAATTGACGCCACCTTCCCCTTGAATCATTTCTAGCATAATCGCTGCCGTTTTATCGTCTACCGCTGCTTTTAATGCTTCAACATCATTAAAGGGTAATGTAACGAACTCACTCACTAATGGGCCAAAACCTTTTCGGACTTTATCTTGACCTGTTGCACTCATCGCACCAAATGTACGACCGTGGAAGCTTTGTTCAAATACAATAATTTTATGCTTGCCTGTATGCTTGCGTGCTAATTTTATGGCCGCTTCATTTGCTTCAGCACCACTGTTACAAAAAAACGCATACGATAACGGTAAATCCCTTACTAATGATGCCGCTAATTGTTCTTGACCCGGACTTTCGAATAAGTTACTAATATGCCAAAGCTTTTCACTTTGTTTTTGAATGGCTTCAACAATAGAAGGATGCGCATGACCTAAACTACAGACGGCAATTCCACTCGTAAAATCTAAATAACGCTTTCCTGTTGTATCAAAAACTTCTGTGCCTTTCCCTTCGACAATGGCGAAAGGTCTTCTTGCGTAATTTTGAAATAATGCACTCATTTGACAAGCTCCTCACTTAGTATAGTTGTACCTGTTAATGTCTCATTGACAATTTGTACGGATGGAATACCCGCTTTCAAGCAATTTAATGCACCTTGCACTTTTGGAATCATACCTCCATAAATATGCTCTTCATGAATCCATTGTTCTATTTGAGCCCGTGTCACTTCCGTTTGATACGCGTCATTTATGCGAATACCTTCAACATCTGTCACTAATAATAAGCAGTCTGCACCAACCGCTAATGCAATTTCACTTGCAACGGTATCACCATTAATATTAAGTGCTTGTCCGTCATTTGTCGCCCCTATACAGGCAACTACTGGAACAATTTTTTCTGTCAATAAGGTATCGATTAGCGCTGTATTGACATGTGTTACTTGGCCCACATAACCATATGTCGATTGATCGAGAAATGTACTTTTTAATAATTGTCCATCGAAGCCATTTAAACCAATTGCCAAAATGCCAGCTTCGTTTAACTCATAAACGAGTGCAGGATTTACTTTGCCAATTAGTGTCGATTGTACAAGCTCAATCATTTCTTCACTTGTTACACGCAATCCATTTACTGTATGTGACTGGATACCTGCTGATGCTAATGCACGATTAATAGCCGGACCGCCACCATGAGTAATAATTAGTTGAATCCCCTGTGCTTGAAGTGCTTTGAAATTACGAAAGAAGGCCTCATTTAGACCTTCTAATGTACTACCTCCAAGCTTGATGACCATTTTACGAGCGGTAGGATGCGTTGATTTGAACGTAGTCATAAGTTAAATCACACCCCCATGCAAAGCCATGCCCTTCACCCACTTCAAGCGACACATATATTTTCACTTCATGTTGTTTTAATATCTCAATTAACGCTTCTTCTGAAAATTTAATGGGCTCGCCGTTTTCTACCATCGTAGCACCACCAATTTTTATCGTGATTTTTTCTGGATCAATTGTTGCACCGGAATAACCTACTGCAGCAATAATACGCCCCCAGTTCGCATCACAGCCAAATACTGCAGTTTTTACTAATGGTGAACCTACTACTGATTTTGCAATTTTACGTGCTTCTTCATCTGAAATGGCACCGTCGACTTCCACTTCGATTAATTTCGTAGCCCCTTCTCCGTCACGTGCAATGGATTTTGCTAAATCTTCTGCGACTAGGCGTAATGCTGTGTAGAAATTTTCCCATTCTGGATGTGTTGGAGATAAAAGATTATTCCCTGCTAAACCATTAGCCATCACGACAACAGTATCATTCGTTGATGTATCCCCGTCGACTGTAATCGAGTTAAATGTACAGTCGGTTACATGAGATAATGCTTTTTGTAACTCCTCTGAATCAATATTAGCATCAGTCGTAATAAAGCCAAGCATTGTTGCCATATTTGGTTCAATCATCCCTGAGCCCTTTGCTGTTCCTGATACTAATACTTCCTTTCCATCAATGATTGTCGCATATGTTGTGTTTTTCATAACAGTATCTGTCGTCATAATTGCTTGTGCAAAATCAATACCGTTTTCAAGTTTTGAATCTGGGTTTAGAAGATCTATGCCTTTTTTCACAGGCTCCATCTTCATAATTTCACCGATAACACCCGTTGAAGCTACGCCAACAAGTGTCTCATCAATGCCTAGTTTTTGTGCGGCTAACTTTTGCATTTCATATGCATCTGCCAAACCTTGTTTCCCAGTACATGCGTTAGCATTGCCTGAATTGACGATCATTGCTTGCATTTTTTTTGTATTATAAACAACTTCTTTTGTCACTTTAATCGGTGCAGCCTGTACAGCATTTGTTGTAAATACACCTGCTACACTTGCAGGTACTTCACTAATTAAAATCGCTATATCTTTTTTCTTATGCTTAATCCCACAATGTACACCTGCAGCTATAAATCCTTTTGGTGACACGATATTTTTACTGGATAGCTTTTTCATTTCAATTACTGTCGTCATCATTAAATCCTCCATTTTCTTGTTAATACTCTATCAATCAATCATTTTATACAAAATAAGGCAAAATATGTAACCCTGTTTGCTGTGGATACCCAAACTGTACATTCATATTTTGAATGGCTTGACCAGCGGCTCCCTTAACTAAATTATCGATAACGCCAACAATCGTTGCGCGGTTTGTTCGTTCATCAAGCTTTACATATATGTCGCAGTAGTTTGAACCTTTCACCCGATTCGTTCCAACCGACGATGCTTCTTGTATGACACGTACAAAAGGATTACTTGCATAAGTATCTACTAAGCATGTGACTAATTGCTGCTGCGTCACGCCTTGTGTAACCTGTGCGTAAGAGGTCGCTAATATGCCGCGCGTCATTGGTACAAGATGGGTATTAAAGGTGATTTTTGTATCCACATGCGCAAACATCGAAATTGCCTGTTCAATTTCCGGGATATGTTGGTGCTCATTCATCTTATAGATAGAAAGACTTTCATTCGCCTCGCTGTAATGTGTGCTTTGTGAGGGCTTATTGCCAGCGCCTGATATTCCACTTTTCGCATCAATCACTAAAAAACTTGGATCAATTAACTTTTCTTTTATTAAAGGTAATAGTGAGAGTAATACTGCCGTTGGATAACAGCCAGGGTTTGCAATAAGCTCTGCACCGTGAATGGCTTGCTCATTCCACTCTGTTAAACCATACACACTTTTATCAATGGCCTCTTTAGGGGCAGCTTTTTTTTTATACCAAGTTTCATAGCTGGCTAAGTTCTTTAACCTGAAATCACCAGATAAATCGATCAACTTCGGTCCCATTCCTAATAATGGTGGGAATAAGCTACTTGAAACTCCTGAAGGTGTACTTGAAAACACAACATCATAGTTTGCTAACTTATCGTAGTCAATCTTTTGCAAGGGCTGATCATATAAATCGACTAAATGTGGGAATTTATGCGAGAAGTTCAACCCTTCTTCTGACGATGTGAATAGTCCTACTTGCGTTACTTCTTTATGATTATGCAACAATCGAATTAATTCTAATCCGCCGTAACCTGTTGCCCCGATAATACCTACTTTCATCTTATCACCTCTTAAATTCTGATATTTCATCATCGTACTTTTTGAATTTCATATTATTTATTAAGATAAAAATAAGTATAATTATGAATATTTATTTAGTCAACTGTATTTTTATATAAAAACAAATTATTCTGATTTCAATTGTCGCTTTTTAGTTATTACTAAATCATGCTACTATTTCATAGGTTAAATCTTATTACAAATTTAAGATTTTCAAATTTCTAACAATTTAGTTATTTTCGGTTAATATCAGCGTATTTTCGCATAAAATACTGTATAATAGAAATATCATAATCAGGTGGTGTGAATATGAAACACGTGAAAAAATATTACAGTATTGAATTTGAAACAAGGCATGGTAATACAATTGTTGAAGGGCCTGTTCCTTCTGAAAAATTAGCTACATATACCTTGCATGAAGACTTAAAGGCGTTTCGACCTTCTCACCAACAACATGAAGCACTTATCAATATTGCAAAATTAGAGGAAGGACGAATCATTTTAATCCGTCAAGAGAACCTTGTCGTCGGTTATGTTACGTATCTTTATCCAGATCCATTAGAACGTTGGTCTGAGGACCGCATTCCAAATATGATCGAACTTGGTGCAATTGAAGTTATCCCTGCTTACCGAGGAACTGGTACAGGTAAAAAGCTAATTGAAGTGTCGTTTATGGATGATGCGATGGAAGATTATTTAGTTATTACAACTGAATATTATTGGCATTGGGATTTAAAGGGAACAGGTTTAACTGTGTGGGATTACCGAAATATGATGGAACGAATGATGAAGTCCGCTAATTTTGAATATTACGCGACCGACGATCCAGAGATTACGTCACATCCTGCAAATTGTTTAATGGCACGTATTGGTTCACGCGTTCAGGCTGATACACTTGAACGATTTGACAGACTTCGATTTAGAAGTCGATTCATGTATTAATTCTTATCACAAAGGGGATTGAAAAATGATTGTCGAACAAATAATGAACACCGAATTACATAAACTTCTTCCAGAAAATACAGTACGTGATGCAGTACACCTCATGCGAGATAAAAAGATTCGTCACGTTCCTATAGTAAATAAAGACAATGTGATCGTTGGCATTGTAACAGAACACGATATTAAAAATGCATTGCCTTCTTCGTTGCGCGATGAGCCAAACTCGACTGTTTATGACGCGTCAATTGAAAGTATTATGACAAAAAATCCAATTGTCGGACACCCTTTAGACTTTGTCGAAGAAATCGCATTAACTGTTTACGAATCAAAAATTAGTTGCATTCCGATTGTTTCAGTAGGAGAACTTGTGGGCATTGTCACAACCTCTGATTTACTCTATACGTATATTGAATTAACTGGAACACATCAACCTAGTTCAAAAGTTGATATCCGTGTAGCCGACCGACCTGGAATGCTTTATGAAATCACAAAAATATTCTATGATAATCACGCCAATATTTTAAATATCCTCATTTATCCAGATGGTGAAAATGAGAAATCTCGTATTTTAAGTGTCCGTTTACAAGTAATTAATCCATTAAGTATTATCGAAGACTTGCGCCAACAGGGCTATGACGTCCTATGGCCAAACTTACCCGGCGTAATTCTATGAAAAAAGCCGTTTTTATCTATTCGCCAGATCAACTTAATTACAAATTTTCGGACACACACCCCTTTAATCATAAACGATTACACTTAACAATCGATTTACTCAAAAATATTGGTGCACTAACAGACGACAATATTGTCCCAGCACGTATGGCAACGGATGAAGAAATTGCATTAGCACATGATCCTAAATATATTGAAATGGTAAAAATGGCTGGTCATGGGGAATTAACGCAGCAACAAGGAGAGCCTTATGGAATTGGAACAGAAGACACACCTATGTTTCCAAATATGCATGAAGCAAGCGCTCTACTTGTTGGCGGTACATTACAGGCTGTTGATTATGTTTTACAAGGTAAAGCCGAGCATGCACTCAATTTAGGTGGTGGTTTACATCATGGTTTCCGAGGACGAGCTTCAGGATTTTGTATTTACAATGACAGCAGCGTCGCCATTAAATATATTCAACAAAAATATGGTCTTCGGGTGTTATATGTAGACACGGATGCCCATCACGGAGATGGTGTTCAATGGTCATTTTATGATGATCCTAATGTGTGCACATTATCCATCCATGAAACTGGGCGTTATTTATTCCCTGGAACAGGTAATATTACAGAACGTGGAAATGGTGCAGGCTATGGTACTTCTTTTAACTTCCCGATTGATGCCTTTACAGAAGATGAAAGCTTTTTAGATGTATACGAACAGTCAATGCGTGAAGTATTTGAATTTTTCAAGCCAGATGTCGTGTTAACTCAAAATGGTGCGGATGCCCATTATTTTGACCCATTAACACATCTGTATGGTACCATGAATATTTATAAAGAAATTCCGAAACTCGCGCATAAACTTGCCCATGAATATTGTAATGGCCGCTGGATTGCTGTTGGTGGAGGCGGTTATGATATTTGGCGTGTTGTACCGCGTGCTTGGTCCTTTATTTGGACAGAAATGACTGATCAACAAGCGCCAACAGGACCGTTACCACAAGATTGGCTAGATAAGTGGCAACCTCAATCACCCGTTCCATTTATTCCAACATGGGAAGATCCAACTTCTTTATATGAGGAAATTCCACGTAAAGCAGAAATTCAAGAAAAAAATGCACAAATGCTTGAAAAGGCGTTACATATGGTTCGAACAGAAAAAAATAATTCTTAATTTTTCTATACAATATTTCGTCATAAGATTATATAGTTTTTTACAAAAGTCTAAGAAAGGCTCCAAAAACACATTCTATGTAATATAATGGTTATATTATATTTATTTGGAGGTATTTAAATGTATAAACATATTTTACTTGCTGTAGACGGTTCTGAAAATTCATTGCGTGCAGCACAAGATGCAGTAAAAATTGCTTCACAAGAAACCGTAATCGAATTAATTTCTGTTATTCCAACAGAAGGGATTACTACTGAATTAAAGCATGCGGATACACTTGATAATGTCGAAGCTGAGTATCGCAAAAAAATTATGAGTGAAATAGCGCTCGTTAATGAAAAACATTCGAACGTAAAAGTAACAATGGAACACGGTCCAGCGGGTCGTATCATTTCAAACTATGCGAATAATAACGGTGTAGATTTAGTTGTTATTGGTTGCCGTGGCTTAAATCCAATGCAAGAAATGGTATTTGGTAGCGTTAGTACGTATGTAACGAAAAATGCAAATTGCTCAACTTTATTAGTAAAATAAATTATTAACATATGAAAACGCCATTTCCTAAAAGGAAAATGGCGTTTTCATTATTATTTACTCGAATCTCTCAATTCAATACGATGTGGTAAAATAACACTTTGTTTTTCTACCTCTTCTTTATTCATGTATTTCGTCAATAAGCGCATCGCTACAGCACCGATATCATATAGAGGTAACACAACGCTTGTCAATTGTGGACGTACCATTCGTGCTAATTTTGAATTTTCAAAGCTAATCACTTCTACATCTTCTGGCACGCTTTTACCACTATCTTGAACACCATGAACAATTCCAAGAGCTAATTCATCATTACCTACGAAAATAGCAGTTGGCGGCTCTTGTAATTCACCTAATGTTGTCCAACTTTCTATGCCGTCATCATAAGAACCATCCCCTGGAACGATTAGTGCTTCATCTACTTCAATGCTTGCTTGCTGCAATGCATCCTTATATGCGTTTAATTTATGTTGTCCATTCACTGTATATTGTAATGGTCCCGAAACGAACGCAATACGCTTATGACCCTTGTTAACAAATTGCTGAATGGCCTCAAGTGTTGCTGTGTAATAATCAATATTTACGGAAGCCACTTTTTCAGTTGCACTTACTGAGCCTGCTAGAACAATTGGTACGGGACATGCTTCAACCGCACGTTGGATATTTTCCGTAACTTCTTCACTCATCATCACGATACCATCCACTTGTTTCCCAAGCATCGTATCAAGTAATGTTAACTCTTTTTCTTCATTTTGATCACTGTTCGCTAAAATAATATTATAGCGATACATAGTCGCAATATCTTCAATACCACGCGCTAGCTCAGCATTTAAATTATTCGAAATATCAGGGATGATGACTCCTACTGATGTTGTTTTTTTACTCGCTAAACCACGTGCTACAGCATTTGGTCGGTATTCAAGTCTTTCGATGACTTCTAATACCTTTTTTCTCGTTGTTGGCTTTACATTTTGGTTACCATTCACTACACGTGATACTGTTGCCATCGATACATTTGCCTCACGCGCAACATCATAAATTGTGACAGTCAAAAAATCTCCCCCTTTTCATTGTTCATTCGTCTACACAATTTCTAAATAACTAATTCGGATTTCCGAATTTATGTATAACCTAATGATATAATACTTTCATTTCCATTTTCAATCTTAAACCGAGTGAATCACTCGAATTTTCGTAAATTCAATAAAAATTCATAGTTCAGACGTATTTTTTTATAAAAAAGGGCGCTATCTAATGGATAGCACCCTTCTTTATTACTTATTTGAGCCATTTATGCGTGTTTAACTTAAGGAGTCGGATTAATTATTTTGATACTTCATATTGCTTCATGAATTTTAAAATTTCATCATAGAAAGCATTGAAAGTTGGAATATCCATTTGTTGTTGTTGATCAGATAATGCAATTGATGGATCTGGATGAACCTCTGCCATTACCCCATCTGCACCAATAGCAATTGCTGCTTTCGCACAAGGTAATAATAAATCACGGCGACCTGTAGAATGTGTTACGTCTACCATGACTGGTAAGTGTGTTTCTTGTTTTAAAATTGGTACAGCTGAAATGTCTAATGTGTTACGCGTTGCTCTTTCGTACGTACGAATACCACGCTCACAAAGGATAATGTTTTCATTTCCTTTTGACATAATGTATTCCGCTGCATGAATGAATTCATCAATTGTTGCTGCTAAACCACGTTTTAATAGCACTGGTTTGTTTGTTGCACCTGCTGCTTTTAATAATTCGAAGTTTTGCATATTACGTGCACCGATTTGAATGACATCGATATAATCTAGTGCGTGATCTAAATCAGATGGCGTTACGATTTCTGTAATAACACCTAATCCGTATTCTTTTGAAACTTCTTTTAATATCTTTAAGCCCTCTAAGCCAAGGCCTTGGAAATCATAAGGTGACGTACGCGGTTTGTATGCACCGCCACGAATTAATTTTAAGCCTTTTTCTTGAATAGAAGCCGCTACAGCAGCTACTTGTTCGTATGATTCTACTGCGCAAGGCCCGAATACAAATGAAGGTGCCCCTGAACCAATTAGTTCATTATTAACATTAATGACAGTATCTTCTGACTTTTTCTTGCGTGAAACGAGTAATTCCTTTTTCTTTTCAGCTTCTAGTTGTTTTAAAGCCGTTTTGAAGATTTGTTTGAAAATAAAATCAACCGTCATTTGATTTAAAGGTCCATTATTATTTTTTTGGATTAAATCAAGCATGTGACGTTCACGTAATGGATCATAACGATTTACACCTTGCTTTTCTTTGATTTTACCAATTTCTTCTACGACTGTAGCACGTTCATTAATTAAACGTAAAATGTCTAAGTTTAAGCTATCAATCTGGCTACGTAAGCTTTCTAAATCTTGTTGACTCATTCTCTTGTTCCCCTCTTCCTTGTACCCGGCACTTTCAGATAAATTAAAAGTATGATACATTTTTAAGTAATAATCCTATTATAATCAACTAACGAAAGAATGTCACGCATTTTTAATTTAGCGCTTCAACTCGCTAAAGTATATTGTAATAATGAATTGAAAGGAAGCGTTTTCAAATGACAAATAAATTGTTCGCTTTGGATATAGGTACGCGTTCGGTTGTCGGCATTATTATAGAACAACACGAGGACCATTATCATGTAGCAGATATTTTAGTAAAAGAACATAAAGAACGTGCCATGGTCGATGGACAAATACATAATGTTTTGTACGTAGCAGAACTCATTAAAGAAATAAAAAAGCAATTAGAAGAAACACATGGCCCTTTAACGAAAGTAAGTGTAGCAGCTGCCGGACGCTCATTAAAAACGGAGCAAGCGATCGTTACTATCTCGATTAAAAACCGCCCTATTTTTACAGAAGAAGATATTAACCGCTTAGAATTACAGGCCGTACAACAAGCCCAGCAGCAATTATTGCAGCAAAAAGAAGATGCAAAAAACAACCACTATTACTGTGTAGGTTATTCAGTGCTTTACTATCGTTTAGATGGCGAAGAAATCGGAAGCTTACTTGATCAGCAAGGGGATGAAGCGTCTATCGAAGTCATCGCTACATTCCTACCTCGTGTCGTTGTAGAATCTTTACTCGCTGCATTAAAGCGTGCAGATTTAGAAATGGAAGCATTAACTTTGGAGCCAATTGCAGCGATCAACGTTTTAATTCCCCCATCAATGCGTCGACTAAATGTCGCATTAGTTGATATTGGGGCAGGTACTTCTGATATTGCCATAACCGATAAGAGTACTGTCGTTGCTTACGGCATGGTGCCAACAGCCGGCGATGAAATTACAGAGAGTCTAAGTGATTATTACTTATTAGACTTCCCAGTAGCTGAGATGGCAAAACGTCAAATGCACAAAAATGATAAAATTTTAATCCAAGATATTTTAGGCTTTGACCAATATTACCCTCGTGAAGAAGTGTTACAAGCTATATATCCTGCGATTGAAAATTTAGCGAAGTCTATCGGCGAAGAAATTTTACGTTTAAATAATCAAGTAGCACCAAAGGCCATCATGCTTGTAGGTGGTGGTAGTTTAACGCCTAACTTAACCAATGAGCTGTGTAAAATTTTAAATTTACCATCAAATCGAGTAGCCGTAAGAGATTTAGATGCTATTCCAAATTTAACACGCGCTGAAAATATTGAAGCAACACCAGAGCTTGTAACACCGATTGGTATCGCCATAGCTGCACAAAAAGCACCAATCCATTACATGTCAATAACGGTTAATGACCAGGTTGTGCGTTTATTTGAATTAAAAGAAATGACTGTAGGCGATGCATTTTTAGCAGCGAATATTCGTGCAAAACAGCTATATGGAAAACCAGGTCATGGATTATCGATAACGGTCAATGGTCAAAGTGTATTCGTACCAGGTGAACACGGAGAACCAGCTCGCATCTTATTAAATGGGGAAGAAGCTTCTACGAAATCACAAATTAAGGGCGGCGATAAGATTGAATTAGTTGCAGGTAAAAATGGGGATCATGCAAAAGTCAATGTCCGCGAAATTATTGATGCAGCTGCTGTTAAAACGATTACAATCCAGGACACAATGCATATGTTAGAACCGAAAGTATATGTTAACAACAAATTAGTAAATTTAGATACAATGCTGAATGATCGTGATATTGTCGTTGCTGAAACGGTAGAAACCATTGAAAATGCCCTTAAGCAGACAAACAATTTAACCCAATACAATCAATTCCGTTCATATAGTATCCAAATTGATGGTAAACCTGTTTATTTACCAGAGTATTCTTCACAGCTTTTCATTAATGGCAAGCCAGGAAAACTACATTATCCAGTTCAAAATGGAGATGTGCTTACATTTGAACAAGTTTCATTGCCAACAGCCGAAATGATTGCGAGTCATTTAAACCTACTATTAGAGGATAAAATGATTGTGACTTTCCAAAACGAACAAGTCGAGCTTGCGAAAATTGCACGTGAATTTTTTGTTAATGGTAAAGTCGTACAAGGAATCGTAACTGTTCCAAATGGTGCAACGATAAAAATAGTAGAAAAAGATACGGGCAAATGGATTTACCAAGACGTATTCCGTTTCTCAACATGGCAACTACCGACAGCATTTAAAGGCTCCTTTACAATTCTGCGTAACGGTCAGCCAACATCATTTGATGCTGATATTTTTGGCGGTGACAAATTAGAAATTCAGTTAACTGAACAACCTGTACCTAGTAGATAAAATAGAAATGGCCTCCAATAGCGCGTATTGGAGGCCATTTTTTTATTCGATTGATGAATGGCGTGTAGAATTTGTTACATCTTCATCTACTTGTTCTACTTGTTCTACAGCAACTGCTACGTCTTCTGCTGCTTCTTTAAAAACATCCTCTAATGGTTCTTCACCTTCTGAAGAAACCGTACCATCATCATAAGCAGGTGGCTGCTTAGCTGTTTTTGCCTTTACTTTACCAACTAAAGTTACCGATTGCTCTTTTAATTGGTTGGACAATTGGGTTGTTTTTTCCTTTGCAGTTTCTGACAACTCAGCGCCCTTTTCTTTTAATGTTACTGCTTGAACAGCAACATCATTACGTAATTCACTGCCAGCTTTTGGCGCAAGTAACAATGCCGCTGCTGCCCCTACAATTCCGCCCACTAAAGCGCCGATGACAAAATCTTTCATTTGAACGCTATCCTCTCCATAAATCGATTTATCAATTTGTGTAAAATCTTGAGGTGATTGAACTGTTACTATCTTTTCTGCCATAAATAGCTCCCCCTTAATAATAACTGTTTAGCCTTTATTTCGTTTTAAGAAACCAAATTTCGATTTTGTTTCCATGTTTGGTGGTGTTTCATTTGTATTTGTACTTGTGTAAATCACATCTTCTTGATTGATAGGTTTTCGTTGCTTCCATTGATCTGCAATGCCCATTGCAACATTACTCCATTGAACAACTTGCGCAATTTTATCTTCGTTTTTATGCACTTCTGTTGAAATTGATGATGTGATGCGTTGAACAGAAGCGTTTAAGCTGTTCATCGAATCCCCAACTCCTTTTACTGCATGTACAACAGAATTTAACTTTTCTGATTTATCCGAAATGTCATCTGCTAATGAATTTGTTTTCGTTAAAAGTGTAGTCGTTTCACGCGTGATGCCTTCCATTTGACCTTCAATACCTGCAACTGTTCCTGCGATAGAATTTAATGTATTCTTTAACGAAAACAGTGTCATCCCAATACTTACGCATAACACTAGAAATCCGATTGCTGCAATTAAAGCCGCAATATAAAGTACTACTTCCATTTAATGCCCTCCTCTATCTAGTTCAATTTTAACTATTCGACATAAAATTGTACATTCCTTTTAAAAAATAGAATTACATTTTTGTCCATATTTACATAATTCCCAATCACCATTTGAATAAAACATATTCTCGTATTATGTATTCTTATTTTTAGAAAAACAGCATTCGCGCCAAAATAATGCAAAGTGATGTCTTTTTTATGTCAATTCCCTTGAAAAGTTATCGTTTCTTATTTGCTAAAGAAAAACAGCTTATCCGTTACGGATTAAGCTGTTTCCTCATTATTTAATAATTTTTCAAAAGCATCTTGATATTTATGAATATCACCAGCACCCATGAATAAGAATACTGCATTTTTATGTTTTTTCAGATGGTCAATCGTTTCAAACTGTAAAACTTCACAACCTTCGATTAATGTACTTAAATCTTGAATTGAAAGTTCTCCTTTTTTTTCACGTGCTGATCCGAAAATATCACATAAATACGTAGCATCTGCAGCACTTAAGCTATTCGCAAAATCTTGTAAAAATGCCTTTGTACGAGTGAATGTGTGTGGTTGGAAAATCGCAACTACTTCACGGTCTGGATATTTTTGACGAGCTGATTGTAATGTCGCGGCAATTTCAGTTGGATGATGTGCATAATCATCGACAATGACAACATCTCCAATTTTCGATTCAGTAAAGCGACGTTTCACGCCACCATACGTAGTTAAGCGTTCTTGAATTAAGTTTGCTGGAATTCCTTCATAATGGCAAAGAGAAATAACCGCTAATGAATTTAATACCGTATGATCGCCGAATAATGGAATAAAGAACTTGCTATAAAATTCGTTGCGTACATAAACTTCAAACTCAGTACCTTCTGTTGTTTTTACGATATTACGAGCGGCAAAATCATTTTCTTGTCCAAACCCGTAATATACAACAGGTACGTTTGCTTGAATTCTTTGTAATTGCTCATCGTCACCACATGCGATAATCGCTTTATTTACTTGTAATGCCAACGATTGGAACGCACTATATACGTCCTCAATATCTGTAAAGTAATCTGGGTGATCGAAATCGATATTTGTCATCACCGCATAATCCGGATGATATGCTAAAAAGTGTCGACGGTATTCACAAGCTTCCATAACGAAGTATGAGGCATCAGATTTTCCTGCGCCAGTTCCATCACCGATTAAAAATGATGTCGGCATATAACCGCCAATTACATGACTCATTAAACCTGTTGTTGAGGTTTTACCATGTGCACCTGTAATGGCGATCGATGTATAGCGTTTAATATAATCTCCTAAAAACTTGTGATAGCGAATAATTTCTAAGCCTAATTCACGCGCACGCACTAATTCAGGGTGCTCATCAGGAAATGCATTCCCTGCAATAATTGTTAAGCCTGGTTGTATGTTGTTTTCATCAAATGTAAAAATTTCAATTTTTCGGTCACGCAAAGGTTGCTCAGTAAAATAATATGTGTCGACATCTGAACCTTGCACATACTCTCCAGAATCAAATAAAATCTGTGCAAGCGAACTCATGCCTGAACCTTTAATACCTGTAAAATGATAGCGTGTCATTATTGTTAAAACCCTCCTAGGATGCAAAGACCCCATTGAATTATCAAATCTTATCAATTTCCCACGGTCAACCTAACTTTAGATTCGGTATTGCCTTGTACAAAAAATTCGTCACCAAATTCATGCCGTTTCCGGGGCCATTAACTTCATTCAATAGATAGTAAAAATCTGCTGATTGAGGTAATGAATTATTGATTAAAAGTATGCCTACATTATAGCACTAAATACACGGAACGATAATTGAACAACAATTCTAAAAATTAAAATTGTCTAGTTAATTAGTTCTTTAGTCCCCAAATTGAATAGATAAATCCGCTTCCGTAATGAAAACATCTCTCGGTTTACTACCTTTTGGCTCGGAAACGTAACCTTCTCGCTCTAACATGTCAATTAGTCTTGCCGCACGATTATACCCAATATGATAACGTCGTTGTAATAAAGAAGTTGATGCAGATCCTTGTTCAAATACAAATCGGCATACTTCTTCAAATAATTCATCTTGTTCTTCGGCGGCTTCTGTGCGTTTAAGTAACTCTTCTTGCTTAAATATATATTCAGGCTCTCCTTGTTCACGAACAAATTCAATGATTTCTTCAATTTCATCATCCGTTACGAATGTTCCTTGAATACGAGTTGGTGCGGACATACCATTTCCTAAATATAGCATATCTCCTTTACCAAGCAAGCGTTCTGCGCCTTGCGAATCTAAAATTGTACGTGAATCGATTTGCGATGACACAGAAAATGCGATACGTGTTGGGATATTTGATTTAATAAGTCCTGTAATTACATCTACTGACGGACGTTGTGTTGCTACGATTAAATGGATGCCTGCTGCACGTGCTTTTTGAGTAATTCGGACAATGCTATCCTCTACATCTTGCGGAGACATCATCATTAAATCTGCTAACTCATCAATAACAATTAATAAGTAAGGTAATTTTTGTGCATACATGCCGTTTTCATCACACATTTTATTATACGCTTCGATTTTACGGGCACCGCTATGCATAAATAATTGATAACGTCTTTCCATTTCTTCTACAGCCCATTTTAAAGCGGCTGTTGCTGCCTTTACATCTGTAATTACTGGGCTGACTAAGTGCGGAATGTTATTAAATGGTGCCAATTCAACCATTTTTGGGTCAATTAGCATCAATTTCAATTCATTTGGATCAGACTTATATAATAGACTTACTAAAATAGAGTTAATACACACTGATTTCCCTGAACCCGTTGCACCAGCAATTAACCCATGCGGCATTTTTCGTAAATCAATTGTAACTGGTTTACCCGTTAAATCTAATCCTAAAGCAGCTTCTAATGGCGAATCTGAATTACGGAATGATTCGGAATCGGTAACTTCAGATAAGCGAACCGATCTTGAAATACGATTTGGAATTTCAATCCCAATCGAACGTTTCCCAGGAATTGGTGCATCGATTCGAATGTCTTTTGCCGCAAGTGATAACTTAATATCGTCAGCTAGGTTTCGTACTTTACTTACCTTTGTACCATGTCCTACAGTTATTTCAAATTGTGTTACAGCTGGACCTTGTACGATAGATTCAATTTGTGCCTGAATTTGGAAGTAGGAAAGTGTTTCGACTAAATTTTCACCTTGTTCATCCATCCAGTCACGGTCTTCTACCATTTCCTCTGGAGGTGCTAAATATTCAAGAGGTGGTTTCACATATGGTATTCGTTTTTTCACTGGCTGTTCTGATTCAACAACTGGTAAATCTTCTTGATTAAGCGTTTCTGGTTGTTCAACTAACATTTCAGGAGCTTGTTGTTCCTTCGACTTTTCAGAAACCGATTCAATGACTTGTTCATCCATCACTTCAGTTTCAATCATTGGCAATGGCTCCTGATTTGCTACTACTTCTGCTTGTTCAATTTGTTCAACGACATCCAATGGTTCTACTTCCATTATTTCTTCAACATATGGCTCAGCTTCTTCAATAATTTCCTCGCGTTCTAAAGTTCCTACTGCAACTTCAGATTGTACTGGTTGTTCATCCAATTGTTCCATTACTGGAATATCTGGAGTTTTTTCAGGTGCAGTTATTGTGAATTTTATAGGTTCTTTTTCAACTGATTCCATTTCGACTAGTTGCTCGGTAATTTCAACATCATTTGCTGGATGAGCATTTTCTTCATATAACGTTTCTTCTACTTTTTCAGATGTAAGATGATCATTTTCATGGAATTGCAGTTCATTCGAAGCGTTTACTGTCACTTGTATTGAAGTAATTTCACCTTCTACTTCAATCGGTGACTCCTCTACTGACATCATCGGTTGTTCCGATTGCTCTAATTGCTCATTTACATATTTTTTCGTCAACATTTTCTCTTTATCCGATTTCAGCATGACAACATTAAATGGTATGCGACTACCTGTATTATTAGGTTGTAGCTGCTCAGGTTCATTTTGTTGATCTTGCACGTTTGGTTGCTCTACTTGTGGCATTTGCTCTACGTTCAATTGACCAATATGAATTGTTGAATTTTCAATGGTTACATGCTTTACTTGCACATCATTTAAAATTTCTGCTGGCGTTGGTTCTCTATCAGCCTCTACTGCTTGCGTTTCAAGTTGGATTACTTGACCCTCTTCTACTTCTTTTTCTTGTGCTAAAATAACTGGCGTTTCTACATTTTCAAAATAGGGAGTGGTCATTGCTACTTCAGAATTAACTTCCTCTTCATCTAGTTCAAATGAGATTGGTTCAACAATTGGTTGCGTATCAGCTATGCTCGTTGTCTCTTCCAATTGTTCACTTATTTCCGCTATAGGCTCTATTGGTTCTTGGTGTAACATTATAGTTTCAACTGGCTCTTTATTTTCCTGAATGGAATCGTCAACAAGCTGTTGGCCTGTTAAATGAACAGGTGCATCGACCTCTTGTTCTTTCACACTAGGTTCTTCTTGTATAGAATCATGTTGTTTTTCCATTAATTTTTCAATCGGTGTTGGTTTCATAAATCCATGGACAGGTGAAGGCACTTCCGTTGGCACAAAGCGTTTTCGATTTGCTAATGGATTGATAAACTCTTGATTTACTTTACTCTCTTCACGCATTGGATTTTGCGTTAAAATTTCCTTTTCTTCTTTTGAAACAACGACTTTATGGGAATAATCATTATCACTTCGAATAACATTTGAATACCCACGTCCTTTACGACGACGCTCTAAAAGATCACGAATACCTGAAACTTCCCCTTCATAATTCGGAGCTGGTACTGGTTTTTGTAAGTAATCTGGTAGCTTTAATGTTTCACTTTCTTCCTCATAAAAACGTGTCGAAGTTGGCTCTACTACAGGTCGATTTGGTTCTTCATCATTAAAATCATCTATTAAAGGAAAACGAAATGTTTTATTTTTTTCCTGGGGTACATTGTGAATAGCCGTTGGACGTTCATAATGCTGTTGTAGCTGATTATTATCATTGTCCTCTTGATGGTCTTCGTTATAATACTCTTGCTTATTTTCTTCGTACATTTCATTAGGGTCTTCATTAAATAGTTTATTAAATTTATTTTTTATCCAGCTCATTATCGTCACTTCTTTCTTAAAAAACATTGCCCTACAACTATGAATTTGTAGTGGTCTTTACACATACACATAAATACGTATACCCTCAAAGCATATCATATTTAACCTGCAATTTGCGCATTCGAACAGATGTTTTTCGACATAATAAAAAGTCAGCCAAAGAGACCTAAGCTCCTTGACTGACTTATCTACAAATTAACGAGATGGAATTTCAAATGGACTACCTACAACAGCTGATTCGTCTAAAACTAAAATTCCTTTTACTTCTGGAGCACCAGGAATTGCTAGTTCACGAGCTGAGCAAAGCATACCGAATGAATCTTCACCACGTAAGTTTCCTTCTTTAATTAATAAACCTGATGGCATAACCGCGCCGATTTTGGCCACAACGACTTTTTGACCAGCATCAACATTTGGTGCACCACATACGATTTGTACTGTTTCGTCACCTACGTTTACTTTACATACGCTTAATTTATCTGCATTTGGATGTTTATCTTTTGATTCAACATACCCTACGACAAATTTCGGTGAGAAATCTACTTCTAATGAAATTTCAGCATCATTTGCTTGAATGGCAGCTTCTAATTTTTCTACTAATTCAGGCGTTACTTCAACATTACCTGTAACGTCAAGCTCGATATACTTACTAGCATTAAAAAGGTTGAAGGCTTTTACTTCACCTGTTGCTTCTTCTTTTAAGATGGCTAAATCGCCTACACGTTCCATTTGTGTTTTTACGATTGCTTCCATTGCTAATTGTACTAATAGGACATCTCCTACATGTTCTTTGTTATAAGCTACTTTCATGAATCTTCTTGCTCCTTTTTGACTTTGTTTTTAGCTAAAATAAATATCGGTTCTAAATGACCATTTTCATAAACGAATGACAATGATGTAATCGGTACAGCTCCAACTGTAAAGAAATGCATCGTCATCTGTGCTAATACATCATACCCTACTTCGTTGCGAATATCACCAATAATTAGTACATCTTGATGCGGTACAGATACAGTCATTTCACCTTCAATTTGGCTTTCCATTTCTTTCAAAAAGCTTTCATTTAAAATACGGCTCGCATCATAACCATCATTATGATTTAAAAAGTAATACATATTGCCCGAAACTTCATCACGTTTGACAGAAGTCGGCAATTTTTTGACAGAAAAGCGTGATGCTTCACGTACTTGTTCAGCTGTAACTTTTAATATAGCCAGCATCGATTCATCGATTAAGCGAAATGTCGTGCCTAAATCAAGTGCGTAATAAATACGCGTTTCTGCTGTATGATCCGATACAACAAATGCGTGTCCCTCATTTGATTTTTTTGGAAATGAAGTTGAACGAATTACAGGATAAACATTCACTAAACCATTGAAACCTTCTTTATGCTCACGTTCCATTGCTAAGAAAGTCTGCTCGATTGTATAAATAATTTCATCAATCGCTTTTTCTTTTTTCGATTCATACTTCGTTAAAATTCCCGGTAACGAAATGTCCATACCTCGTCCTAAAACTTTATGATCAAGACGTAATTTATCGTATTTCTCATCGAATGTGAATGTGTAGTTTGCTTCCCCTAATTTTTCTTTAAGCTTTGCAACTAATTGTATGGATTCCATTCAATCACTCCTTTAACTTACAATAGAAAACGGCTCACTAAAGTGAACCGTTTATCGATTGCTTTCATACTGTTTATTGTATCAAAAAAATAGTTGAATTGCCTTGATAACTACTTCTGTTCATCAATTACTCGAACACTTTTTACAACTTTCATCATTTGTTGCAATTTCTCATCGATTTTTTTACCTTCTGAAATAGTCGTAAGCTTCACGCCACCAACATTTACAACAAGTTGGTATTTTTCTTCTGGCTGCCTAACTATTGCTGAAAAGCCAAAAATATCATCTGCTTCATATGTCTTTTCTTGTAGAACTTCACTACTAGGATCTTCTTTTAGAATCGTATAGTGCAATCGGCTTTCCATTGTTTCGTTAGGATTGACGAATAAAATATACGAGTCTTTTCCATCGATTAGTGTGTAATTCGATTTATCAATTCCTTTTTCCATACCATATCCCTTTGGAAGGTATAGCTGTATATTGCCAATTGATTTATTCGATACTGCTGGCTCACTACTAAAAACAGTTTGAGCTTTGCTTATGCCACTTGTTGCCTGCTCTTCCACTGTCAGGCCACAGCCTGCTAAAACAAGGATTACTCCCGTTAATAACAAAGCATGAATCCAAGTTCGATTCATTATTTCCCCTCTCTTCTAACTATTTTTTCATCATAATGTTTTATATTAATAGCAATTAATGTTAATGATTGTTTCATTCGTTAGACTCTTTATTAAATTTAAATAATAGTTGTCCTACTAATAGCTTCACGATGTGCTCAAACATTTCTTGTCGATCAATTAATCCACTTGTAAAAATACCGATTGCCCCTTGATGTTGACGAATGTTTTCAGTATTTGTATAGATGTCCATCACTGGTCCAAGTTCCTTACCTACACGTAACTGTTCGGCAATTACTTCTGGTAAAGCAAATTGTGCACCTGAACTTGAAAAGACTGTACCATCTTTCAATGCAACAGCGCCCCAATTGCAGCAATACATCGTACCGTCAATTTCATCCACGCCACCTTCTAATCCAAATGATAAATCGGCATGCGTTTGCGTTAATGTATTAAGCGCACGATTGATTGCGCCTTTTCTAGTTTCCTCATTTGAAAAGGGTTGAATCGATACGTCCGATGCAACATTAATACTTTCTATTTCTACTTCGGGAAAATATTGTTTAACGATGGCCTCAATTGCTCCAACTTTGGCCTTATTTTTTGTCCCTACTGCAATTTTCATTTCTTCATCTCCCTGTGTTTTCTTCTTTCAAACAAAAAAATACAAGAATGTGCAGGACCACACTCTTGTATTATAAAACAAATTTGGATTTTTTTATACGTTAGCGCGAATTGAATCAATTGTTGATTGATCTGCTGATTGAATTAATTTCACTAATAATTCTTTTGCTGCTGCGTAGTCATCCACATGAATCATTGAAGCCGCTGTATGGATATAGCGAGAACAAATACCGATAACCGCTGAAGGAATACCGTCGTTTTGCGTATGCACGCGACCTGCGTCTGTACCACCTGGTGAAACAAAATATTGATACGGAATATTGTTCGTTTCTGCTGTATCTAAAATAAACTCACGCATACCACGGTGTGTTACCATTGTACGATCAAAAATTCGAAGTAATGGTCCATTACCTAATTGACCAAATTGCGATTTATCTCCAGAAGTATCATTGGCTGGAGAAGCATCTAATGCGAAGAATAGGTCTGGCTTAATCATGTTTGCTGAAACAGCAGCACCGCGTAAACCAACCTCTTCCATTACGTTAGCGCCTGAATATATGTGGCTTTTTACTTCTTTGCCATGTAATTCTTTTAATAATTCTATCGCTAAACCACAGCCGTAACGGTTATCCCAAGCTTTCGCCATAATTTTTTTTGGATTTGCCATTGGTGTGAATGGGCAAACTGGGATAATTGATTGGCCTGGGCGAATGCCTAAGTTCATTGCATCTTCTTTAGAATCCGCGCCGATATCGATTAACATATTTTTAATGTCCATCGGTTTTGAACGCTCAGCATCTGTTAATAGATGAGGAGGAATCGATGCGATAACACCAGGAATCTCGCGGTCTTTTGCATACACCGTCACGCGTTGAGCTAACATAACTTGGTTCCACCAGCCACCAAGTGTTTGGAAGCGAATCATCCCGTTATCTGTGATTGAAGTGACCATAAAAGCAACTTCATCCATATGACCTGCAACTAAAATTTTTGGAGCATTTGCATCTGCTGCTTTACGTACACCAAAGACTCCGCCTAAATTATCTTGAATCATTTCATCTGAATATTTTTCTAATTCTGAACGCATGAAGTTTCTTACTGCACGTTCATTACCTGGAGCACCTGGTAATTCTGTTAATGTTTTAAAAAGTGCTAATGTATCTTGATTCATTTGTGACACCTCAAAATTTAGATTTTTTTTATTATAACATATATTTTGAATAGTATTTCGACTTTCGAACCTTCTATTTTTTTGTACAGTGATTTCGGAGTATGATAAAGTAAGATTAGCCGATATTTTTAAGGGGGATTTCATAATGAACATGAAAGATTTTGCATTAGGCGTAGTAACAGGCGTTGCAGCAGCAATCGTCGTGAAAGAAATGAGTGAACGCGTTTCACCGTATGCATCTCCAAACAATATTTTAAACAGTATTAAAGATGAATTTAGAAAACAAGCACCAATTGATGGTTCATGGATTTATATGAAGACTGAAAACTTTAGCAACGGTTTTACAGAAACACCTGTATATCGTGGCGGTATTTCTCGCACATTGGATGGAGAAATAGAAAACTATGAATTCGCAGCAGATGCACGCTCTGGCGCAATTATAGATATTCAACAAGTTTAAAATACAGAAAACACCTGAAAGCTTCTGCCTTCAGGTGTTTTCATTTTTATTGCGATTGTTTCAACTAACAATCGGTTAGTACCTCCACTGATTGAAGGACCACTTTATAAATTATAAGGAATTAAATTTTGTTTAGAACGCTCTAACTTATCAATAACCTCTTTACCATCAGCACCCCACTGAATCATGCGGTAATAAGCATCATGATAAAAAATAAAGCGATAGCTATTTTCAAGGGCTTCTTTTACTAACTTCTCTTTTGCAAAAATACTTGTCATAGGATAATCATCATACGCAAGCACCCATAACGGATTTTGATGCGCATGTGTTGGCATAATATCTGCCATATGTAGCAACACTTCTCCATTTTGCTCGATGCGTATAACCGAATGACCGTCACTATGACCACCTGTATGAATCATTTTCAAACCTGGCACCACTTCTAGCTCACCTTCAAAGGGCTTCACTAAATGTTGAATCGGCTCCCAGTTTTCTTTCCAATACGTATTTTTGGAGCGGATGTTTGGATTTTGCATTTCATCCCACTCGGTTTTTGTTGTGTAAATAACTGCTTTAGGGAACACTGGTACAAGCTTATCATCTTCCCACTTCGTTAAGCCACCCGCATGATCAAAATGCAGATGCGTCATTAAAATTGCATCGATATCGCTTGGCGTAAGCCCAAGTTCAGCTAAGCTTTTTTCGATTGTTGATTGTTCAGATACCCCAAAATTACGAAGTTGCTTTTCATTTAATTTTCCAGCTCCCACACCAGAATCGATTAAATAATTTTTACCTTCGTATTGAACTAACATTGGCTCACATGGTAGCTCAATTTGATTAAACTCATTGACTGGATATTTGCGTGACCACAGTGCTTTTGGCACTACCCCAAACATTGCCCCGCCATCCAGTGCTGTGATGCCACCATCCAACCAAGTTAAAGTCATGTTGTGAAATACGTAACGATCCATCCCAAATCTCCCCTTCACTACAAACTATTTTGATTTTACAAATTGACATTCTAATCGATAAATCGGCTGACCTAATTTCGAAAATCTCTCTTCGTACTCAGTCATGATGTTATCTTCTGGCATGTTTACATGTAAATCAAGAGATACATATTTTAGTGCCATGCCATATTCATTCATACTTACTAAAGAATATTCAAATAGACCACGGTTATCCGTTTTAAAATGGATTTCGCCGTTATCGACTAAAACATTTTCATAGACTTTCAAGAAACCGCCATGAGTTAAGCGGCGTTTCGCGTGACGCGTTTTTGGCCATGGATCTGAAAAGTTCAAATACACGCGGTTTACGTCACCTTTCGCAAAATATTCTTCTAATTTTGCGCCGTTAATTTTTAATAGACGTAAATTTGCAGGCTTATTGGCCGCTTCAATTTTTTCTAATGCGCAAACGATGACGCTATCAAATAATTCAATACCGATATAGTTAATATCTGGATTTTGTAAAGCCATTCCAATAACGAATTGACCTTTACCCGTACCTACTTCGATATGAACTGGATTGTCGTTACCAAAAACTTCATTCCACTTGCCTTTATAGTTTTCTGGGTTTGGAATAATGACATCTGGATGTGCCCCAATGTATTCTGGTGCCCAAGGTTTATGTTTTAATCTCACTACTATATCCTCATTTCTATTGTGTACATTCCCCATATTATAGCGTAAACAAGAACGTTTTGCTGTTATTTTGCTAATTTCCAACCGTTTCTTTTCGTTGTCAAATAAATTTCGGTATGCTTGTCATTGACCAGTTGCTTTTCACCATCCGCATGTACCGCCATTCGTTCATCGAGAACTAATGTAATGTCTTTACAAGAAAACTGATTAACTTCTTTTAATTTCGTATGCTTAGCAAAAAATACACTACCAAATAGAAATAACAACTTCCACTTCGATAAATTCGAAACTACCGTTACCTCTAACTCCCCGTCTGATGTATTCGAAGTTGGCGATAAATTCATGCCACCGCCAAAATAGGGCTGATTACTAATTGTTGTAAACCATACATTATCCACTACCTTTTGTTGACCATCTTGCGTAACAGTTAAACGGAACGGTTTAAATGTAAAGAGTGCCAAAATAACAAAATAAGGATAACTTAATTTCCCTAACTTGAAACGATTTAATGAATTTTTTAATTTGGATTCATTTGCTGTAATCGCTACTAATGCATCAAAGCCTACACCGAAGTTATTCACAAAAAATTTTGACTGACCGTTAAACTGTGCAATACCGTAATCATGCGACGTAGCATCAATAAATGTGAAAAACTGTTCGATTTGCTTTGCATTTTCAAAAGTTGCAAACCCTCGTTTAAAATCATTACCCGAGCCTGCTGATATTGCTCCAATATACACATTTTCATAAAGTGCTGCACCGTTTACCACTTCATGAATCGTACCATCTCCACCAATTGCGATGAGACATGCTGGATTTTTTTCAGTTGCTTGACCTGCAATTTGCTGTGCGATTTCTACCGTATGACCCGCATACTCTGTCCAATGTACTTCATATGGAATTGTTAATTGTTGTTCGAATTGTAGCCAAATCTTTTTACCGCGTCCATTTCCCGCAGATGGATTAATGATAAAATGTAATTTCAAAAACTAATCTTCCTTCTTTGCCGTATCGGTATTCCAAATATCACGATGGAATGATGTTGTTTGTACATTACTTAACACGGCTTGTGCAGCTCGAATTTGCATATGCTTCATTGGCGATACAGAGTGTTTTAATTGTTGCATCCATTCTGGGAATTTTCGTTTATCAACAAATTGAACACCATACATATTACCTGGATAATCAATATAGCCGTTTCGTGTTAATAAGATTTTGCGGATTGGCATTTCAATTCCATTTTGAACAAATAATTGTTCAATCACTTTTTCCATACGGTTGAGTTGAATAAGTGGACTAAGTACCTTTTTCTCAGCCTTCCCTACTTTTTTTACCCAAAATCGATCACTGTTCGCAATGTAAACAGCTTGATCTTCTTGCTCTAAAACGGTAATACACAGACAATCTGTAGGCGTCATAATCATAATATCTAATTCGATTGGTGCTTTTTTGACACGAATAATTGGAAAGTAAAAAACTAAATAATTGTCTGGTAATGTTTGAAGAATTGCTCGAAGGAATGGATCACGCATATATTTTGGATCGACATATGATCTTTCGCGGAGCGTTGAACTTGCCCATTTCATTTGAAAATGGAAAAATTGATCGATAAACATTTTCTTTAGCTCTTCCATTGTTTTTGGAGCGTACACCATATTTGGTTCAAAAAATAGCGTTGTATCTTCTTCTGGAATGGATTCTTCTATTGCCCAATCATTTGAGATTTTCACTTGTTCAATATCTTCAAATTCTTCTATAATTTCTTCTTTTTCTTTTTTAAACGGAAAGAACTTTTGGAAAATCGACGGCTTTTTATCCTCTTGAATCTCATCTCCTTCTAAGTGTTCCCATTGTTCAATTACTTCTCCGGTTTGCCATTGATGTTTGACGCGTTCCCACTGATTTTGCTTTAAACGTATAAATTGAGTAGGATAGCGCGCTAAATCTATCTGATAGCGTGAAATATAATCTTGTATTTTTAAGAGCTGAGCCATTTTATCTTCTCCCTAAACTAATTCCTAGTTGTCATTAAATTCTATTTTACAGGTTATTAACAAAAAAAAATAGAGAAGGAATTACTGTAAAGTCTCAATTATATACAAAAAGATGTGTTGTACGTAAAAACATACAACACATCTCTTCAAATCTATATGGTTAAATGAGTTTAAGCACGAATCCCTTTAGGAATTTTTGTTTCGAATTGTGCTTGTAATTTACGTGTCCATTCACCTGGTGTTCCGCCGCCAACAATTGTGCCGTCAATATCAATAATTGGTGTCACTTCAGATGTCGTTGAAGAAACAATCGCTTCGTCCATCATAAGGAGTTGCTCTTTAGTAAATGCTTCTTCTTTTACAGACATACCAATTTCCTCAGCACACTTTAGAATCACTTGACGTGTAATTCCATTTAAAATAAAATTATCTGCCGGATGTGTATATAGAACGCCGTCTTTAATACCATAAATGTTAGAAGCTGAGCCTTCCGTTACTGTTTCCGCGCGATGTAAAATCGCTTCATAGCAACCTTTCTCATGTGCTTCTTGCTTCGCTAAAACTGCACCTAGTAAATTTAATGATTTAATATCGCAACGTAACCAACGAATATCCTCAACGAATGTTGCCTTTACGCCGTTTTCAAAATTTTGTACAGGTCGTGGATTTTCTTTTGTATTTCCTGTTAATACAGGCAACACATCATCCCCAGGAAAAATGTGATTACGAGGTGACGTACCGCGTGTGATTTGGAAATAAACATGTCCTGTATCTACTTGATTGGCTTCCACTAATCGATGAATTAATTGATGTAATTTATCTTTCGTATAAGGAATCGTAATTCGAATTTTTTCAGCACTCGCATAAAAACGGTCGATATGTTCTTTAGCTGTAAATAACTCTCCATTGTATACTTTAACAACTTCGTATACACCGTCACCAAACTGATAACCACGGTCTTCTTTATCTACAACGATTTCTTCATCTTTAACGATTTGATCATTTAATAAACTATAGCCCATTTTAACCATCCTTTATGTGTTATTTGCTTGCTAATTTCACGATTGCTTCTGCATAAATAGCAGCTGCTTTCACTAAATTTTCAATTACGACAAATTCATCTGCTTGGTGTGCTACATCAGGTTCTCCTGGGAATAGCATACCGAATGCCACACCTTTTTTCATGACACGCGCGTACGTACCGCCACCTGTAGATAAAGGTTTTGAGAAGTCCCCACTATATTTACGATACACTTCAAGCAATGTTTGAATAAGATCATCTTCTTCACTTACATAGTGTGGTGTCGAATTACCAGCTACATCTAAAGTGACCTGATGATGTTGTAATTCAGCTTGTGCCATTGTGATTTTTTCTTCAAATGGATAAGTTACTGAGTAGCGCATACTCACTTCTATAGAAGCACCATTTTCATCAAAAGTGATAATACCAGGATTTAAAGTAGTTGGTCCTGACATTTCATCTTCAAAGTTTAGTTTCAATGCTGAACCATAATGATCACCCTCAAAAACAGTGACTAAAAAATCAACAAATTGTTTATCTTGTCCGCTCGTTAATACCGTTTGTAAAAACTTCGCTAAGTAAACAGCCGCGTTACGTCCTTTTTCAGGTTCCATTGCATGGGCAGATTTCCCTTTAACCGTAATTAGATGTCCTTCTTCTGCTTCAATAATAGACCCTTCGACGTTAT